>CAJMRP010000021.1 GCA_905215765.1 uncultured bacterium
TCAACTCCGATGACCCCATCGCTTCCCGCATGAAGGTTTCCACCCTCATCGAGTCTCTCCCTGGTTATGGCAAGGCCAAGGCCGCCAAGATCATGGAGGAGCTCGGTATCTCCGCTACCCGTCGCGTCCAGGGCCTCGGCGTCCGTCAGCGCGAGCAGCTCCTCGAGCAGCTGACCAAATAAGTGAGCGCTCAGGATTCCAAGCTCTTTGTGATTTCTGGACCGTCAGGCGCAGGGAAGGGTACGCTCGTCACTCGTGTGCGCGAGCGCCGCTCGAACCTGGGCCTGACGGTTTCGGCTACCACGCGAGCACCACGCAAAGGTGAGGTCGACGGCGTCAACTACTTTTTTCTGACGCGCGAGGAGTTCGACCGCCGCGTGGCAAACGGTGAGTTTGTTGAGTGGGCCGAGGTCCACGGTAACTGCTACGGCACGTTGGTGAGCGAGGTCACATCCAAGCTCGCCTCTGGCGCATCTCTGATTTTGGAGATCGATGTCCAGGGCGCCCTGCAGGTGAAGGAGCGTTTCCCCGAGGCCGTGCTGATCTTTATCAAGCCGCCTTCGCTTGAGGTGCTCCGCGAGCGTCTAGTCGGTCGCGGTACCGAGACGCCCGAGACGATTGAGCTGCGTATGGCAAACGCCGCCGATGAGCTTGCCCTTGCCGACCGCTACGACGACGTCGTGGTAAATGACGATCTCGACCGCGCGACCGATGAGCTCGTTCGCGTTCTCGATATGCATGAAAGGATCTGAGGTCCGTGTCCGTTGTAAAGCCTTGCATTGACGATCTTCTGGAGAAGACCGATCACAACCGCTTCCTGCTTGCTTCGCTTGCCTCCAAGCGCGCCTGCGACATCAATAGCATGCTGCGTGGCCAGCACAACCGCGTGCTTGCCGTCCAGGATGTCGATGACATCACCATCGGGCTTTCCGGTGCCGATACCATTTCGATGGCTATGGACGAGATTGTCGACGGCGACATCTCTTACGACGAGGCCCGTTACGAGAAGGCGCTCGGCCACAAGGTTGCTGAAGCCTAAATGGCGGCTCGCGTCTGCCTGGTCCACTATCACGAGGTTGGACTGAAGGGTAAGAACCGCGCACATTTTGAGCATATCCTCATGGATAACATCAAGGCGGCCTTGGCCGCCTTTTCCGTGAATGCAGTGACTCGAATTTCCGGTTATATCCTCGTGACCTTTAACGAGCATCAGGCCGACGAGGCGGCGCGTGTCATTCGCACCGTTCCCGGTGTTGCTCGTGTGTCTTTGGCGTATCACACCAATCGCGACCCTCAGGAGTACTGTGCCGCCGCCGTGAAGGCGCTGCGCGAGTTTGGTTCCTTCGATTCGTTTAAGGTGCACGCCAAGCGCTCCAATACCGACTATGAGCTCACCTCGATTGATATTAATCGTCAGGTGGGCGAGGTGCTGTGTGAGGCCTTCCCCGATAAAAAGGTTCAAATGCACGACCCCGATGCGATGGTGCACGTACTGGTGGTCCAGGGTAGCGTTTATGTGTACGCGCGCTCCGAGCGCGGCGTGGGCGGTCTGCCGGTTGGTTCTGCCGGCAAGGTCGTGACGCTGCTGTCGTCGGGTATCGATTCTCCGGTGGCGACCTGGATGCTCGCGCGTCGCGGCGCGGTGTGCGTGCCGGTGCATTTCTCCGGTCGTCCGCAGACGCCCGATACGAGCGAGTATTTGGTGCAGGACATCATCCGTGCGCTTGAGCCGGGTGTCCAGATCGGCCGCCTGTACGTGGTGCCGTTTGGCGACTGCCAGCGTGAGATTTCGGTCACCTGTCCCAGCAACCTGCGCGTGATCATGTATCGCCGCATTATGTATTCGGTTGCCGAGCGCATTGCACACATCGAGGGAGCCAAGGCCATCGTGACGGGCGAATCGCTTGGACAGGTTGCCTCCCAAACGCTTGAGAATATCATGGCCGTCAACGAGGCCGTGAAGATCCCCGTGTTCCGTCCTCTCATCGGTTCGGACAAGCAGGAGATCATCGCGCGCGCCGAGGAGATCGGTACGTTCGATATCTCGACTGAGGCCGCTCCCGACTGCTGCACGCTGTTTATGCCTCGCCGTCCCGAGACGCACGCTAAACTCGATGCCGTGCATGAGGCCTGGGAGTTGTTCGATCACGATGAGATGATCGAGCGCTTGCTCAAGCAGACCGAGTACATCGACTTCGAGAGCAACACGTATAAGGCCCCTAAGACCTTAAAACGCAAACATTCGGAGCTTGCTCCGCGTGAGATTTACCAAGATCACGAGTAAATTTGTGCATAGACCGACGATGCGCCTGCATCGTCGGTTTTTTGCTATCTGGGCATTTTGCGGCTAAGTGTTCATTTGCTGACGTGTGCCTGAATAAATGGACAGATTTGTGCATGGTTTTGGTCAGTTTTTGGTTTGACCGCAAAAACCGGTTTTGGAGCGTGGCTGTTGCGGAACTCCTTTCCTGACACGATGGTGTTGGGAGGTTTTGCTATGGCGCAGCGCGAACAACACGAACGGGTCAAACGGATGGACAGCTTGGCGGACAAGCTGTTCGGTCATAAGGCAGTGGTGATGGCGATACTGGTCGTCATTGCGATGGCGAGCGGACTGGCGATGGCGAACCTTGGCGGCGGTGCCGGTGGCGTGTCGTTTGAGCGCACTGATGGTTTGGGCTCGTTGGTGGAGCCGGGATCCGGTGATGCCTCGAGCGGAAAGACATCCGAAGGTTCTTCGACTAAGGCTTCTGCCGCGGCAGAGGTCTATGTCGATGTCGATGGCGCCGTTGTGTCGCCCGGTGTATATCGTCTCAAGGACGGCGCGCGGGTGGCTCAGGCGATTGATGCCGCCGGCGGGCTGGCGCCCGAGGCAGACGTTACGGGGCTCAATCGGGCATCTAAGGTCGTCGATGGACAGAAGATTCACGTTCCAACGGTAGGGGAGCAGCAGGCGTCCATTGCGGAAGCCGGTGTTGATGGTGGGGCTTCCGCATCATCGGGTGTGAGTGGCGCAACAGGCCTAGTAAATATCAATACGGCAAGCGCGGCAGAGCTGCAGACGCTCTCGGGCGTCGGTCCCTCCATGGCACAGTCGATTATCGATGAGCGTACAAAGAACGGTGCTTTTGCCTCGGTTGACGATCTGATGCGTGTGTCGGGAATCGGCGAGAAGAAGCTTGCCAAAATCAAAGATTGCATCTGCGTATGAGTGCGACAGAGCGCGAGCATGTGATGCCTCCGCGGCCCTTGATGCCGTGGACGATGGCTCTGTGTGCCGGCGTGTGCATGAGCTGCGCCTTGGTGCTCAACGTGGCCGCTGATGTGCTGCTGAGGGAGCAGGCGCCGGCGGTCGGGCTGCTATGGGCCATTCCCGTTGCGGCGGCGGTATTCGTTGTGCTGGCTCAATTTTGTGCGCCGCTTGCTCCTTGGAAGCGGTGGCTGTATACCGCGTCCGTTGGTCTCGTGGCGGGAGCGGTCGTCTCGGCGTGGTGGGCTGTGGGCGCGCTTAACGCCTCGAAGGCGCTCGACGGTCGAGCGGCAAGCGGCCTCGAGTTTGTCGTGCAGGGTGATCCATCCATAAACGACGACGTGTATTCCTATACCTGCGAGGCACGCGCAGACGGTAAGAACTTGGCAACGGTTCGCCTATCGTGTGACCGCGAGCTCAAGGTCGGGGCGCACGTGCGTGTTATCGGTCGCGTTTCACGTTTTGAGAACGATGCGTATGGACGATCGCGCGTGCTCCGAGGCGAGGTGCGCAAGGTTAAAGCCGTTCGGATTGTGTCGGTCGATGAGGGCTCTCCGGGGCCGCTGCTTCGACTGCGAAATGGGCTGCTTGCGTCCATCGCGCCTGCGACCGACCCGGCGCGCGCGCTCATGGCCGGTGTCGTCTGCGGTCGTTCGGCCGAGCTGCGCGCCCAACCGGCGGGCGACTGGTTTTCGGTGACGGGGACGGCGCATCTTATCGCCGTCTCGGGCAGCCATTTGGCTATACTGGGGTTTGTAATCGAGGGTGTATTGCAAAAGACTCGGTGTTCGCGTGGTCTTCAGCGGGCGATATTGGCGATAACGCTTGTGGGCTACGCTGCCTTTACGGGCGCGTCTCCCTCGGCCGTGCGCGCGTGCTGCATGGTGTTCGCGACGCTTGTTGTAAACGGCGCGGGGCGTCGCCGGCACGGCGCATCGGCACTCTTCGTAACCATGTCCATCTTTGTGCTACTGCGACCGACGGTGCTGTTCGAGATGGGCTTTCAGCTTTCATGTGCCAGCGTTTTAGCCATTCTGTGCTTTTGCCCCTATGCGACCTACGCTTTGGGTGAGCTGCGTGTGCCATCGGGCGTCGCCAGCACGCTTTCCGTTACGCTGTGCTCGCAACTGGCGACTCTTCCCATTACCATTCCCGCCTTCGGTACGTTCTCTCTCATTGCTCCACTGGCAAATGCGGTCATCGGTCCGGTGGTGAGCGTACTGCTTGCTGTGTCGATCGTGCTTGTTCCCTTTTCGCTCGTGGCGCCGTTGCGGACTTGGGCGCTCGTTGTGCCCATGATTGCCGCCCGTTGCGCACTGTTCTTCGAGCAGTTGTTTGCCGCCGTGCCGGGTGCATCCGTGAGCGTGCCGCCCGATAGCATGTGGATTTACCTAGTGCCGTGTGTGCTGGCGGTTCTGCTGGTCTGGTGGCCGCGTCCCCGCGCACGTCCTATGGCGGTGGGGCTTGCATGCCTGGTGCTCTTGGCTGCGATTCCGTACGTCTACTGGGATCGATTCGCGCCGCCTTCGGTGACGGTGCTCGATGTGGGCCAGGCGGATGCGATTCTTTTCCGCCAGGGCGACGCAGTAGCACTCGTCGACTGCGGGCTCGACGAGCGTGTGGTAGCGGCGTTGGTTCGCAATAACGTGCACCATATCGATGCCGTCTTTGTGACGCATTGGGATGAGGACCACTGGGGTGGTCTGCCTGCCGTGCTCGAACGGTTTTCGGTCGGAACGATTGCCGTGGCGGCGGATGCGCTGGAGGATGCACCTGCCGAGGTATTGAACCGACCTGGCGTTGAGTATCGGCAGGTGCGCCGTGGGGATACGGTCGACATCGGCTCATTTTGCGCCCGCGTGATGTGGCCATTCGAGTCCGTGGATGGCGAGGGAAATGAGGACTCGCTTGTCCTGCTGCTCTCTTATGTTCAGGAAGGCAAGGGCCTGCGTATGCTCCTCACCGGTGATGCCGAGCTCGACCAAGAACGGGAATTCGTGCAGGAGGTGGGGGATATTGATGTACTTAAACTTGGGCATCACGGCTCTAAGGTTTCAGTCGATGACGAGTTGCTGGACGTCCTGAAGCCTGAGCTTTCCCTCGCGAGCGCGGGCGAGGGGAATCGATACGGCCATCCGTCCGATGCCTGCATCGATGCCGTGAAGGAAGCGGGCGGTGTGTTCGCGTGCACTATCGAACACGGCGACATTACCGTCACGCCAACTGCGAATGGCTTTGCGATGCGATGCCAGCGACCGTGATGACGTCGTTGGCGTGTGGTGGGCCCCTGGGCTAGAATGGCACGGAACGAATACGAAGGCCTGCGGGAGGGGAGCGCAATGTCCGAAACCGGTCTGCTGCCGGCATATCTGATCGTCGGTACCGACGGAGTCAAGCGCGATCACGCCGTCTCGCGTATGAAAGCGCGTCTGGAAAAGACGGGCATGGTCGAGTTCAACCTCGACGAGCGCGACATGACCAAAGACCCCGATATCGAGTCGATTATTGGATCGCTCAACACCTTTCCCATGGGCAGCGAGTTTCGCCTGGTAATCCTTGACGGCTGCTCAAAACTCGCCAAAGCGATCTCCGAGCCGCTTGTCGACTATCTGGCGAGTCCCAGCCCCACGACGGTTTGCCTCATCATCGCCGACTCGCTTGCCAAGAACACGCGCCTGTATAAGGCGATCGCCAAGATCGACAAGAAGGCCGTGATCGATTGCTCCGGCACCAAGCGCTGGGAGCTTCCGCGCCGCGTGCAGCAGATGGCGACGCAGCACGGCAAGTCGATCTCGACGGCGGCCGCCGAGGAGCTCGTCTCGCGTTCGGGTGAAAACACTCGTATGCTCGATAACGACTTGGCTAAGCTCGCCCAGATGGTCGAGGCGCCCCAGATTGAGCTTGCCGACGTTGAGCGCTTGATTGTACGTACGGCCGAGGTTCAACCCTGGGACTTTCTCAATGCAGTCTCGGCCCGTGACATGCGCCGCTCGCTCGCGCTCTTCAATCTACTGCCCGCCAAGAGCTACGTGTGGACTTACACATTGTTGTGCGGCCGCATTCGCGAGCTTATCGTTGCCAAGGCGCTCGATGCGCGCGGACAGGGTCGTGAGCTGGCCGCAACGCTCAAGCTCCAGTCCTGGCAGGTCAAGAATCACCTGACCTGGGCACGTCGCTTTTCGATGGCAGAGCTCGTCGCAGCGCTCGAGGGCGCCGTTGATGTGGAGCTCGCGCTCAAGGGTTCGGCCGATTCTGAGACCGCGCTTTTGCTCTGGATTACGAACATCTTGAGAAAATCGTGATGATACCTGCCTATTTGACAAATTCGTTCTATCCCTTTGAGGGGGAGCGTGCTATAGTAGGCGCTTGCATGACCTCACCGTGTCTCAGAGGTGTCATACATTTTTTGCAAGGAACTCGAAAGGAACTCCAGAAGTGGCAAACATCAAGTCTCAGAAGAAGCGTATCCGCACCAATGAGGCAGCTCGCATGCGTAACAAGGCTGTCAAGTCCGAGCTCAAGACGCTGACCAAGCACGTCCAGTCCGCCGTCGCCGAGGGCGACGCCGAGAAGGCCCAGGCTGCCCTCAAGACCGTCACCAAGCGTCTCGACATGGCTGCCGCCAAGCATGTTATCCACAAGAACCAGGCTTCCAACCGCAAGTCCGGTCTTGCCAAGCTCGTGAACAGCATCAACGCCTAAGTTGTAAATTTCACACCAAACAGATTACGCGCATAAATGGAGCCTGTTTTATGGAACAGGCTCCATTTTTTGTACCGCTCGGGTAAGATAGTCCGCATGAATACTTCAATTGACATTTCCCACATCCGCAACTTCTCAATCGTTGCGCACATCGACCATGGCAAGTCCACGATCAGTGACCGTATCCTCGAACTCACCCATACCGTCGACGAACGCGACATGGAGTCGCAGCTGCTCGACACCATGGATATCGAGCGCGAGCGCGGCATCACGATCAAGTCCAATGCCGTTCGCGTGTCCTATGACGCCGACGATGGCGAGACGTATCAGTTCAATCTGATCGATACGCCGGGCCACGTGGACTTTACCTATGAGGTCTCGCGCTCGCTGGCAGCCTGTGAGGGCGCGGTGCTCGTTGTCGACGCCACGCAGGGCGTTGAGGCGCAGACCGTCTCTAACGCGACGCTCGCCATGAACGCCAATCTGGACATTGTGCCGGCCATCAACAAGATCGACCTGCCCTCGGCTCATCCCGACGAGGTTAAGACCGAGATCGAGGATGACCTGGCGATCCCTGCCGATGATGCCGTGTGTGTCTCGGGCAAGACCGGCGAGGGCATCCACGATCTGCTGGAGTCCATTGTCTTTTTGATCTCTCCGCCCAAGGGCGATGCGAACGCGCCGCTCAAGGCACTCATCCTGGATTCGTACTTCGACGAGTATCGTGGCGTCGTCGCCACGGTGCGCGTCTTTGACGGCTCCATTAAAAAGGGCGATACCCTGCGCATGATGCAGGCAAAGGGCGACTTTTTGGTCGATGGCGTGGGCGTCAAGCGTCCCGCCGAGACCCCGGTCGACGCGCTCACGGTCGGCGAGGTCGGATACGTGGTCACGGGCCTGAAGGACCCCGAGGCCGTTCGCGTGGGCGATACCCTCACGTGGGCGTCGAATCCCTGCCCCGAGCCGCTTCCCGGCTACCGCGAGGCCAAGCCCATGGTCTATACGGGCCTGTTCCCGATCGATAACAAGGACTACGAGAACCTGCGTGACGCGCTCGATAAGCTGCACGTCAACGATCCGTCGTTGGTGTGGGAGCCCGAGACCTCGGTGGCGCTCGGCTTTGGCTTCCGCGTGGGCTTCCTGGGTCTGCTGCACATGGAAGTCGTCAAGGAACGCCTGGAGCGCGAGTTCAACCTGGACCTCATTGCCACGAGTCCCTCGGTCGACTATCACGTCTACAAGACCGACGGCGAAATGATCGATGTCCGCAGCCCGCAGGATCTTCCCGAGGCCACGCGCATCGAGCGCATCGAGGAACCCTACCTCAAGGCAAAGATCATCTGCCCGCCCGAGTATACGGGTGCCGTCATGCAGCTCGCCATCGAGCACCGCGGCATTACTACCGACATGATCCATCTCACGAGCAAGTCGGTTGAGATGCGCTTCGATATGCCGCTTGCCGAGCTCATCTTGGACTTCTTTGACCAGCTCAAGAGCCGTACCAAGGGCTATGCCTCGCTCGACTACGAGTTCAACGAGTACCGTCCCTCCGAGCTTGTGAAGCTCGATATCTTGCTTTCGGGCGACGAGGTGGACGCGCTGTCGTTTATCGTCCATAAGGACAAGGCTTATGGCCTGGCCCGTGGTCTGTGCGACAAACTTAAGGAGATCATCCCGCGTCAGCTGTTCGAGGTGCCCATCCAGGGTGCTATCGGCAACAAGATCATTGCCCGCTCCACCGTCAAGGCGCGTCGCAAGGACGTGCTTGCCAAGTGCTACGGCGGCGATATCTCGCGTAAGCGCAAGCTGCTCGAGAAGCAGAAAGAGGGCAAGAAGCGCATGAAGGCCATCGGATCGGTCGAGGTCCCGCAGGAGGCCTTTATGGCGATCCTCAAGGTGGACGAGTAGGTCTATGGCGCTTTCTGAATACAGCAAGCGGCTGCTGGGCGCTTATGCCGAGCAGCCGTTCCTTATGGCTCCCATGGCGGGCGTGACCGACCCTGCCTACCGCATCATGTGCCGCCGCCGCGGTGCCAACCTTGCCTACAGCGAGATGGTGAGCGTGGCGGGTCTTGCCTATGCCAGCAACAAGACCTGGCGCCTGGTGCTACCGGCCGACGAGGAGCAGCAGATTTGCGTGCAGCTCTTTGGCTCCAAGCCCGATCAGTTTGCGAGCGCCGTCGCCGCCGTCGAGGAGCGCGTTGGCGATCGCCTGTCGCTCATCGACATCAACATGGCCTGTCCTGCCCGCAAGGTTGTCACCAAGGGCGAGGGCTCGGCCCTTATGCGCACGCCCGATTTGGCCGAGAAAATCGTCGAGGCGGCGGTGGGCGCGGCGCATGTGCCCGTGACCGTCAAGATTCGCAAAGGCTTTTATGCCGAGGACCGCAATGCCGCGACATTTGCCCAGATGCTTGAGGGCGCAGGGGCTGCCGCAGTCGCCGTGCATGGTCGTTGCGCCACGCAGCTCTATACCGGCCAGGCCGATTGGTCGGTCGTCGATGAGGTCGCAGATGCCGTCGAGATACCTGTGATCGGTTCGGGCGATGTGTTCTCGGCCGAGGACGCTGCTGAGCATCTGCAAGGCTCGAGTGCCAGCGCGGTGTTTATCGCGCGCGGCATCTACGGCAACCCCTGGGTGTTCGGTGATGCTCGCGCCCTTGTGCTCGATGGCATGCCGGTGCCGGCGCGCAGCTCCGTCGAGCGCCTAGACGCCCTGCGTGAGCACCTAACGCTGACGCATGAGCTCCTGCCGCTCATGTCGCGTGCCCGTACGTACGCAAGCTGGTACTTAAAAGGCATGCCCCATGCCGCCGCTTGGCGTGCCCATGTGGTGCGCTGCTCCACGTATGAGGAGTTCATGGCGCTGGTCGATGAGATCGAGCGCGATGTGGTGGCCTGCGAGGCCGCACTTGCCGCCGGCGAATCGGTGCCCCCTCATCCGCTGGAGGCTTAAGGGTGGCCGTTACCGCGCTGTATGCGCACGTGCCGTTTTGCGCCCAAAAGTGCCGGTATTGCGACTTTGACTCGCGCAGTTTTGCTCCGTGCGACCTGAGCGCTGCGCTCGATGTCTATTTTGAGCAGTTGTTCGCGCGCCTCGATGCTTTTGGCAAAGCTGGGGGCCTTGACCAGATCCGCACCGTCTATGTTGGCGGCGGTACGCCGTCGCTGGCGGGGGAGCGCTTGGTGGAGCTGGCGCGGCGTGTTCGTGCGTGGTGCGCCCCCGTTGAGTTTACCTGCGAGGCCAATCCTGAGTCGCTGACCGCCGAGCTTGCCGCTGCGCTTGCCAAGGTTGGTGTCACACGCGTCTCTCTGGGCGTGCAAACGCTCGATAACAGCGAACTTACCGCCATCGGCCGTATTCACGATGCCGATCGGGCGCTCGCCGCCATCGCGACGGTCAAGAACGCTGGACTTGACGTGTCGTGCGACCTTATGTGCGGACTTCCCGGGCAGACCGCAGCGAGTTGGAAGCGCACGCTCGATGGCGTGCTCGCGGCGGCTCCGCATCATGTGTCGGTCTATCCGCTCACGCTTGAGGAGGGGACTCCCCTTTATCGCATGGCGTGCCGCGACGAGTCGCTCGAGCCTGATGAGGATTTTCAGGCCGCATGCATGGACGTGGCACGCGAGCTCCTGGGTGCCGCCGGCTATCACCCGTATGAGGTGGCGAGCTACGCGCTCGACGGCTATGAGTGCGCCCATAACATTGCCTACTGGACCGGACGGGGCTACCTGGGCCTGGGTCGTTCTGCCGCGGGCATGCTCGACGCCGAGGATTTCGACCGTCTTACAGGTTTGTTCCCCGGCGTGTCTTCTCGAGGCGATTCGTATCGCGTGCGTCTGGTGCAACGTAACGATGACGCGACGGCGTTCGAGGCCGAATATCTGTCGCAGCGTGAGGCTGCGGCTGAAGACCTGATGCTCGCTTGTCGCATGACGCGTGGTATTGCGTCCGACCTGTTGGTTCGTGCGGCTTGCGTCATCCCAACGGGCGAGCTGACAGCTGCTTGCGATCGCGCGCTCGAGTTGGGCCTTGCCACTTGGGTGCCCGAGACGCTCGGGGTCCATGAGGGACCCTTCACTTCGGCAGATGTCGTCGCGGGCCATGTTCGAGCACGTCTGGCGCCGACCCACTTGGGCTGGCTCGATGGAAATGTTCTGTTCGAGCTGTTTTGGGATCTAGCTTAGGCTGCTCGGGTAGAATTACCGGAATATATACGCTGCTGTGAGCAGGAGGTTGCCGCGCATGGCGACGATGAACGAAAAAGATTACTACGAGATTCTGGGTGTCTCCAAGGACGCCACCTCGCGTGATATTCAAAAGGCCTTCCAGCAAAAGGCCCGCAAGCTCCATCCGGACGTCAACAAAGAGCCGGGTGCCGAGGAAAAGTTTAAAGAGGTTTCCGAGGCCTACGCCGTGCTTTCGGATGAGCAAAAACGTGCGCGCTACGACGCCATGCGTTCTGGCAATCCCTTTGCCGGTGCTCCTACAGCTTCGCCCTATGGTGGCGGCTACGCCGGCAACACGGGCTATGGCAATCCCTTTGAGGGCGGCTT
Source organism: uncultured bacterium (assembly GCA_905215765.1). Classification (GTDB taxonomy): domain Bacteria; phylum Actinomycetota; class Coriobacteriia; order Coriobacteriales; family Coriobacteriaceae; genus Collinsella. The sequence continues at coordinate 11,513 of CAJMRP010000021.1, forward strand.
TCCCTTTGGTGGCGCCTGGGGCCAGCAACGTCGCGGGCAGGCTGCCTACAATCCCGAGAACGGCGCCAACGTGGTCGTCGATATCAAACTGGACGCCAAGGAGGCCAAGGGTGGTGCCCGCAAGACCGTTCGCTACACGCGTTTCGATACCTGTGGCCACTGCGGAGGCTCGGGTTCTGTTTCGTCCGAGCATGCCCATCCCTGCCCGAGCTGCGGTGGCCGCGGCCACATCGACGTCGACCTGTCCTTCCTGTTTGGCGCGGGCACGTTCCAGTCGGTCTGCCCCGAGTGCGGCGGTTCCGGTAAGGTCGTGGCGGACCCTTGTCCCGATTGCGGCGGCAGCGGTCGTACTCGCGTAACCTCCGAGCAGACGATTGAGTTTCCTGCCGGCACGCATGATGGCGACGAGGTCCGCATTAGCGGCATGGGTCATGCCGGCACTAACGGTGCCCCGGGTGGCGATCTGGTCGGCCGCGCCCATGTTGAGGCCGAGCGCTTGGAAGGCAAAGCTCGTACCGGTTTTTACCTGATGGGCATTGTGGCGCCGTTTTTGGTACTCTCGGCCATCTCGGGCGTGTTCTCGGCCTTTGCCGTGATGTGCTTTATTCCGTTTGCCATGGGCCTGTTCATGGTGCTTTCGGACGGTGTGCTTCATCGCAGCCTGCTGTGGTGGAAGCGCGGCGCGATGCAGTTTGCCAACGGTTTTGCCAACGGCTTCATGTTCGCGCTCGTGTCGGTTTGGTTTGCGAGCTGCTCGCAACGGGCCATGCTTTCGCCGTACCAAATGCAATAACATCAAACCCTCTGTTTGCGGTCGGCCCAGCTTGGGTATAGGACGCACTGTGACAATAATGAAAGTCGGAAGGATTCGGTCGTGTCGGATAATAGGGATTACTACGAGGTACTTGGCGTCGACAAGGATGCCGACGCGCGGACGATTAAGCGCGCGTTTCTAAAGAAGGCCCGTACCGTACATCCGGATGTTTCGGACGACCCCGAGGCCGAGGCCAAGTTCAAGGAGCTCAACGAGGCCTATTCCGTTCTTTCCGATGAGCAGAAGCGTGCTAACTACGACCGTTACGGCACCGCCGACGGCCCTGGTGGTTCGGGCTACGTCGATATCAACGATATCTTTGGTGGCATGGGCATGGACGACTTGTTCTCGTCGTTCTTTGGCGGCGGTGCCGGTGGTGGCGCCCGCAGCCGTCGTGAGCGTCGTCGCGGACGTGACATGGCCATCTCGCTTTCGGTGACGCTCGAGGAGGCGGCGCTCGGCTGCAAAAAGACGATCAGCTATGACCGCCTTGCTCCCTGCGAGGATTGCAACGGTACGGGCAAGGCTGACGGTGCGACCGAAAAACAGTGCAGCCGCTGCCACGGCACGGGCTATGTCACCACGGTCCAGCGCTCTTTTTTGGGCCAGGTCCAGTCCTCTTCGCCTTGCCCCGACTGCCACGGCGAGGGCACGGTCATCGATCATCCCTGCGAGACCTGTGACGGCCAGGGCCGCACGCCTTCGCACGAAAAGATCGACATCGATATTCCCGCCGGCGTTTCGACCGGTCGCCAGCTGCGTGTGAGCGGCTTTGGTGAGGCCGGCCTTCGCGGCGAGCCTTCGGGCGACCTGATTGTCAACGTGCGCGTTGCCGACCATGAGCGCTTTAAGCGCAACGGTGACGACCTGTACCTGGTGAGCGATATCTCGATTGCGCAGGCTGCGCTCGGCTGCGAGATCGAGGTCGAGGGCATTATGCCCGACGAGGTCGTTAAGGTGACGGTTCCCGCCGGCGCCCAGTACGGCGACACCGTGAACGTCAATAATTACGGCATGCCGCGCATTGGCGGTGGCGGTTCGCGTGGCCGCCTGATCGTGCAGCTGCGCGTGGTCGTTCCCACCAATCTTTCCAATAAGCAACGCGAGCTGCTCCGTGCTTTTGCCGATGAGATGGGCGATGACGTCGCTTCTGGTAAGAAGTCGGTGACCGACCGTATCAAGAGTGCCCTCGACGATATCCTCGATTAAGGAGCCCGCGTGCTCGCACCCCATATTTCCGTCGTCAACCTCGGCTGCCGCGTCAACCGGGTTGAGTCTGACCGTATCACTGCCGATCTTATGCGCCTGGGCTTTGCTATTGTGGAGCCCCAGGATGCCGATCTGATCGTCATTAACACCTGTGCCGTTACGGGCGAGGCCGAGGCCAAGACCCGTAAGGCCGTCCGTCATGCGCTGGCCCATCCAAACGAGCCCTATGTGGTCGTGACCGGATGCGTGGTTAATTTGCATCCCGAGGAGCTGCTGGAGCTTTCGGATCGCGTTATCGCCGAGCCGTCCAAGATCGATGTCGCCGAACGTGCCTGCGAGGTGCTGGGCGTTGAGTCCGATAGCGTTCCCGCCTGCAGCGATGGCGAGGTGGTCGATGCGCTCGGTCGCTCTCGCCTGGGCGTGAAGATTCAGGACGGCTGCAACCACCGCTGCACCTATTGCATTGTGTGGAAGGCGCGCGGCCCCGAGCGCTCCGTGCCCGTCGAGTCCGTGCTCGAGCAAGTTCGTGAGGCCCAGGAGGCCGGCGTTCCCGAGGTGGTGCTGACCGGTGTGAACTTGGGTGCCTACGATGGCAAGAGCGCGACCGACGAGCATGTCGAAATCGATGAGCTGCTCGAGGCCATCATGGAGCGCACGTCTATCCCGCATGTGCGCATTTCCTCGGTCGAGCCCATGGATATCTCCGAGCGCCTGCTTAAGGTTATGGCGCGCTACCCGCAGCGTATCGCCCCGTTTTTGCACCTGCCCGTGCAGTCCGGCTGCACGGCGACCCTGCATCGCATGGGCCGTCCCTATAGCGCCGAGGCCTTTGAGGACACGGTGCGTATGATTCGCGCCAACTTGCCCCAGGCGTCCCTTTCGTGCGATGTCATCGTCGGTTTTCCCGGTGAGACGGACGAGGAGTTCGAGGAATCGCTGGCGCTGTGCCGCCGTGTGGGTTTCTCGCGTATGCACGTGTTCCGCTACAGCAAGCGTCCCGGTACCCTTGCTGCCGACATGCCCGACCAGGTGCCACCCGAGGTTATGGCCGAGCGCAGCCGCCGTATGCGGGCCGCCGCACAGGAGCTCGCTATTGCCGACGCTCGTCGTCGCGTGGGCACGGTCGAGCGTGCCGTGCTCGAGTATGGTGACAACCTGACGCTCGGCTCGTTCCATCATGCCCGTCTTGACGATACCTGTGGACTTACAGCCCCGTGCCTGCTCGATGTTGCTATCATCGGAGTCGATGATTCCGGCTTGGCCCATGCACGCAGGGAGGTTCATGGAAGCCTCGAAGATTAGACTTACCGTTCCCGAGGGAATTGATCCCTCGCGCGTTTTGGGCGCCGGCGACGGCGTCCTTCGTGCGCTTGAGAGCTTGGTTCGCGCCCATGTGGTCGCCCGTGGCGATAGCATCTCCGTGAGCGGCGACCCGGACGAGGTCGAACTCGTGGTGCGCTTTTTCGAGCACGCTTTTCGCGAGGCGGCCGCCGGGCGCACGCTGTCTGCCGACGATGTCTCTCGCTGCCTGGCCGTCTTGCGCGACGGTGAGCACGAGGCTACGTCGCTTCGCGATGACGTGCTGCTTTCGTATCGCGGCCGCGTCATTCGCCCCAAGACGCTCGGGCAAAAGCGCTATGTGGATGCCATCCGCTCGCATACCATCACGTTTGGCTTGGGTCCTGCCGGTACCGGTAAGACCTATCTGGCTATGGCGCTCGCCGTTGCCGCGCTCAAGCGTCACGAGGTGGGCCGTCTGATCTTGACGCGTCCGGTTGTCGAGGCGGGGGAGAATCTGGGCTTTTTGCCCGGCACCCTCGAGGAAAAGATCGATCCCTACATGCGTCCGCTTTACGACGCCCTTTTTGACATGATGGATCGCGAGCGCACCGATGAGCTTATGGAGCGCGGCGTGATCGAGATCGCCCCGCTTGCCTACATGCGCGGCCGCACGCTGAGTGATGCCTTCGTGGTGCTCGACGAGGCGCAAAATACCACGCCCGAGCAGATGAAGATGTTCCTGACGCGCCTGGGCTTCAACTCCAAGTTCGTGATTACCGGCGACCTGAGCCAGCGTGACCTGGTGGGTCGTCGTGGTGGCTTGGCGGATGTCGAGAAGATTTTGGGCCGTGTCGATGATGTCGCATTTTCGCACCTCGAGCGTGCCGACGTGGTGCGCCATGCCCTGGTGGGTCGTATCGTCGAGGCATACGATACTTATGATGATGTGCGCGAGAAGCGCGTACGTGACCGAAAGGAGTCCCGTTGAGTGTATTGATCAGCAACGATGCCGAGCTCGATGCGCTGCTCGACGCGCAGGAGGTGGAGCACATCTGCGAGGTTGTGCTTGCCGCCGAGGGCGTTGAGCGTGAAGTCGAGATTTCCCTTTCGTATGTCGACGAGGACGAGATGCACGAGCTCAACCACGAGTGGCGCGGTATCGACCGCACCACCGATGTGCTCTCGTTTGAATGCGACTCGGCCTTTGACGAGGATATTCCCGCCGACGAGACGCTTGAGCTCGGCGATATCATCTTGGCCCCGCAGGTTATTGCCCGTCAGGCCCCCGGTTTTGGCAATAGCCCCGCTGACGAGTGTCGTCTGATGCTCGTACACGGCATGCTGCACCTGCTGGGCTATGACCATATCGAGGACGACGAGGCCGAGGTCATGGAGGCCCGCGAGGACGCCATCCTGCGCGATCTGGCGCTCGAGCGCGGCGAGGACCCCAAGCTAGTCCACGTCGGCCCCATCACCAACCACGCCCACGACTAGGAGCCGTCTATGATTCCCGGATCGAACAAGGACCATCCGTCCTTCTTAAAGTCGTTTTCCTACGCCATGGAGGGCTTCGTCACCGCCGTCAAGACCGAGCGCAACATTAAGGTCATGCTCGTGGCGGGCGTGTGCACCGTCATTGCCGGCTGTATCGTGGGCCTCGACATTGCCGAGTGGGCCACGATTATCATCTGTTGTGGCCTGGTGATTCACGGCGAGCTGTGCAACACCGCTATGGAGGCTATCGTCGACCTAGCGACCCAGGAGCTCCATCCGCTGGCCAAGCGTGCGAAGGACATCGCCGCCGCCTCTGTTTACATTCTTTCCATCACCGCCGCGATTGTGGGCGTGCTGGTATTTGCCCACGCGCTCGGCTTTATTTAGAAAGGGATTCCCATGTCCGACAATATGCAGCCTACCGATGAGATCCTGGACGACGAGACTTTGGACGCGGTGGATACCGAGGGGCTCGAGGATGTCGAGGAGTTCGACCCGTTTGAGGGCATGAGCGATGAGGAGCTCGACGCCCTGTGCGACGAGGACGACGGTCCTATGGGCTTTGGCGACGTTGAGCCTGGTTTCCGCAGCGGCTTCGTGGCCCTGGTCGGACGCCCCAACGCAGGCAAATCCACATTGCTTAATGCCTGCTATGGCAAAAAGGTCGCCATCACCTCGCCGGTGGCCCAGACGACCCGTCGCCGCATGCGCGCCGTCGTCAACCGTCCCGGCTACCAGCTGGTCTTTGTCGATACCCCGGGTATTCATAAGCCCAAGGACGGTCTGGGATCCGAGCTCAACAAGAGCGCGCTGTTCGAGTTGAACGATGTCGATGTCGTCGCGTTTTTGATTGATGCCACCAAGCCGATCGGCAGGGGAGACGCTTGGGTTGCCGAACGCGTCAAGAACGCTCGTTCCAAAAAGGTCCTGGTGCTCACCAAGGCCGATGAGGCCGATCCCGCCCAGGTTATGGAACAGCTCAAGGCCGCCCACGAGCTCATGGAATATGACGACGAGATCGTGACGTCGTCGGTCAAGAACTTCAACGTCGATGCCTTTATCGATACCGTTGCGCACTTTTTGCCCGAGGGTCCGCGTTGGTTCCCCGAGGACATGGGTACCGACGCTTCCGACGAGACCCTTGTGGCCGAGTTTGTGCGCGAGAAGGTTCTGCGCCGCACCCGTGACGAGATCCCGCACTCCGTGGGCGTGATCTGCGATGCGCTCGAGCAGACCAAGAAGGTGCTGCGCGTGCATGCCACCATTTACGTTGAGCGTGAGGGCCAGAAGGGCATCATCATCGGCAAGGGCGGCGAGATGATCAAGCATATCGGTATCGACGCCCGTCGCGATCTTGAGCGCATCTTTGGCACCCAGGTCTTTTTGGAGCTGGACGTGAAGGTCAAGGCCGGCTGGCGCGACGACGAAGCACAGATTCGCCGCTTCGGCTACAACGCCGAAGATTAGGGACACGCGGCGCGAATGGCAGGTTCTCGCACATATCGCACGAAAGTGCTCGTCCTGGACAAGACGAAGCTCAAAGAGACCGACCTAATCCTGACGATGCTTGACGAGCGGGGTCGGCAGGTTCGTGCCGTGGCAAAGGGTGCCCGCAAACCCGGCGGGCGGTTGGCGGCGCGCTGCGAGCTGTTCTGTACCGTCGATATGCTGCTCGCACATGGACGGTCGCTCGACGTGGTTTCTCAGGCCGAGCTTATGGAAGCGCCGCTCGGCGCCGCGCCCGATTACGAGACGACTTGCGCTGCAAGCGCGATTGCCGAGGTTGCGCGCGTGTGCTCGTTCGAGGATGCTGAGGATCCATTTACCTTTGCCATCACGCAGCGGGCGCTCACGCTTGTCGGCAGTGGGCTCGACTCGGCACATATGGACCTGCTCGTGGCGGCCTTTGTCTTTAAGCTGCTTTCGCATGTTGGTTACCGACCCGATTTCTCGGCTTGCGTGCTGTGCGGCGACCCCATGCTGTCGTATTTTTCGCCTCAGGCGGGCGGCCTCATGTGCGGCTCATGCGCGTCGAGCGTTCCGGGCGCCGAGTTGGTCTCAACCGGCGAGGTTGCATGGCTTCGCGCCCTCATGTCTATGACGTTCGATGAACTCATGGCCGAGCGGATCGATCCGCATACGGCTGCGTTTTTGCTGGGGCTTTCGCATGTTTGGGCCGCCACGCACACCGATCAGCGGCTCCGTGCGATGGAATTCATGTTGGGTCGGTGATGATGCGCAGGTGTGCTCCGCTTGTGGTAACATACCGACCTGTTGGTACCTCGACCTTGGATGCTCGCTCCACCGGCGGCTTCCCAGTCCGAGGCGAATAGAGTCGCCCGCGGGCGACGCGAAATGAAAGGTGAAACAATGACTGTTTCCAAAGAGCGCAAGGCGGAGCTGACCGCCCAGTTCGGTAACTCCCCGGTCGATACCGGTAACCCCAAGGTTCAGGTCGCCATCCTGTCCGAGCGCATCAAGGAGCTGACCGAGCACATGAAGTCCCACCAGAAGGACTTCCACACCCGTCGTGGCCTGCTCATGCTCGTCGGCCGTCGTCGTCGTCTTCTTTCCTACATCAAGAAGAACGACATCGTCGAGTACCGTGAGCTCATCAAGGCTCTGGGCATCCGCGACAACATCCAGTAAGGATTTGTACATGCTAAGAGCGTCCTGCGCAGCGGGGCGCTCTTTTTGTGTAAGGGCGTGAACAATCACGCTCTGAAGCGTGGCGGGGGCAGGGGGCCCGCGTCACATGAGAAGCCCGCAGGCAAGGGGCCTGTGGGGTAAAGGAGAACAATGACACTCGTATCCAAGACCTTTGAGCTGTACGGCAAGACCTACACCTTCGAGTCTGGCGAGCTTGCCAAGCAGGCCACCGGCGCTTGTCTGGTCAAGCAGGGCGACACCACGATGCTCGACACCGTGGTTGTCTCCAAGGAGCGCAAGAATTACGACTTCTTCCCGCTGACCGTCGACTTCAACGAGAAGATGTACGCTGCCGGCCGTATCCCGGGTGGCTACCTCAAGCGCGAGGGCCGTCCCAGCGAGAAGGCCACGCTCACGGCCCGTATGATCGACCGCCCGATCCGCCCGAGCTTCCCGGACGGCTTCCGCAACGAGGTGCACATCGTCGCCACCTCGCTCGTCGCCGACCAGGTCAACCCCTTCGACGTTATCAACGTCATGGGCGCCTCTTTGGCCATGACGCTCGGCGGCGTGCCCTTCGAGGGCCCGCTTGCCTGCGTGCGCATCGGCCGCAACGTGGAGACCGGCGAGTTTATCGTCAACCCCACCTATGAGGAGCGCGAGAACTCCGACCTGGACCTGGAGCTGGGCGGCTCTGCCGACTTCATCTCGATGGTCGAGGCCGGCGCCGAGGAGATCTCCGAGGACGACATGCTCGCCGCCATGAAGTTTGGCCAGGAGGCCCTCGCTGCCTTCTGCCAGGCCCAAGACGAGTTCGTCGCCGAGTGGGAGCAGGTCAACGGCGCTATCGTCAAGAAGGAGTACCCGCTCGACCAGCCCGTCGAGGAGGTCCAGGAGCGCATCTTCGCCCACTACGACGAGATGGCAGCTGCCCTGCGCGACGCCGACAAGCTCTCCCGCATCGGTAAGGTCGAGGCTCTGAAGGAGTCCATCCGCGCCGAGTTCACCGACGAGGAGCAGGCCGCCTGGGAGCGCGAGATCCCCGTGGCGCTCAAGAAGCTCGAGAAGAAGGCCATGCGCACCATGGTCGTCGAGACTGGCGAGCGCGTCGACGGTCGTGCCGCCGACGAGATTCGTCCCATTATGGTGAAGGACAACTACCTGCCGCTCGTTCACGGCTCCGGCCTGTTCCAGCGTGGTCAGACCCAGGTGCTCTCCGTCCTGTCGCTCGGTATGCTCAACGAGGGCCAGCGTCTGGATACCATCGAGCCCACCGAGGGCAAGCGCTACATGCACCACTACAACTTCCCGCCGTTCTGCACCGGCGAGACCGGCCGCATGGGCAGCCCCAAGCGCCGCGAGATCGGTCACGGCAACCTGGCCGAGCGCGCTCTGCTCCCGGTGCTTCCCGACGAGAACGAGTTCCCCTACGCCATCCGCGTGGTCTCCGAGGTCATGGAGTCCAACGGCTCCTCTTCGATGGCATCGACCTGCGGCTCCACGCTCGCCCTTATGGACGGCGGCGTGCCCATTAAGCGCCCGGTCTCCGGTATCGCCATGGGCCTGATCCAGGAGGAGGGCAAGACCGTGGTCCTGTCCGACATCCAGGGTCTCGAGGACTTCCTGGGTGACATGGACTTTAAGGTCACCGGCACCACCGAGGGCATCACCGCCCTGCAGATGGACAACAAGGCCACCGGCCTCACCTTCGACATCTTGGCCCGCGCCCTGCAGCAGGCCAAGGAGGGTCGCGCCTTCATCCTGCAGAAGATGCTCGATGTGATCCCCGAGCCGCGTCATACCACGCGCAGCACCGCTCCGCGCATCGTCTCCATCCAGGTTCCGACCGATAAGATCCGCGACGTCATCGGTTCCGGCGGCAAGGTCATCCGCGGCATCCAGGACGAGACCGGCGCTTCGGTCGACATCCAGGAGGACGGCACCGTCTTTGTCGGCGGCACCGGCGAGTCCGTCGATCAGGCAGTCGAGCGCATCAAGCTCATCATCAAGGTTCCGGAGCCCGGCGAGGAGTACACCGGTCGCGTGGTCTCCATCCAGCCCTTCGGCGCCTTCGTGAACCTGCTGCCCGGTAAGGACGGCCTGCTGCACATCTCCCGCGTTGCCAAGGGCCGCGTGGAGAAGGTCGAGGATGTCCTCAATGTGGGCGACGAGGTCAAGGTCGTCGTCATCGAGGTCGATGATCGCGGCAAGATCTCGCTCGATCGTCTGGACAAGCCCGAGGCACCGGCTCGTGCCGAGGGTGCCCCCGAGGGCGACG
>CAJMRP010000022.1 GCA_905215765.1 uncultured bacterium
GCTCGACCGCCCCGAGGCTCAGACCCGCTGGGAGGCCCTCGATGCCCTGGCGGCGCTCGCCACTACCTGCCCCGAGCAGCTGGGCGATGCCTTTGAGGGCGCCGAGACCGCGCTGTTCGACGAGATTTCCTCCACGCTGCGCTATGCCGCCTTCCGCCTGCTGTGCGTGTGGGGCGCCACGAGCGTCGAGCGTTCGCGCGAGGCTTGGCCCATCCTGGACGAGGCTATCCAGTGCTACCACGGCGACCTCGAGTATCGCGACATGCTCGGTTGCCTGTACGAGTTTGGCCAGGGCGAGATCGACGCCGAGGTCGCCGAGAAGCTTGCGCTGCGCCTTAAGTTCGATGCCGAGAACGGCAAGGGCAGCTATCTCAAGGCCCGTTCGAGCGAGATTTGCGAAATGCTTGTTAAACGTTTTGGCCTGGATCTCTCCAAAAAGAAGAAGCGTGCTAGCGTTAAAAAATCTGACGACGCCGAGGACGAGGAGTAACAGATTATGGCGCACGATGTAGTCCTGATTCCCGGTGACGGTATCGGTCCCGAGATTACGCAGGCCATGCGCCGCGTGGTCGAGGCCACTGGTGTCCAGATCAACTGGAACGTCCAGGAGGCCGGCGCCGGCGTCATGGACGAGTTTGGCACGCCGCTGCCCCAGCACGTGCTCGATGCGGTCGCCGAGACCAAGGTTGCCATCAAGGGCCCCATCACCACACCGGTCGGCACGGGCTTCCGCAGCGTCAACGTGGCCCTGCGCAAGCACTTCGACCTGTACGCCTGCGTGCGCCCCTGCCTGTCGCAGCCGGGCGACGGCTCGCGCTTCCGTGATGTCGACCTGGTCATCGTGCGCGAGAACACTGAAGACCTCTACGCCGGCATCGAGTTCGATGAGGGTACTGCCGAGGTCGAGGAGCTCTCGCAGCTCGTCGAGCGTTCTGGTCAGAAGACCTTCGCCGCGGATTCCGCCATCTCGATTAAGCCCATCTCCATTGCCAAGAGCCGCCGCATTGTGGAGTATGCCTTTGAGTATGCCCGTCGCTGCGGCCGCAAAAAGGTGACGGCCGTGCACAAGGCTAACATCATGAAGGCGACCGACGGCCTGTTCCTGCGCGTGGCGCGCGAGGTGGCCGCCAACTATCCCGATATCGAGTTCAACGACAAGATTGTCGACGCCACCTGCATGGGCCTGGTCCAGAACCCCAACGACTTCGATGTTCTGGTGCTGCCCAACCTGTACGGCGACATCGTGAGCGACCTGTGCGCCGGCCTGGTGGGCGGTCTGGGCATGGCCCCCGGCTCCAACATCGGTGCCGACTGCGCCATCTTCGAGGCTACGCACGGCTCCGCGCCCGATATTGCCGGTCAGGATATCGCCAACCCCACGGCCGAGATCCTCTCTGCTGCGATGATGCTCGATCACCTAGGCGAGAACGGTGCTGCCAGTCGCATTCGTGCCGCCGTATCTGCCACGCTCGACGAGGGCGAGCAGGTTACCGGTGACGTGCGTCGTGCCCAGACCGGTTCCGTCGAGGGCGCGGTGGGCACACAGGCCTTTGCCGATGCCGTTATCGCGCACCTGGCCTAAGGCATGCACACTGCAAACGCCTAAATAGTACTTAAGTGTTTGCGTATAACCTAAGAATCAATACGCCCGGCGCTCTGTCGGGCGTATTCTATTGAAGACTATGTTTCCTAACAAGGAGTAACTGATATGGGTCTGATTCAAAAGAAGGACGAGAAGGACGAGATCGACGGCATCCAGATCATCGAGCGCGGCGAAGGCCCCGACGGTGACGAGGACGAGAAGATCGATCTGGTCGCCGGTACGTCTGCCGAGCACATTGCCGCTGGCACGACGGCCGAGGAGGAGGACGCCCGTCTGGAGGCTCAGATTGCCGCGGATGCCGCTGACGAGAATCTGATGCCCGAGGAGCAGGACGAGGACGATGACTCCGACGTTGACGACCACGCTTGCAAGCACAAGAAGACGATGATTGCCGCCTTCGTGGTCGCTATCGTGATCGCTGCGGTGGTCGGCTTCTTTATCGGCAACGGTGGTTTTGGCGGCAAGGGCGTCGGCTCGGCGACCCTCACCGAGGATCAGCTCGATTCGACCGTGGCAAGCTATAGCTACAACGGCAAGAAGAGCGACATCACTGCGCGCGAGGCCATCGAGAGCCAGTACAGCCTTGATACCGTCAAGGATAGCGATGGCAACTACACCGCTCCTTCTGCCGACGTCATCCTGTCCTATGTGCGCAACAAGATCCTGCTCGACGCTGCCGAGGACGAGGGCATCACCGTCTCTTCTAAGGAGATGAAGAAGTACGCCGAGGATTCCATCGGCACTTCGGACTACAAGACCATGGCCAAGCAGTATGGCGTGTCCAAGGACCAGGCCAAGCAGATCGTCCGCCAGTCCGCGACGCTGCAGAAGCTCTACAAGAAGAAGGTGGGCGATAGCTCCGCAAGCATGCCGACCGCTCCGACCGAGCCTTCTGACGGCAACGAGGAGACCGCGAGCAAGGACTACGCCGATTACATCATCAACCTTGCCGGCGACGAGTGGGATAGCGAGAAAGGCACTTGGAAGGACGCCGATGGCACCTACGCTAAGGCGTTCGCCGACGATGCCTTTACGGCCGATAGCGCGACCTATAAGCAGGCCATGACCGCCTATTACACTGCCTACCAGCAGTATTCCACGCAGGCTTCGAGCGCCAGCTCCAAGTGGACCGAGTACGCCAACGGCCTCTACGCCAAGGCCAACATCAGCATCTACGGTCTGTTTGCATAAAGATCGCCTGAGCTTTCGAGTACGAAGCCGATATATCTGATTGAGCCCGCTAGAACGAACACCGTTCTAGCGGGCTTTTGCGTTGTAAGAAAGGGCGGGGAAGAGAGTAGTAGGGGAGGGGTTTATATACAAATTCTTGAAGACTTTATTCACGTAAAGTGAAAACGATTTCGGCCAAACTGGTAGTAACAATGTGGTACCACTGTTCATCTGGTAGTAACCAATTTTGAGACGAAATCGAATGGAAATTGCTAAGAATTAGTTTGATAACGAAAGAAATGCATCATGTCTACCTGCGGAAATTACTGTTTACGGGCTAAAAATAACCGTTTGGCAACGATATAGTAATTTGAACGAAATGTGGTGGACGTTTGAATTGAGTGTGTGCTACCGTACATACCAGCAACCCCAAATAGGGACTGGGTTGTCTAAGTTTGCGCATCAATGCCGGCAAGCGGAGAAGCCGGTATGCACAAGGCGCGGACATGGAACTCGTTGGTGAACAACGAAAGAAAGGTTGGAGGAGATACCAATATGATGAAGTACCTCCAGAAGCTCGGCAAAGCGCTGATGCTTCCCGTCGCGGCGCTTCCCGTCGCAGGTATTCTTATGGGTGTGGGCTACCTGCTCGCTCCCGCAGTCATGGGTGCTGCCGGTGACACTACCGGTTTTGCCTATACCGCCGGTTTCCTGCTCATCAAGGCAGGCGGCGCTCTTATCGATAACATGCCTGGCTGTTCGCAGTCGGCGCCGCTGTCGGCCTTGCCGACGATCACGATGGCACCGCTGGCCTCGTCGCCTTCCTGATGATCCAGCAGCTCCTGAACCCCGCTGTTGTTGGCACCATTCGTGGTATGGACGCCGATGCTCAGACCGCTTGGCTTGCCACGACCGAGGGCATCGCGTTCTCCAAGATCGCTGGTAACTCCTTCATCGGCATCCTGTCCGCCGTCATCGGTGGCACTTGCTACAACAAGTTCAAGGACACCCGTCTTCCCGACTGGCTGGCCTTCTTCTCCGGCAAGCGTTGCGTCGCCATCATGACCGCCGTTATCTGCATCGTCGTCTCCGTCGTCCTGCTCTTTGCTTGGCCGCTCATCTTCGGTGCTCTTGTTGCTCTTGGTGAGGGTATCGCCGCCATGGGTGGTATCGGCGCTGGCATCTACGCCTTCCTTAACCGCCTGCTCATCCCGACCGGTCTGCACCACGCTCTGAACAACGTGTTCTGGTTCGACACCATCGGCCTGGGCGACCTGACCCACTTCTGGGCTGGCGAGACCTCTGCTGACGTCAAGTGGAGCCTCGGTATGTACATGTCCGGCTTCTTCCCCTGCATGATGTTCGGTATCCCGGGCGCTGCCCTGGCTATGGTTCAGACCGCTAAGAACAAGAAGGCTGCTATCGGCCTGGTTGTCTCCGCTGCTATCTGCGCCTTCGTCTGCGGCGTCACCGAGCCCTTCGAGTTCGGCTTCATGTTCCTGTGCTTCCCGCTCTACGTCGTGTACGCTGCCCTGTACGGCATCTTCACCATCGTCACCTACTATGTTGGTTTCCGTGCCGGCTTCTGCTTCTCCGCTGGTGCTACCGACCTCCTGTTCTCCTCTAGCCTCCCGGCTGCCGCCAACACCTGGATGATCATCCCGCTGGGCATCGCTGCCTTCGTGGTCTTCTACCTCGTGTTCCGCTTCGCCATCACCAAGTTCAACCTCATGACCCCTGGTCGCGAGGATGAGGATGTCGAGGAGACCTCCACTTCCGCCGCTGCTGGCGACGACAAGTTCGCCGCTCTGGCCGCCGCTGTTCTTGCTGCCGTCGGTGGCAAGGAGAACGTCAAGACCGTTGACTGCTGCGCTACTCGCCTGCGCTTCGAGCTCGGCGATTCCGCTCTGGTCGACGAGGCTGCCTGCAAGAAGGCCGGCGCTCTGGGTGTCATGAAGATGGACAAGGGTGCTACCCAGGTCATCATCGGCACGCAGGTCCAGGCTGTTGCCGAGGAGCTCAAGAAGCTTCTCTAAGCCTTAAAGACGTATCTGTCTTGCAAAGGGTCGTCCCGCTCCGCGGGGGCGGCCCTTTTTGCTACCTCGATACCTGATGTAGCGTTGTAATTGGTATTACAGTGCGCAGGCTATCAACCGGCAAACAATATTGAAATATGCTTGTTGACCTGCTGTTATTCCAATAAAACTGCTATAGTACGTGGTGTCTGGTTACAACCAATTTCGAGTCATTTATCCGGCAGGTATCATTATGGCAATGGGAGCGCGCAAACAACCCCTGTACGATCAGCTCGTCGATCTGTTGACCGATAAAATCGATCACGAACTTCGGCCCGGCGACTATTTGCCGTCCGAGCGCGACCTGTCGGAGCGCTACGGGCTCTCGCGTACGACGGTTCGCCTTGCCCTGCAGGAGCTTGAGCGCCTGGGCTTGGTGGTTCGTCAGCGTGGCCGTGGAACCATGGTGTGCGACCGCTCTCTGCAAACGGCAAACCTCACGCAGACCTATAGCTTTACCGAGCAAATGAAGGCGATCGGCCGTGTGCCCAAGACGACGATTCTTGAGTTTACCGAGGTCGAGGCTGACAAGAATATTGCCGTAGAGATGAACGCGCGCCTGGGCGAGCGTCTGTACAAGATCAAGCGCCTGCGTATAGCCGATGGTGTACCGCTGATGATTGAGTGTACATATCTGCCAAGTCGCAAGTTCTTTGCGCTTAAGCGCCCCATGATCGAGAACAAATCGCTGTACGACATGATTGAGCAGGACTTTCACGAGAAAGTTCGCGTGGCAGAGGAAGAATTCTACGCGAGTATCGCCCGCCATTCCGACGCTCGTCTGCTCGAGATTACCGAAGGCGCGCCGGTGCTGGATTTGATTCGTACCACATATGACATGAACAACGAGGTTATCGAGTATACGCGTTCGGTTGCGCGTGCCGACCAGTTTAAGTACAAGGTCTACCACAACCGCGCAGTCTAGAGTTATTGGGTATAAACGGCTTGGCGTGTTTTGCGGCGGGTGCAAAATGTGCCAAGCGCAAGAAGGCAACGAACAATCGCTCGAATTAACAATGCAGTGGTTTTTGATCCGCCCTAAAACGCACTGCGGGTACGGGAGCATAGATGAGCACGTATGCTATCAAGGCCGACAAGTTCTTTTTGCCGGCGGGGCCGCAGCTGGGCGGCTACCTCATGGTCGAAGACGGCGTCTTTGGCGCTTGGCAGGCCGATGAGCCCGCTTGTGAGATCAAAGATTATTCGGGTACATGGATTGCACCGGGTATGGTGGACACCCATATCCATGGTTTCTATAACCATGCCACGACCGATAACGATGCCGAGGGTATCAACATCAGCTCGACCGAGCTTGCTCGTCGTGGTACCACCAGCTGGTTGCCTACGACCTTTACCGACGGCGTGGAGCAGATCAAGGACGCCTGTGCCGCTATTGCACAGGCGGACGAAGAGCGCGGACCTGAGTTCTGCGGTGCTCGTATTCAGGGCATCTACCTGGAGGGTCCGTTCTTTACCATGAAGCATGTGGGTGCCCAGAACCCTGCTTATCTGATCGACCCGTCCGAGGAAGTTTTTGACGAGTGGCAGGAGGCCGCCGGCGGTCGAATCGTCAAGAGCGCTATGGCGGCCGAGCGCGATGGCGCTGCCGCTTATGCTGCGGCTCTGAGCGCAAAGGGCGTCGTGACCTGCATTGGCCACTCCGATGCCACCTATGATGAGTGCGCCGCAGCCATCAATGCTGGCGCCAGCTGCTTTACGCATACCTACAACGGCCAGCGCGGTCTGCATCACCGTGAGCCCGGTGTCGTCGGGGCCGCTATGACCACGCCCAACACCTATGCCGAGATCATTTGCGACGGCAAACACGTGAACCCCGCTGCCATTAAGGCACTGCTGCAGGCCAAGGGCTGGCAGCACACGGTCCTGATCACCGACTGTCTGGGTTGCGGCGGTATGCCCGAGGGCAAGTACACTAGCGGTGGCATGGATGTCATTATGAAGGACAACCTTTGCTGGCTCGCCGATGGCTCTGCTATCGCCGGTTCGGTGCTCACGCTCGCGCAGGGCGTCAAGAACATCGTCGACTGGGGTCTTGCGAGCGCCGATATCGCCATTCGCATGGCGACCGAGGTGCCCGCGCGTTCTGCTCACGTCGAGGATAAATGTGGCAGCATTATGCCTGGCCGCGATGCCGACTTTGTCGTGTTCAATCCCGACCTTACCCTGGTCGAGACGTATGTGGGTGGCAACAGCGTCGGTAATGCGTTTACCGAGTAGCTGCCAAAGAAACGATCCGAGAGGGGATTTAGATGATTTACGGTGCATTGGGCGATATCGAAGAGTATCGCGGAATGCTCAAGGGCCTCGACGTGCTGATCGACTGGCTCGAGGAGAACGATCCGGCGCAGCTCGAGGTCGGCAGCCATCCGATTCTGGGCGACAAGGTCTATGCGAACGTCATGGCTCCCACGACGCGTCCCGAGGCCGAGGCTCACTACGAGACGCATCAGCGCTATCACGACCTGCAGATCGACGTCGAGGGTCGCGAGGCCTTTAAGGTTGCCACGGGCAGCCTGACGCTGGTCCAGGAGTTTGACGAGAAGGACGACTACGATCTGGTCGATTCCGACGCTTCGATCGCCGGCGATCTTGCCGACGACAAGTTTGCGCTGTTCGTTGCCGGCGAGCCTCACATGCCCACGCTCGAGTTCCCGGGCGATGGCGCACAGCCGGTCAAGAAGATCTGCTTTAAGCTGCTTGCAGACGCTTACTGGGAGGAGTAGCGCACTGCTCGGCTGAACCGTTTGTCTGATGGCGTGATTCCCCTAGGGAAATCACGCTACGACCCCGCCAAGCGTGTTTTCCCTAGGGGATCACGTTTGGCGGGGTTTTATGTTTATGAATAGGGGAACTGAAGCCGTGACGATGCTTGGGTTGGCGCACGCGCACTCAAATCGGCAACAACAAAGTAGATAAGCATTTGAAGAAATGCGATTGAAGCATAATGTAACTAGTATGAAATAGTGGATAGCTGGTACATACCACCTTTCAATTATAGAATCGTTAGAAATCTATAGTTAAAAAGTAATTTACCAGCGGGTTTATATTTTGTTCATTAAAGCCGTTCATCGTCATTTCGCTACCGTTTACGGACCACTTCAGATTCTGTCTACATAATTGCGTTAATGCGTCCATAATAGGCAAGGCGTTTAGCTGAGGGCCGAGGAACCGGCATCGGCGTCGTAGAGCACGAAGATCGGG
Organism: uncultured bacterium; assembly: GCA_905215765.1. Classification (GTDB taxonomy): domain Bacteria; phylum Actinomycetota; class Coriobacteriia; order Coriobacteriales; family Coriobacteriaceae; genus Collinsella. Next base: position 8,071 of record CAJMRP010000022.1, read on the forward strand.
AGTAGCATGCATTCGTTTAAGATCACCAATCAATTCCTACTCGATGATGAGCCGTTCACCATCTTGTCGGGGGCGATTCACTATATGCGTGTTCATCCGAGCGACTGGCATCACTCGCTCTATAACCTTAAGGCTCTTGGGTTTAATACGGTCGAAACGTATGTACCGTGGAATCTTCATGAGCCAAAGCCTGGCGTCTTCGATTTTTCTGGTTCAATTGATTTAGCGGCATTTCTTGATGAGGCGGCGTCGCTTGGTCTGTATGCAATTGTTCGGCCTTCTCCGTTTATTTGCGCAGAATGGGAATTTGGCGGCATGCCAGCATGGCTGCTGCGCCAACATGATATGAGACCGCGTAGCAGCGACCCCAAGTTTCTTGCTCACGTTGCGCATTACTACGACCATCTCATGCCGATACTCGTCTCGCGTCAGATTGACAAGGGCGGAAACATCATCATGATGCAGGTTGAAAACGAGTATGGATCATATTGCGAGGATAAGGACTATCTTCGCGCGATTCGTCGCCTTATGGTCGAGCGTGGGGTTTCCGTGCCCCTTTGTACTTCCGATGGCCCGTGGCGTGGGTGCCTTCGTGCCGGTACGCTCATTGACGATGATGTGTTGTGCACCGGCAACTTTGGTTCTCATGCAAAGGAGAACTTTGAGGCTCTTTCTGCTTTTCACAAGGAGCATGGAAAACAATGGCCTCTTATGTGCATGGAGTTGTGGGACGGCTGGTTCAATCGCTATGGGGAGAACGTCATCAGACGCGATCCCGAAGATCTTGCCTCTTGCGTTCGCGAGGTGCTCGAGCTTGGAGGGTCTTTAAACCTCTACATGTTTCATGGAGGCACCAACTTTGGATTTATGAACGGATGTTCTGCACGCCATACGCATGACCTGCACCAGGTGACATCATATGACTACGATGCTCCATTGGACGAACAGGGCAACCCGACCGAGAAATACTTCGCAATTCAAAGGACAGTTCACGAGCTGTATCCCGATATCGCGCAAAGCAAGCCGTTAACAAAAAAGACGTTTTCCATGCCCGATATTTCGGTGAGTGAGCGCGTAAGTCTATTTAATGTGCTCGATATTCTTTCGGAGCCGATTGAAGCCCAATATCCTATGCCCATGGAAGAGATGGGTCAGTCGTATGGATATACGTTATATACCACGACTGTCGAGCGTGACCGTGCAGATGAAGAGCGTATTCGGGTTATTGACGCCCGCGACCGTGCGCAGGTGTTTGTGAACGGTGACAAAGTGGCGACGCAGTATCAGGAGCACATCGGGGAAGATATTCACTGCGTTCTTCCCTGTGAACAAAACCGCCTGGATGTTCTGACCGAGGATATGGGTCGCGTCAATTATGGTCACAAATTGCTCGCCGATACGCAGCATAAGGGCATTAGGACAGGAGTTTGCGTTGATCTTCACTTTGTTACCGGTTGGGAGATGCGTTGTCTGCCACTCGATAACATCGATAATCTTGATTATTCCGCCGGCTGGGTAGAGGGGCAACCTTCCTTTTACCGCGCAAAGTTTGATATATCTGAGCCGGCTGATACCTTTATCGACACTACGGGTTTTGGAAAGGGTGTGGCATTCGTAAACGGAACGAATGTCGGACGTTTTTGGGATAAGGGTCCCATCATGACGCTCTATGTTCCGCACGGTTTATTGCACCCTGGTACCAATGAGCTCGTTATGTTCGAAACAGAGGGCGTGTATGATGCGAAAATCTCCCTTCGCTCTGAGCCCGTTATCCGTACACTTGAACAAGAAGGAGTTGAGTAGAAATGATTGTAGGCGCACGAGTCGACTTTCGCTTGATTCACGGACAGGTGGCAAACCTCTGGTCTAACGCCCGTCAGGTAAGCCGCTTCATGGTAGTTGACGACGAGGTATCGCAAGATGCTACCCAAAAGCAGGTTCTTCGCATGGCTTGCCCGGCAACTGTGAAGTTGTCCGTGCTTCCTGTCGACAAGGCCGCTGCCAACATCACTGCTGGCAAATATGATGCGCAACGTCTCTTTATTGTTGCGAAAAAGCCTGAGGTCTACGTTCGACTTTTGGAGCAAGGTGTTAAGCTTGAGCAGCTCATCGTCGGTAATATGACGACAATGGAGCCGGTCAAGAAGCTGACTCGCAACATTAGTTGCGACCAGGGGGACCTTGACGCATTTGCCAAACTCAAGGCCGATAATCTTCCTATTGTCATTCAGCTGACGCCGCAGGATAACCCAGAGGCTCTCACGCTCTAGTCGAATTAACGCTAGGCCGTGAAGGGGGATGCACGGTTTATATAAGCGTATTGGTATTGTAGAAACTGTTACACCTTAGATAAGGAGTTTACCATGATTGCTTGGTGGCAGATTCTTCTGTTAACCCTGTATGCGGGTTATCAGATTCTGGATGAGCTGAACTGGTACACCTGTGCCGGCTCAGCCGTCTTCTCCGGTATGATTACCGGTTTGATTATGGGTGACCTACAGACTGGCCTGTTTATCGGCGGCAGCATGCAGCTCACCGTCCTGGGCGTTGGTACCTTTGGCGGCGCCTCTCGTATCGATGCCAACTCCGGCACTCTGGTCGCCACTGCCTTTGCCGTGGGTGCGGGCATGAATCCCGAGACGGCTCTTGCCGCCATCGGCGTACCTGTCGCTGCCATTCTCGTTTACACCGATATCGCCGGCCGTTTCGCCAACACGTTCTTCGGTCACATGTGCGATGCCGATATCGAGAAGATGAACTGGGGTGCCTACAACGTACACTACTTGCTCGGTGCCGTTTCCTGGATGTTGTCCCGCATGATTCCGGTCTTCCTGGCTCTCGCATTTGGCCAGGGCTTGGTCGAGGGCATCACTACCGCCCTTAACGGCGACTGGAAGTGGCTGGGTGACGGTCTGTCTGTTGCTGGCGGTGCCTTGCCCGCTGTTGGCTTCGCCATCCTGCTCCGTTACCTGCCGGTCAAAAAGCACGTCGCCTACCTGCTGCTCGGCTTTGTAGTTGCCGCCCTGTTTGGTACGGCCTTCACGAGCATCATGAACCTCAACGCCAACATCGTCGCTGTGAACGGCGCGCTTGGTAAGGGTGCCGTGGATATGGTCGGTATGTTCAATAACATGTCGATGCTGGCGATCGCTATTATTGGCTTTGCTCTGTCTTTGCTGTACTACAAGAACAACCAGCGTCCCGTCGCTGCTGCTGGCGCTGCGGAGGGAGACGACGACGATGAGCTCTAATGAGAAACTCGCCAATGGCACCACTGGCTACAAGATTACCAAGGACGACCTTGCGCAGATCAACCGTCGTAACCTGCTTGGTTTCCAGGATGGTTGGAACTACGAGCGCATGCAACACTCTGGTTATCTCTGGATTATCCTGCCCACACTGCGCAAGCTGTACGGCGACGGCACGCCGGAGCTAAAGGAAGCCTGCCGCGCCCAGTGCGCACCGTTCTTCAACACCTCAAACTTCCTCAACACGATCATCACCGGTATCGATTTGGCGATCGAGGAAGAGGAGGGCATTGAGGGCCTCGAGGCTGTTGCTGGTCTCAAGACTGGTCTCATGGGACCGCTGGCTTCCATCGGCGATTCCATCTTCGGTTCGCTGCTCCCGACCATTTTCGGCGCTCTGGCTGCCAATATGGCCATGAACGGCAACCCCTTGGGTATCTTCATCTGGGTCGTCGTGAACATCCTTGTTGACTGGTTCCGCTGCAAGCAGACCCACATGGCCTATGAGCAGGGTATGAAGCTCGTCACCACCATGAGCGATCGCCTGAACGCGTTGACCGACGCGGCCTCCGTAATGGGTGTCTTTATGGTCGGTGCTCTGGTCGCAACCAATGTCGGTATCGTTATTGCGGCGAAGCCTGTTATCGGCGGCGTTACCGTTGACTTGCAGAACATCTGCAATATGATTTGCCCCAAGCTGGTTCCTGCCGCACTCGTCGGCTTCGTATACTGGCTCCTCGGTAAGAAGGGCATGACCTCGACGAAGGCCATCTTTATCGTCTTGGTTCTGTCCATTGCCTTGGGTGCATTCGGTATCATTTGCAAGGGCTAAATACCCCATATTGTCACGGCATTTGAGCCTCAATTGAGACGTGGCGCACACCTCCAAGGCGACTTTATCGCCATATCCCCTGGAGTGTGCGCCTCTTTTGTTTTGTCGGACACCGTTGTTCATAGGCGGTTATGCAGTCATCGTGTTCGATTAATTCCTTAAGGCTGCCTTGAAGGGAATATAGTGCAATGCCATTTTGGATCGTCCTGTTCATTTGTGTTGTAGTGGCTTATTTCGCTGTGACCGAAGGAGCGAAAAAATACTTCGATATGAAATTGCAGGTATTGTTTAACTTGGGCTTATACCAAGATTGCATAGACCTGCTCGATCGCAAACTTGCGCGTATAGTAATGTCTACGTATAAGCAGTATTACCTGCGTTTCACGATCTATGAAGCTGCTGATATGGACGCATATGCAGATCGAATGCTTGACCACTTGCTGGAGATGTCGTGCAGCGATAAACAACGTCGACAGCTTGCGGTTCGCGCCTTTAATTTCTATATCAAGACGGGTGACCGGAAGCGGGCGGCGTCCATGTTGGAAGAGATGCGCCCCATCGTGTCGAAGGGCATTTTGGCGGACAGTCAATTGACCTACGACATAGTCTTTTGCCGTCGGCATGATAAGATCGATGAGATGGAAGCTATGCTGGATACGAACGACCTTGGGTTACGCGGAAAGCTCTATCTGCTGCTTTCATATCAATATGAGAGCAGCGGGAACAAGGGCGAAGCACGTAGATATCGCAACCTTGAAAAGCAGCTTAGAGACGCTCACAGACCTCCCGCGATAAAACAAAATACTCACTAAACTTTAATGATGCAGTGGTCGTAAGAGCCCTTTTGAGGGGTTCTTTGGCTAGAGAAAGCGAACGGTAGAAAGGTAGATAGAATGATTGGATTTGTACTAACTGGTCACGGTCAGTTTGCACCTGGTTTGAAAAGCGCTGTGGATATGGTCGCCGGCGAACAGCCTAATTTTGAGGTAGTTCCTTTTGCGGGCTCGGAGGCGGTTACTTTTGGTGATGATTTGCGAACCTGCATTGCCAAGATGCGTCAAGCTTGTGATGGCGTATTGGTGTTTGTTGATTTGCTTGGCGGTACTCCGTTCAATCAAGCTATCCCAATGACGACTGAGCTCGATAACGTGACCGTTGTCACCGGAACAAATCTACCTATGTTGGTGGAGCTCGTTATGACGCGTGCGTTTGGAGACCCAACGCTTGATGAACTTGCCGAACGCGCACGGGTCGTTGGTCGTGAGGGAGTCGATCTCAAGAAACTCGAGAGTGCTGACATTGATGAAGACGATGAGATGTAGTGTCGCTATTAGCCCATTTATTGGACATGTTGGTGCGTTACCTGAAGGCTGAAGTATTGGTCAATTGCTCATTACGTGGAGAATATCATGACGTGCAAGAGGCACAGACAACCGCTATGTGACCAGCTCGTAGATATTCTGATCGAAAAAATTGATCATGAATATCAGCCAGGTGATTTGATTCCGTCCGAACGTGAGCTTGCCGAACGTTTCGGGCTTTCGCGGTCGACTGTCCGGCTTGCAATTCAGGAACTTGAGTATCTTGGTCGGATTGTGCGAAAACAAGGTCGCGGTACGTTTGTTGCCGATCGACTAGCTCAAGCAACAAATCTTACCCAATCGTACAGTTTTACTGAACAGATGAAAGCGATGGGCCGGCTGCCAGAAACAACCATCTTAGAGTTCTGTGAAATGGAAGCAGATAAAACGCTCTCGATGCAAATGGGGATTCATTTGGGTGAAAAGGTATTAAAACTCAAACGTTTACGAATGGCAGATGGTATTCCTATGATGGTTGAGCGTAGCTATCTTCCAGCAAGGCTCTTTATTTCACTCAAGCGTCCTCTACTCGAACAGAAGCCCCTTTACGATGTCATTGAGCAGGATTATCAGCAGAAAATTCGAGTAGCGGATGAGGAGTTCTCTGCGGGTATAGCACGTCCATGTGACGCTCGGCTTCTAGGTATTGGTGAGGGTGCGCCAGTTCTGGACATAGTCCGAACTACTCACAACACCCAAAATGATGTTGTCGAGTTTACGCTTTCGGTGGCTCGTGCGGACAAGTTTAAGTACAGGATTTCTCATTATCGAGATACTCTGTGATCGGATACGAGTGTTAACGAAAGAAAAACAGCCTATGACTACTACCCGATTTAACTTTTCAGATTAAGTCTTTATATATCAGACAATTTAGTAAAGAAAGAGGTATTAGAAATGTTCGAGAAGAGTGTCGAGGAGCTCACTGAGCTCGGCGCCCAGATCACCACGGCCGAGATTGCTCAGCAGCCCGAGCTTTGGCGTGATACGCTCAACATCTATCGCGAGAACAAGGAGGCCATCGAGGCCTTCCTGGCCGAGGCTCGCGCCATGGGCGAGGGTCGTCTGTCCGTTGTCTTCACCGGTGCCGGTACGTCCGACTACGTTGGCGATACCTGCGCCCCGTACCTGCGTCACGCTGGCAACACTGATCTCTACGACTTTAAGCCCATCGCCACGACCGACATCGTGAGCGCCCCGCGCGACTTCCTGCGCGCCGAGGATCCCACGCTCGTGGTTTCCTTTGCCCGCTCTGGCAACAGCCCCGAGAGCCTTGCCGCCGTTGCCGTTGCCAAGGAGCTCGTCCACAACGTCAAGTTCCTCAACATCACCTGCGCTCCCGAGGGCAAGCTCGCTGTCGAGTCTGCCGATGATCCCAACGCGCTGACGCTGCTCATTCCGCGCGCCAACGACAAGGGCTTCGCCATGACCGGTTCTTATTCCTGCATGACCCTGCTCTCCACCCTTATTTTCGACACTGCCTCTGACGAGCAGAAGGCCGAGTGGGTCGAGACCATCGCCAAGATGGGCGAGGAGGTCATCTCCCGTGAGCCCGAGATCGCCGATTACCTGGCTGGCGACTTCAACCGCGTGACCTACTTGGGTTCTGGCTCCTTCGGTGGCCTTGCCCAGGAGAGCCAGCTCAAGATCCTCGAGCTGGCTCACGGTCTGGTCGCTACTTCCTACGACACCTCCATGGGCTATCGTCATGGACCTAAGTCCTTCGTCGACGATAAGACGCTCGTCTTCGTGTTCGTCAACAACGACGCCTACACCCGTCAGTACGACATCGACATCCTCAACGAGATCGGTGGCGACGAGATCGCTCAGCACACCATCGCCGTTCAGCAGGAAGGTGCCACCGTCTATGAGGGTGAGTCCTTCACCTTTAAGGGCTACGAAGCGCTTCCCGAGGGCTACCTCGCTCTGCCGTTCGTGATGTTTGCCCAGGCCATCAGCCTGCTCAACTCCGTGCGCGTGGGCAACACGCCCGATACGCCGAGCCCCACCGGTACGGTCAACCGCGTGGTTAAGGGCGTGACGATTCACCCCTTCACCGCTTAGTCGCGTCCCTCTGTAAGGGCGCCCGTCCGCTCATAACGGCGGGCGGGCGCTTTTTGTTTTACCTGAGCTGGGTATAGCATCACCACAGTCAACTGCTTTAAAGCAAGGAGTGCATATGAGCACGTACGCAATTAAGGCTGACAAGTTCTTCTTGCCGGCAGGCCCGCAACTGGGCGGCTATCTTATGGTCGAGGATGGCGTCTTTGGCGCCTGGCAGGCCGACGAGCCCTCTTGCGAGATTAAGGACTACACAGGGTCGTGGATCGCACCGGGTATGGTCGATACTCACATCCATGGCTTCTACAACCACTCAACTACCGATAATGATCCCGTGGGCATCGATATCAGCTCGACCGAGCTCGCCCGTCGCGGTACCACCAGCTGGCTGCCCACGACGTTCACCGATGGCGTCGAGCAGATCAAGGACGCCTGCGCCGCCATCGCTCAGGCGGACGAGGGTCGCGGCCCCGACTTCTGCGGTGCTCGCATTCAGGGCATCTACCTGGAGGGCCCCTTCTTTACCATGAAGCACGTGGGCGCGCAGAACCCCGCTTATCTTATCGATCCCTCCGAGGAGATCTTCGATCAGTGGCAGGAGGCCGCCGGCGGTCGCATCGTCAAGAGCGCCATGGCGGCCGAGCGCGACGGTGCCGCTGCTTATGCGGCTGCTCTGAACGCCAAGGGTGTGGTGACCAGCATCGGTCACTCCGACGCCACCTACGATGAGTGCATCGCTGCCATCAACGCCGGTGCCAGCTGCTTTACGCATACCTATAACGGCCAGCGCGGGCTGCATCACCGTGAGCCCGGTGTCGTGGGCGCTGCCATGTCCACGCCCGAGACCTACGCCGAGATCATCTGTGACGGCAAGCACGTTAACCCTGCTGCCATCAAGGCGCTGCTGCAGGCCAAGGGCTGGCAGCACACGGTGCTCATTACCGACTGCCTGGGTTGCGGCGGCATGCCCGAGGGCAGCTACACCAGTGGTGGCATGGACGTCATCATGAAGGACAACCTGTGCTGGCTCGCCGACGGCAAGAGCATTGCCGGCTCGGTGCTCACGCTTGCCCAGGGCGTCAAGAACATCGTCGACTGGGGCATCGCCAGCGCCGATATCGCCATTCGCATGGCAACCGAGGTGCCGGCTCGCTCTGCGCACATCGAGGATAAGTGCGGCAGCATCATGCCGGGTCGCGACGCCGACTTTGTCGTGTTCGACCATGAGCTCACCCTCGTCGAGACGTATGTTGGCGGTCAGAGCGTCGGCAACGCCTTTACCGAGTAACGATAGAAAAAACGGCGGGCCCGAATCTGCTCGGACCCGCCGTATGGGTTAAACGCTCAAAAGCACCTTTACAGTTACAGCTTGTTAGCGATCTTCTTTGCCGTGCGCTTGACGCCGGCCACCAGGCCTCCTGCAGGATGCTCCTTCTCGTAGGCTAGACGCTTCTCGCGCTCGGCATACTCTTCGACGATGATGTCGCCGTACTCGTCTTCAATCTTGTCGAAGAAGTCGACGGCGCCCTTAATTTCTTCAGCGGTCGGGTGTCCCTTTTGGACACCGCCGGTGAGTTTGAACGGCCCCCACGTATCAAAGCCGGGGCAGCCGTAGACCTCCATAAAGATGGCCTGCCTCATGCGGCAGATACCATCGATATCCTTGCCGTACCACTTGTTTTTGCCACCGTAGGTCATAAGGCCAAACACCTTGTTCTGCGGCTGCAGCACGTTCGTGAGCACGCGTGCCATGTCCTTGTCGATCTCGGAGTAATAGATGCCCGTGGCGACGCCAATCAGATGGTATTCGTGCAGGTCGGGGTACTCGTTTTTGCCAAGCGCCTTGACGTCGAGGGTATCGATTTCGGGGTGCGCCTCGACGATGGCGTCCACGAGCTTTTTCGTATTGCCGTGGTGGGGCGAGGCATAGAGGATGATGGTTCGCATAAGAAGGCCTTTCAGCTGTAATTGCATCAATGTCTATATGGTGCCCCGTTGCATGCCTGGGATACCGGATGCATCGGTGAACGTGCGGGTTTGTCCTTTGGTCAGGGCCGAGACAGGTACTTGCGAGCAAAAGCAGTTGTTCGAAAGGATGGGCAATGGAATACGCTCTCTCCAACGATTCGATTTCTATTAAGGTGTCCACGGCTGGTGGTTCGTTTACCTCGATTGAGGCTGGAGGTCGCGAGTACTTGTGGCAGGGCGATCCCGCCGTGTGGTCCGGCCAAGCACCGATTTGCTTCCCGATTTGCGGAGGCTTGCGCGACAACAGCGCCATGACGTTTGCCGGGCATCATGTAAAGCTCGCTCGCCACGGGTTTGCGCGCAAACAGGAGTGGAAGCTGCTGAGCCAAGGCGAAAACGAGCTGGTGATGTGCCTGGCTTCGGAGAATAACGCCGCGCTGCTGAGCGATTATCCGTATCCGTTTAAGCTTGTCGCTCGCTATACGCTCGAGGACGCTGCCGTGCGCGTCTCCTATGAGGTGACCAACGAGGGAACCGAGGACATGCCGTTCTTTATCGGCGGTCATCCCGGCTTTAGGTGTCCGCTCGATGAGGGCGAGGCCTATACGGACTACGAGTTGCGCTTTGAGAAGGACGAGGCTGCGGAGCTTTGCACTGCCGTCCCCTCGACTGGCTTGATTGACGTGACCAATCGCTCCAAGAATCCCATGGTGGGAAAGACGCTGCCCCTGTCGCACGAGCTCTTCGATTTTGCGGAGACCATCTTTGACGTGCTCGAGAGCCGCCAGGTCACGCTTTCTAAGAAGGGGGAGGACAAGGGCGTCCGCCTGAGCTTTGAGGACTTCCCATATCTCATTGTGTGGAGCAAGCCCGAGGGCGATTTTGTGGCGGTTGAGCCTTGGGGCGGTCTTTCGACCTGTTCCGATGAGGACGACGTACTTGAGCATAAGCGCGGCTGCCTTGTCGCTAAGCCCAAGGAGACCGTCGTTCGCTCGTTCACGATTGAGATTCTGTAATTCCGTTTTGTCGACTCGTATCGCGAGGCACAAGGAGCCTGCGAGATAAGGAGCTAAAAATGATCCTCACCGTTACGATGAACCCGTCTGTCGATACGCGCTATCAGCTCGACGAGCTCGTTATCGACGACGTCAACCGCGTGACGCCCGAAAAGACCGCCGGCGGCAAGGGCCTCAACGTGGCCCGTGTGCTGGGTCAGCTGGGCGACGACGTTGTGGCAACCGGTCTGCTCGGCGGCCACATGGGCGCCTACATGGCTGAGCTCATGGACGCCAACGGTATTAACAACGACTTTGTGCCCATCAAGGGCGAGACTCGAATTTGCCTCAACATCCTCCACGCCGGCAACCAGACCGAGCTGCTCGAGAGTGGCCCGACAATTGCCCCCGAGGAACTCGATGCCTTTACCGCCAAGTTTACTGAGCTTGCGGGCAAGGCCGACGTCGTCACCATTTCGGGTTCTCTGCCCCGCGGTGTCGAGGCAGACTACTATGCCAAGATCACGGGCATTGCCGAGAACGCCGGCGCCAAGGTGCTGCTCGATACCTCGGGTGCTTCGCTCGAGGCCGCCCTTAAGTCCGAAATTAAGCCCGAGCTGGTCAAGCCTAACCTGACCGAGATCAACGGCCTTCTGGGCACGAGCTTTACCACCGACGATGTGGACGAGCTCCGCGCCGCGCTCGCTTCTGATGCCCGCTTCTCCGATATCCCCTGGGTCGTCGTGTCCATGGGCGCTGCCGGCTCCGTTGGCTTCCACAATGGCCGTGCGTTCCGCGCAAAGACGCCCGATATCCCTGCCGTTAACGCCACGGGCTCTGGTGACTCCACTATCGCTGGCTTCGCGCATGCCATTGCTGCTGGCGCAGACGACGAGACGGTGCTGCGTACCGCCAACACCTGCGGCAAGCTCAATGCCATGGATCCCATGACTGGCCATCTGGTCATGGACCGTTGGGACGAGGTCTACAACGGCGTTGTCGTGACCGAGCTGTAAGGGCTTGGGCGTCGGTCCCGGCATCGCTTGCTAGCTCATGTCGACGACAAGTGCGATAGCATTATGTCGGGGCACGACGCCGACGTTGTCGTGTTCAATCCCGACCTTACCCTAGCCGAGACGTAGGTGGGCGGCAACAGCTTTGGTAATGCGTTCGCCGAGTAAGCTGCTTGCCGACGCTTACTGGGAGGAGTAACGAGCTGCTCGGTTGAGCTGTTCGTCTGATGGCGTGATTCCCCTAGGGGAATCACGCTACGACCCCGCCAAGCGTGTTTCCCTAAGGGAAATCACGTTTGGTGGGGTTTTCTGTTTTTGAGTAGGAAGCGATCGACGTGGCGATGCGTGGATTGGCGCGCGCCCATAATCGACAACAAAAAAGCCGCCCAAAGGCGGCTATCTTGTGCAATGGAGCCAGCGACCGGGCTCGAACCGGTGACCCCCGCTTTACGAGAGCGGTGCTCTACCAACTGAGCTACGCTGGCGGCCATATGATGACGCAACTGAGGCGTCAACGGCTGTCTATAATACGGGACATCGCACATCCGCGCAAGTGTTCTGACGGCTTTTCTCACTTTAAATGCACTAATATTGGAGACGCGATGTCTTGCTCTTACGGGTCTCAAACAGAATGGGGTGGCGATGGCTCAACCCAAGATTCTTCTCACACGCATCGACGACCGGTTTATTTGCGGGCAAGACATTGAGCTGTGGAACGAGGCGACTGGTTCCAACCTTGTCCTAATCGTCAACGATGAGATCGCGGCGGATTCGCGCCAATGGGCACCCATGAGGGTGGCGGCGCCAGAAGGCGTTTGGACAAGGTTTTTCTCGGTGCAAAGGGCCATCGACATCATTCATACCGCAACGCCGCGCCAATTGATTCTGATCATGGTGGCCTCACCCGCCGATGCACTCGCGCTGGTTAAGGGTGGCGTGCCGATCACCAAGATCAGCATTGGCCATATGCAGGCAGGGGAGGGCAAGCACCCCATAACGCCCGCAGTCGCCGTAGACGGCGAAGATGTCGCCGCCTTCAAAGAGCTGCAAAAGCTCGGCATAGAACTAGAAATTCGCTATCTCCCCAGCTCGAATCCCGACCCCATCCAACTAGTCATTGGGGACGTTCTTAAATGACTAGTCAAACGGGACACCCTTGGCACTTGGGGACGTTCCTTTTAATATGAGCAGGACATTGTCAAGAGGCAAAATCGGGCCTGGCCCCAACGATATGGGGTCAGGCCCTCTCCCTATATCAGCCCGTCCGCGGCGACCTCGGCGTGTCTTACCGACGCTCGTCTTTGCAGTTTAATATCCGCCCGCGGCGATCTCTCGCTGGGCAATCCGTTGCTACGGCTGAGGCTTCTACGTCGAACCGACAGTCTGTGCACGCGTGTGGCGCCCTGGGCGCTCGCAGAAAAGGGACCTGAGGTTCGCCTCAACGGCTTCGGATCGAACCGCTTCCGGGGTGACTGGCTTATGTGCGGGGGACCGCCCCCCTACGCCTCCTCGGCCATGAGGCCGACCGCCCATACCCAGCAGGCGAGCTCGCGCGCCGTGGCCACGTTCGCCTTGTTGCCGTGGACCCCGCGCGCGAGCA
>CAJMRP010000023.1 GCA_905215765.1 uncultured bacterium
CGGCGGAGGAGACGGGGACGCTGTCACCGACGCCCGCCCCGCCGCCTCCGATGCCGCCGGCAGACGCTGCCGCTTCGCCGCATCGAGCTCCGGTCATCTGCGCCATTTCGGGTTCGGGCGGTTGCGGCAAGTCGACGATCGTTGCCACCATGGCACACACATCGTCGCTGTTGGGCTTGCGTGCCGCCGTGCTCGACCTGGACCTGATGTTTGGAAACCTTTACGACTTGTTAGGCGTCGATGCTCCGCGCGATATGGCGGCACTTATCGAGCCGTCGGCGGCGGGCGCGCTCACCGAGCCGGATATCGTAGCCGCATCGATGCGCGTGGCGCCGGGCGTTACGCTCTGGGGTCCCGTCGCGGCGCCCGAGCAAGCCGAGCTCATGGCACGTCCGGTGGAGCTACTGCTTGATGTCCTGCGTCGCGAATCCGACGTGGTCTTTATCGATACCTCGGTCTTTTGGGGCGATGCCGTGGCGGCTGCGGTGGCGGCGAGCGACCGTTGCCTGGTCGTTGGCGATGCTGCGGTGTCGTCCGCGACATCGGCGTCGCGCGTCATTGAACTGGCAAGTCGAGTAGGTGTGCCGCGCACGCGCATGAGCGCCGTGTTCAACCGGTTCGGTGCGCGCGGGGCAGACGAGGACGTCGCCATGCGCTTTGAGATTGCCTGTGCGTTGAGCTCCAAGATTCGTATCGCCGATGGCGGGCAGGATCTCGCCGCGCTCATGGCGTTTGGGCGCGCTGACGAGGCAGTGGGGCAGACCAGCGCTTTTGCGACCAGCGTGCGCGAGGCCACGCGCGAGATGCTCGTGGAACTGGGGTGCGCCGTCGGCCCTTGGAGCGATATGGTCGCCGACCGTGCAACGCGCACCGAACGCCCGCGTATTCGCCTTCCCTGGTCGCGCGAGGGCGATTAGCGATGAGCCTGCAAACGAGGATTAAGGCTGCCGGCGCTGCAGCGGCGGCAGCGCCTGTAGATGCGGGGCGTCGCCGCGCGGTGAAACGACGCACCAAGCGCGCCGTGATGGACCGCATGGGTTACGACGAAGTGGCGCGTATCAGCGCCTATATCGACCCGGCACTTGCCCGCTCGGAATTGCGTCCCGCGGTGGAGGCGGCGCTCAATGTTGAGGAGCCGACCGATCTCGCGACGACCGAGCGCGAGACCATCATCGACGAGATTTTGGATGACGTGGTGGGCTTGGGGCCGTTGCAGCCGCTCATCGAGGACGATACCGTTACCGAGATCATGATCAACGGCTGCCGCTCGGCCTTCTTTGAACGCGGCGGCGTCTTGTACCCCATCGAGCATGCGTTTGAGGATGATGAGCAGATCCGTGTGCTTATCGACCGCATCATCTCGCCACTTGGCCGCCGTATCGACGAGCGCAGCCCCATCGTCAACGCCCGCCTCAAAACGGGCTATCGCGTCAACGCGGTGATTCCGCCTGTGGCGATTGACGGACCGATTCTCACCATCCGAAAGTTCTCGGACCGCATCTGCTCGCTGGACGAGCTTGTGGGGCTGGGGTCGCTGCCGCTTTGGTATGCGCAGCTGCTGTCATGCGCGGTGTCGCTGAGACAGGACCTGGCGGTTGCGGGAGGCACGGGATCTGGTAAGACCACCCTGCTCAACGCGTTGTCATGCGAGATTTCCACCGGCGAGCGCATCGTGACGATCGAGGACTCTGCCGAGCTCAAGTTTGCGCATCATCCACACGTGGTGCGTCTAGAGGCGCGCGAGGCTTCAATTGAGGGCGAGGGCGCGGTGACGATCCGCGACCTGGTGACTAATGTCCTGCGCATGCGCCCCGACCGCATCGTGGTGGGCGAGGTGCGCGGTGCCGAGTGCTGCGACATGTTGCAGGCCATGAACACGGGCCACGACGGGTCGCTCACCACGCTTCATGCGGGTTCCGAGCAGGAGACCGTGGTGCGTCTGACGTTGCTTGCACGTTATGGCATCGATCTGCCGAGCGAGCTTATCGAGGAGCAGATTGCCATGGCGCTCGACGGCATCGTGATGTCCGAGCGCCACGCCGATGGCAGGCGCTTCGTCTCCTCGTATTCGGGGGTGCGTCGCGCCGCGTCGGGCGGCGTAGAGCTCGAGCGCTATGTGACTTTCGATGCCGCCGAGTGCACCTGGACGCTTGACCGCGAGCCGCCGTTTATCGCAGAAGGCCTGCGGTCGGGGACGCTCACACAAGAGGAGGTGGACGAATGGAGGTCGCTGTGCCCCTCGTCGTAGGGGGTTTGGCAGGGTTTTCTGTCGCGACGGCGTGCGGGGCGGAACCTCGTGTGCCGCAGGTGCCGCCGGCGGAGCTGGCGCGTCAGGCGCTCGAGACGGTGGCAGAGAAACTGCCGCGTGAGCTGGTGGAAAACGATCTGCTGAAAAAGATCGCCCGTTCGTGGGCATCGCTGGCTCCGGCGCATCGCCTTGGCCTCGTGATCGAAGATGCTTCGGGGCGTTTGGCGTTTCTGCTGCTCTCGAGCGGTGTCTGCTGCATTTTACTAACGATGGTGTCGTTATCGCCCCTCGGATTTGCCTTGGGACTTGTTGCTCCGATTGCCGTTGGCGCCGCTCGGGATGGCTTTGAGAGCCGTCGCGAGCAACACGATGCAGAAGAGGCCATGCCCGAGGCGTTTACCGCACTTTCCATGTCGCTTGCCTCGGGACATTCGCTGGCCCAGGGCATGCGCTTTGTGGGCGCTCATGCGCAAGAACCGGTGCATACCGAGTTTTTGCGGGTGGCGGCGGCGATCGATTGCGGCATCTCGGCGACCGACGCGCTCGATGACTTGCTCGTGCGCATCGACGCCCCCGGTCTTTCGCTTGTGACCTTGGCGCTTAAGGTGTCACAGCGCACCGGCGCTCCGCTTGCCGACTTACTGTCCGAGGCGTCGAGCATGGTGGGGGAGCGCATTGAGCTCAAGCGCCGCCTGGATGTCAAGACATCGCAGGCTCGCATGTCGGCGCATATGGTCGCGGCGATGCCGGCGGGCATGTGCGCGGTGTTGGCGCTGCTTTCGGCCGATTTTCGTCGCGGTCTTGTGACGCCTGCCGGTGCGGGCGCTGTGGTGCTGGGTCTTGCCCTCAACGCCGTTGCCCTGGTGGTTATCAGGCGCATTATGCGGGTGGAGCTATGAGCGCCCCGGTTGCAGTTGCGGCTTGCCTGTGCGCCCTGAGTGTATTTGTCGCGACGGGTTTGGATCGGGCGGATGCACGCAAGATCGCAGGGGCCTGCAAGCGCGAGGCGGTGCTGGTCGCTGCCGCGGGTCGCTCGGTGGTCGATGCCCTGACCGCGCGAGTGAAGGGCGCGGTTGGAGCGGGCGGCCCGGCGCGAGTGTCGCTCGGCGAAGTGTCTGAGATGATCGATGTTGTGCGCTTGGGTCTTTCGGCCGGCCTTTCGTTTGATGCGGCGCTTGAGATTTTCTGCGCCAACCGCCGGTCAGTGCTGGCTCTTCGCCTTGAGCGGGCCTGCATGGCGTGGCAGGTGGGCGTGGGTACGCGTGAGGACGAGTTGTTGGCCGCCGCGCACGACCTGGACGTGCGAGCGCTCGAGACCTTTGCCATTACGGTGGGACAGGCGCTCGCCCTGGGTGCTCCACTTGCCGAGACGCTGGCCGCTCAAAGTCGCGAGATCCGTGCGGCTCATCGCGCCGCGGTCGAGCGCGAGATTGAGCGTGCGCCCGTCAAGCTGCTGATTCCCACCGGCACGCTCATCTTGCCGGCGTTGCTTCTGTCCATATTGGGCCCGCTGCTGGGAGCAGGCGGGATGATGTAGGGAGGAATACATGAACACGATGGTCGAAGTTGCTGACAAGGCTTGGAACTGGGCTTTTTGCCGGGCGATCCGCGCTCGCCAGCATGCCAAGGAGCTGTTGCGGGAGGAGAGCGCGCAGGGTACCACCGAGTACGCCATTTTGGTGGGCGTGCTTGTGGTGATCGCGATTATTGCCATCGTTGCATTTAAAGGCAAGGTCCAAGATCTATGGAACGCTATCAGCGAGGGCATCAACAGCCTGTAGAGGGCGAGCGCCCCATCGGGGTGCTGCTGGTGTTTGCTTGCCTGACCGTGGCGATAGCGGCGGTGCTTTGGGGGCTTAACGCCGCGCGGCAGCAGCGTCCTGGGGCCGCCTTCGATTCGGGCTCAGATTCGGCGGTGGCGTCCCAAAAAGATGAGATGCGAGATGCGGACGATTCGGATGTCGCTGTCACGGCGCAAACCTTTCTGCGGACGCTCGACAAGCGGTCTGGCACTGCGACGGATTCGCCTGAGGACAACGCGATTGCGGTCCGGCTTGCATGGTCCGAGGACCGACCGATGACCGAGGCAGCGGCGGATATGTTACGCGCCTACCGCGAGGTGCCAACGGCCCAGCTCGCCCTGAGCGGCTATCTCGATATTAAGGGCAACGTATGGGGCGCCATCGTGCGCGATGGGCGCGGCTGGGTCGATATGGTGACGGTTGCCGCGGATGCTGGCGATGCTTCGTGTCGTCTGCGCGCCGTGCGTCTGGTCCCGCAAACAATAAGCTCAAAGGAGGGATCGTGAAATGCATGGCGTTCTGCGTGAGGAATCTGCCCAGGCGACGGTCGAATACGCCATCGCCACGGTGGCGCTGTTATCGATCGTGCTGGCGATTGTGGGACTTTGGCGTGCTGGCACCGATGGACGCTTGGCGGCGCTGGTTGAGCGGGCGGCATCCCATGGCGTTGCCTCGACGTCGGTTATCGACGCCGCTGCGGGCGCTAAGGACATCGCGTTGTATTGATATCGCGCGCGAGGACCGGGCGCAGTCTACGGTCGAGGCCGCTTTTTTGCTGCCGACGTTTCTGACGCTCATCCTTCTCGCACTGCAACCGGTGTGCCTGCTTTATACGCGCGCGGTCATGGAGTCTGCCGCCGCCGAGACCGCGCGGCTCATGACCACGACGACGGCGGAGGACGACGATCTTAAGGAGTTCACCCGCCGCCGGCTTGCCGCAGTGCCCAACGTTTCGATCTTTCATGCCGGCGGGCCGTTGTCGTGGGATATCGAGCTTAGCCGGGCCGATGCGGGTGGCGTCTCGTCCGTGTCCGTTTCCGGCGAGGTCAAGCCGTTGCCTGTGATCGGTGCGTTTGCGCAGGCTATGGGTGGTACCGCCGAGGGTGGCTACGTTGAGCTCAAGGTCGATGTCTCGTATCAATCATGTCCAGAATGGCTGGAGGGAGATTATGATTCGTGGATTGCTGCATGGGATTAAGCGTTTCTGGTCTAGATGCGTTTTGACGCGCCGTCCGAGCTGCCATCGCAAGCGAGGCGGCTTTATGGGCCGCGCCGGTGTTGATCTGTTTATCGAAGACGGCGCCTATACCACGCTTTCTTCTGCCGTGGTCATCCTAGTGGTGCTCACGTTGTTGTTTTCGTCGACCGCGGCGATATGGAGCATGTCGCGTGCCGGGGATACTCAGGTGGCGGCCGATAGCGGCGCGCTGGCGGGTGCCAATGTGGTGTCGTCCTATCACACGGCTGCCACGGTGGTGGATGCGAGCATTTTGAGTTTGGGCCTAGCGGGGTTTGCCACGATCGGGACGGGCCTGGTCGCCATCCTCATCCCGGGTGCCGAACCAGTTGCCGGCAATATGGTCGACACCGGGATTGAGATCATTAAAACGCGCAACAAGTTTGCCAAAAGCGCATCGGAAGGCTTACATAAAATCGAGACGGCTCTGCCGTATCTGATCGCCGCGCGTGCCACGCAGGCGGTGTCGGCGCAGGATACCGATAGTGTGACCTATACCGGTACGGCGCTTGCCGTGCCCAGGACATCCGAGTCGGACTTCGCTGCGCTCAAAGGGTCAGAGATCTCAACCGATGCCATTAAAGGCACATCAGATGATTTAGAGCGTGCGGCCGAGGAGCTGCGGAAGGCTTCTGAGGACACGGCGAAGGCTAAAGAGCGCGCTTGGCTGGCGGATTGTGGTGGGTCGGACAAGGGCTCGGTCAGCAGCTGTTCTTGCATGTGGGAGCGTGCGAAAAGCCTAGCGGATCTCTCTGGTGCTCAAAATCCACATTACGCTTCGAGCGTTACGTGGGAGCCGCAAGTGGCGCTCGATCGCGCGAAGGCCTACTATCGCCAGCGCCTGGCAAATGAGAAACCGCTTGGCGAGGGTCCGGAAAAACAGGCAGATTCTGCTGCACGAAAGGTGTTCTTCGCTTATGCGAGTGAAGAAGTCGAGCGGGCATATATAACTGAAAAGGACGGCAAAGTTTCCGCCCGCATCCCTTTCCTTCCGCGAAATCCAGATGAGGCGCGGACGACTGAACTCTATACCGATGCGCGTTGGCCCACGAGTGAAGTAGATAAAGTTACCTATTTGCATTATGGGACTGACTGTCCAAATTACAAAAAAGGAAAGCCGGGTGGGCTGGCATCCGTCGCAGATTTTGACGGTCACGAAACGTGTGGCGAATGCCATTTCGGTGTGTCGTCTTTAGGGTACGTTGCGATTGCAACGACTTCTGTCGAAAGGGGCTTCGAATACCACTTCAATGAATTCAAAGAGGCTCTGGAAGACTACGTCGACTGCCGCAACAAAGAACTCGAACTTGAGCGTCAGACCGAGGATGAGGCCGACCGTGCGGGCAATGCGTTTGACCAGGCCATCAAGGAGCTTTCCGGCGAGCGCCCGCGTATCGCCCCACCTGGCCGCAACGGCGTGGTCGCCTTTGCGGTTTCGGGTGCCATCTCGAGCCCCGATGAGCTCAACTCTTCGTTTAACACGGCAGTCAGGCTTGGCGATCGCGGTGCTATCTCTGCCGCGGTGCTGGCGCCTGATGAGGCGACGGCGCAAAACAACGTGCTTTCGCGATTTTTCTCGACATTGAAGGAACGCTCGGGCGGCGTTGCCGGCGTGCTCGACAGCGTCATGGATGTTTGGGGACGGCTGCTCGTAGGATACGGTGATATCCAAGGTTCGGCCGACGAACTTATGGACGAGATGATTAAAGGCCTAGGAGGGGGCAGCGGCGCGTTGGGCTCCATCGCATCGTGGCTCGGCGATACCGTTTCGGCGTCCGTGGCGGCGTTGGGTCTGGAACCGTGTGACTTGCGCCTGCGAAAGCCGGTGCTGACCGATTCCGCCAACGTCATTAAGAGTCCGGGGTCTGACATTGCTGGTCTCTCTCAAGCGCAAGACAGACTGCGAAGTATTCCATTGGGCGTGACCGATCCCAAGGCGCTTTGCGAGGCGTTGGAATATCAAGTCGAACGCACCATTAGCGGTACGGTGTTCACGCTTGCGGAGATTCCTCTGCCCGGCGGCGGCTCCATCCCACTTACCGTCGATGTCGCGACGCTGGTTGGCGCTCTGGGCGGTGGGTCGTAATGAGTATCCGCATGCGTCTGCGCGAGGAGCGTGCCCAAGCGACGGTGGAGATGGCAGTGGTTACGCCCGTTTTGCTGGTGCTGGCGCTCATCGTGTACAACGTCATGGTCTTTGCCAGCGCTGTCGCGCGCTTCGACCGCGTGGTGCCCGACATCGTGCTGGCGCACGCTGTGGCGCCGGGCGGGGAGGGTGACGAGAGCTCTGCCGATGCCTCGGCGACGGTTCAGACTCAAATTCTGAATGCCATGGAAGGCTATGACTTGCAGATCGAAGTGTCGAGCGAGCAAGGCGCGGAGGCATCGGATGGTGGCCTGCTCTCCCTATCCGGTACGTTTAGGACCTACACCTGCACCATGCACTATGAGCCGTGGCCGACTTTTCTCAGCATCGCTGGCGTTTCGCTGGGGGCGCCGACAACGTTGTCGCACGAGCGCGCGGTGACGGTCGATCCATGGCGTCCGGGGGTGGTCATGTGACCGCGGTCTCGTCCTACATCGCCTACGCGCGGGCACTCAACAGGCTGGGTTGGACGCCGGCCGAGTTTGCGGTGGCGGAGTCGTTTGTCGTGCGCCTGCGCGGCATGCTGGGACGGCGTCCGGTTGCCGCCAACGGCCTGCCGCTCGTCATGGCGTTTCCACGCTGCTCTTCGGTCCATACGTGTTTTATGGCCTATCCCATCGATATCGCCTTCATTGATCACGACGGCAATATCCTCGCGCGCTACGAAAACGTTCGTCCTTGGCGCATGTGCTCCTGTCCCGGTGCCTGGGCGGTATTGGAACGCCCTTCAATCCTCGCTACACCTCCCGCCCTCCAACAAGTGCCGGCGTAAGAGATTGGCGACGGCGGACTTTCGTCATACGAAATTGGGTAAGATGGAGGAGAAGATGCATGGATGTTGAGATCCATCCGAACGCCAAAAAACACTTGACGGAAAAGCAGGTGCTTGGTGCCTGGTTCGCGGTTACTGAGCGCATTCGCCGCGAGTCGGAGGACGAGCCGCCGAGATGGCTTGCCATTGGATGGCTTCCAGATGGTCGAAGTGTGGAGCTTGTTGCGGTCGAACTAATTCGTGGATGGCTCATTATTCATGCCCTGTCTCCGGTTCAGAAGAAATTCTGGCAAGAGATCGAGCGAGCTCGGCAGAGGGGTCGATGATGGGCAAGACGTATACGGCCGCTAATGGTCAGGTTGTAACGGATGAAATGATTGACGCGTGGTGCGAGTCGTACGAGCGCGGAGAGTTTCCGGATGGCGAACACACCGTTGGTGGAATCGTGCGTGGACGGCCCCCGCTCTCAGGTGAGGGGACGGCAACGCTGTCGGTCAAGATTCCTCTGGGAATGAAGGAGGCCATTCGTCGACGGGCGGCTGCCGAGGGGATGACGCCAAGTGAGTTTGCCCGTGCGGCTCTGAGTGAAAAACTTCTTGCTGCCGGCTGATGCCTCTGACGTGCCGATTTATAGAACCGAGGCTGTGCTCAAAAACTTTTTTAAAATTCTCGGTTGACCGGAACGCGTCCTTGGTTATACTAATCAAGCCTTGAAACAAGGCACACCTCAAATGGCTGGGTAGCTCAGTTGGTAGAGCAGAGGACTGAAAATCCTCGTGTCAGGGGTTCGATTCCCTTCCCCGCCACCTTGAATTGACTAGGACCTCTGCAAAGGGGTCCTTTTCTTTTATGTGGACCCGCGGAAAATGCATCCCAGTCTTTTGCGAAAAACGGGACGTGCTTTCCGGTGCCTGCCTCCGGCGCGCGTACACGCCTCATCGCGCCATCTCGGGCCCGCCCAGATATTCCTCCCACTTTCGCGTCACTTTGCAGACCGTTCGGTCGCCTGTCCGCACACGCGGGTATACTCAAAACGATACTTATCCTATGCAATACGATGCGGGTTCGGCCTGCACGATCCGAAGGGGGCAGTGATGGAGAGGATACTCGGCGTTAATCTCTCTGGCTGGTTTATTCCCGAGCCTTGGGTGACCCCGTCGCTATACGCGGCGACCGGTGCATCCAACGCGGCCGAGCTGCAGGAGGCCATGGGCACCGCCGCCTATAACGAGCGCATGCGCCGTCATTACGAGACGTTTGTGAGCGAGGACGATTTCCGTCGCATGGCGCAGATCGGTCTCAATGCCGTACGTCTGCCGGTGCCCTGGTATGCCTTTGGCTCGCAGGAGTCCGATGCGTCCTACATCTCGGTTGTCGACTACATCGACCGTGCAATTGAGTGGGCTGCCAAGTACGACATCCGCGTGCTGCTTGATCTGGCAACTGTGCCCGGTGGCCAGGGCGATTCCAACGATTCGCCCACCACGCCGGAGGCTGTCGCCGAGTGGCATTCGTCCACCAACGGTCGTCATGTCGCACTCGACGTGCTCGAGCGCTTGGCCGATCGCTACGGCGAGGCCGAGAGCCTGCTGGGTATTGAGCTGCTGGATACGCCGCAGATGAGTGTCCGCAAGAGCCTCTTCACCATGACGGATGGCATTCCGGCGCACTACCTGCGCAACTTCTATCGCGATGCCTATGAGCTCGTCCGTTCGTATATGCCCGAGGATAAGATCGTCGTCTTCTCGTCTTCGGGGCATCCCAGCGAGTGGAAGCATTTTATGCGCGGCGCTAAGTACAAGAACGTCTACATGGACCTTCACCTGTACCATTACCGCGACGAACATGCGCTCGACATCACGAGCCCCCGCGGGCTGACGACGGCGATTTCGCGCAACAAGCGCGAGCTTAAAGAGGCGATTTCGACTGGGTTCCCCGTGCTGGTGGGCGAATGGTCGGGCGCGGCGATCTTTGCCAACTCGTCGGTTACGCCCGAGGGCCGCAATGCCTACGAGCGCGTGTTTATTGCCAACCAGCTGGCTTCGTTTGCGCCGGCTGCCGGTTGGTTCTTCCAAACGTGGAAGACCGAGAAGCGCATTGCAGCATGGGACGCCCGCGCGGCGCTCGGTACGCTCGAGCGCGGCATGATTGAATAGGTTGATATGACGCAAAACAGCGCCCATACGGGCAAACTCTATGTGGTCGGAACGCCCATCGGCAACTTGGGCGACCTGTCCCCGCGCGTTGGCGAGGCCTTTGCCGCCGCCGATGCCATCTGCTGCGAAGACACGCGTGTGACGTCAAAGCTGCTGATGCACCTGGGCATTTCCAAGCCGCTTGTCCGTTGCGACGAGAATGTGATCGCCAGCCGCGCCGCCGGCCTGGTCGACCGTCTGCTGGCGGGGGAGACCCTCGCCTTTGCCTCGGACGCCGGCATGCCGAGCGTGTCCGATCCCGGCCAGGCGCTGGTCGAGGCGGCACGTGAGGCCGATGTGCCCGTAGAAGTTATCCCCGGGCCCTCCGCTTGCGTCACGGCGCTCGTTTCGTCCGGCATTCCCTGTGAGCATTTTTTCTTTGAGGGCTTTTTGGGCCGAAAGCATGGCGACCGCGTGCGTCGACTGCAGCGTCTTGCCGTGGTGCCCGGTGCGCTCATCTTCTACGAGTCTCCACATCGCATCGTGGCGACGCTCGAGGCCGTGGCCGAGGTCTTTCCCCAGCGCGAGGTCGCTGTCTGCCGCGAACTCACCAAGCTGCATGAGGAGGTCTTGCGCGGGCCCGCCGACCAGCTTGCCGAAGAACTGCGTGCTCGTGGCGAGGTAAAGGGCGAGATTGCGCTGGTTATCGCGCCGCCGAGCGAGGATGAGGAGGCCGGTATCGTGCCGGTTGGCGCCGCGGCAGCGGATCCCGACGAGGCCCTGCGCGAGGATATCCGCGCCGCGCTCGAGGAGGGGGAGCCCGCGTCTGCGGTGGCCAAGCGCCTGTCTCAGAAGTATTCGCGCCGCAAGCGCGATGTCTATGCCATGGTGCTCGATATGCAATAGATGGAGGATATCCAGCCCTTGCGCTAGAATCATCCTCTGTATGCAACGTTTTTCTGGAGGACAAACCCCATGGATCAAAGCAAGCCTTCGTTCTTTATCACGACGCCCATCTACTACGTCAACGCCGATCCGCACCTGGGCACGGCTTATTCCACCATCATCGCCGACGTTCAGGCTCGCTATCGCCGTTCCGCCGGCTATAACGTCAAGTTCCTGACCGGCATGGACGAGCACGGCGAGAAGGTCGCCGAGGCCGCAGCCAAGCACAACATGACGCCGCAGGAGTGGACCGACAGCCAGGCTCCGCACTTCAAGGAGCTTTGGAGCAAGCTCGAGATCTCCAACGACGACTTCATCCGCACCACCGAGCCGCGCCAGCATCATGCCGTGCAGTACCTGTGGGAGCGCATGAAGGAGTCCGGTTACCTGTATAAGGGCAGCTACGACGGCTGGTATTGCGTGCCTGATGAGACCTACTTCACCGATACACAGGTCCAGAAGGGCGACGAGGAGTACGGCAGCGTCGGCCAGCACCTGTGCCCCGACTGCCACCGTCCGCTGGAGCGCGTGCAGGAGGAGTCCTACTTCTTTAAGCTTTCTGCCTTCCAGGACAAGCTGCTCAAGCTCTATGACGAGCACCCTGACTTTGTCGAGCCTGCGTTCCGTATGAACGAGGTACGCAGCTTTGTCGAGGGCGGCCTTAACGACCTTTCCGTGAGCCGCACGAGCTTTGACTGGGGCATTCAGGTCCCGTTTGACGAGGGCCACGTGACGTACGTGTGGTTCGATGCGCTGCTCAACTACATGACGGCCGTCGGCTACGGTGTGGACACCGACGAGGCACGTGCCGAGCTGGCCTATCGCTGGCCCGCGCAGTTCCACATCGTGGGTAAGGACATCATCCGCTTCCACTGCGTCATTTGGCCCGCCATGCTCATGGCCATCGGCGAGGCCCTGCCCGAGCACGTCTTTGCCCACGGCTTCCTGACCGTGCGCAATGCCGAGACTGGCAAGGCCGAGAAGATGTCCAAGAGCCGCGGCAACGCCATCGCTCCGCAGGACGTTATCGACATGCTGGGCGTCGAGGGCTATCGCTACTACTTCATGACCGACGTCGTTCCCGGTACCGACGGCGCCATCAGCTTCGATCGCATGGAGCAGGTCTACAACGCCGACCTGGCCAACAGCTGGGGCAACCTCATCTCACGTTCGCTCAACATGAGCGCAAAGTACTTTGATGGTTGCGCGCCCGCCAAGCCCGCGTCGTTCGATGCGTTCGACAACCCGCTGGCAAAGATCGCCGACGGTCTGGTCGAGCGCTACATGGCCAAGATGGACGTGCTCGATTACGGCGGAGCCAAGGACGAGGTCATGGAGCTCATCCACGCCGCCAACCACTACATCGAGGACTCCGAGCCCTGGGCACTTGCCAAGGACGAGGCCAAGGCTGACGAGCTGGCGTTTGTGATCTACAACCTGCTCGAGGCCATCCGCATTGCCGCTCACCTGCTGATGCCGCTCATGCCCCAGACTTCTGCCGAGGCCCTGCGTCGCCTGTCCTGCGAGGAAGAGGCCGCGAGCGACGACCTCAAGGGCATTTGTACTTGGGGCCTGCTTGCCGGCGGTCAGCCCGTCGAGAAGGGCGATCCGCTGTTCCCGCGTCTGGCGTAGAGACCGCGCGAGCGCCATATCGGCAATTTGCTGTTTAGCTGTAAGGGCATGGCCGCCACGGTCCATGCCCTTTTGTTTCAAGACGCCGCCATCATGCTAAGGAGGCAACTATGACAACTTCGCCTTTGGCAAACCCCACGGCAACAAGGGAGCTGCTGGAGGAGTTTGGCCTTGCGACCAAGCATCGCCTGGGCCAGAACTTCCTGATCGACAACCATGTGATTGAGCGCATCTGCGAGCTTGCCGAGCTCACGGGCGATGAGCGCGTGCTCGAGGTTGGCCCGGGCGTTGGTACGCTCACGCTTGCGCTGCTGCAGGAGGCGGCGTGCGTCACGTCAATCGAGGCCGACCCCGAGCTCGAGCCGGTGCTCGACGCCCATGCCGCCGACTATGCCAACTTCCGCTTTATCATGGGCGACGCGCTCAAGGTGGGTCCGGAGCAGATTGAGCAGGCTGCGGGCGGTGAGCCGACGGTGTTTGTCGCGAACCTGCCCTATAACGTGGCGGCGACGATCATCCTGCAGTTCTTTCAGATGATGCCGGCGCTCAAGCGTGCCGTCGTCATGGTGCAAAAGGAGGTTGCCGATCGCATTGCCGCAGTGCCGGGCAACAAGACCTATGGCGGCTATACGGCAAAGCTCGGCCTGTATGCGCAGGTGACGGGTCGCTTTGAGGTGCCGCCGCGTTGCTTTATGCCGGCGCCACACGTGGACTCGGCCGTCGCGCGTATCGACCGTGTTGACGGCGTGGTGCCCGAGGGGCTCGATCGCGAGTTCGTGGCTCGTGTGATCGACGCTGCGTTTGCCCAGCGCCGCAAAACCATTCGCAACTCCATGAGCGCCAACGGCTTTGCCAAGGACGTACTCGATGCCGCCTTTGAGGCTTGCGGTATCGCGCCCACTACGCGCGCCGAGACGCTTGATGTTGCCGCCTTTGTCCGCTTGGCTCAGGAGCTTTCCCATGACGCCTAATATCGAACGCGTGACGTTTACCAAAAAGAAGAAAACGGTGGCCTGCCCGGTGCCCTTGGCGCCACTTGCCGATACGCATGCACACCTGCTTTCGTTTTGGGGCAAAGAAGTGCCCGAGACGCTCGTGCGTGCCAAAGCCGCGGGTGTCGACCTGTTGGTGACGATGTTCGACCCCATCGCTGACAAACGCAGTGTGACGGACTATAGCGACTGGCTCGTGCGCGAAATTCTGCCGATGCAGGATATCCCGCAGATCAAGTATCTTGCCGGCGTGCATCCGTATGGTGCGCCGGACTATACCGACGACGTTCACGCACAGGTCGTTGCCGCACTCGATGACCCCTTATGCGCCGGTATTGGCGAAATCGGCCTGGACTATCACATGGACTATGACGACGATATCGCGCCGGCACCCCATAACGTGCAGATTGACTGCATGGCGCGCCAGCTCGAGCTTGCCGTGTGCCGTAACGTGCCGGTGGAGCTACATCTGCGTCACGAGGACACGGACCAGGAGCGCACCTCGCACGTGGACGCCTACAACGTGCTTCGTGAGGTGGGCGTGCCCCAGGCCGGTTGTGTGCTGCACTGCTTTGGCGAGGACCGCGCCACGATGGAGCGCTTTGTGGAGCTGGGCTGCTATATCGCCTATGGTGGTGCGGCCACCTTTAAGCGCAACGACGACGTGCGCGAGGCATTTGCGGCAACCCCACTCGATCGAATTTTGTTCGAGACGGATTGCCCGTATATGGCTCCGGAGCCCATCCGCGGTCTTGAATGCGAGCCTGCAATGATCTCCATTACGGCAAACGCGCTGGTTAACGACCGTGTTGATCGCACTGGTGAGGATGCCGAAACAATCGCGCAAGCCGCTTGGGAAAATGCCTGCAAACTTTTTCAAAAATAGTTCTTGCGTTCGTGGTGGCGCTCCGTTATTCTAATTCCTGCACGCGGGCGTGGCGGAATTGGCAGACGCGTACGGTTCAGGTCCGTATGGGGGCAACCCCATGAAGGTTCAAGTCCTTTCGCCCGCACCATTAAATGAAAGAGCTCCCAGCAATGGGGGCTTTTTTTGTTATGCACGATCTCCTTGGACGGGTATCCTAATGCCAACGTGTGCCTATCAGAGGAGAGACCATGCTGTTGTCCGGTATCATTGCCGCCCTTACGAGCCTTTTGATTCCCATCATCATTTTGTTGCTGCTGCTTCCCAACGCCTGCTATGTCGTTGAACAACAGCATGCCGTGATCATCGAGCGTCTGGGCAAGTTTAACCGCATCGTCAACGCGGGCTTCCACATGAAGGTGCCCGTGATCGACCGCAAAGCCGCCACGGTGAGTCTGCGCACCATGAAAAACGGTTTTGGTATCGACGTTAAGACTCAGGATAATGTGACCATCGGCCTCGAGGTCTCTGCTCAGTACCACGTGAGCTATGACATGGGCGCCGGCCCGGCAGATTCGGGTATCTACAAGAGCTACTACATGCTGCAGGAGCCCGTCGACCAGATGCGTGACTTCATCACCGACGCCCTGCGCTCTTCGATTCCCGTCTACACACTCGATGAGGTCTTTGCCAAGAAGGATGACATCGCCAAGGATGTCAACGCTACCGTTTCCGAGCAGATGGCCGCCTACGGCTTCACCCTCGTGTCGACGCTCATCACCAAAATCGCACTGCCGACCGAGGTCGAGAACTCCATGAACGACATCAACGCCGCCCAGCGCAAGCGCGCTGCGGCACAGGAGCTCGCCGAGGCCGACCGCATCAAGCGCGTCACCGAGGCGACCGCCGAGGCCGAGGCTATGGAAAAGGCGGGCGAGGGCATCGCCAACCAGCGCAAGGCCATCGCGCTGGGTATCAAAGATTCGCTCGAGATCATCCAGGAGACGGGTGTCGGCAATGACGAGGCCAACCAACTGTTCATGTTTACGCAGTGGTCCGAGATGATGACGGAGTTCGCTCGCACGGGTAAAACCTCGACGGTCGTGCTGCCGAGTGACTTTTCGCAGTCGGCCTCGATGTTCGAGCAGATGCTGACCGCCGGCAAAGTTCAAAACGATTCGAAGGAGTAAACGCGCGTGAAATACACCGTCGTTTGCGTCGGTAAGCTCAAGGAGCGCTTTTGGAAGGACGCGTGCGCTGAGTACACCAAGCGCCTAGGTGCCTATGCCAAGGTGGATATCCGCGAGGTGGCCGATATCGACCCGGCTAAGGCGGGCGGCGTGGATGCCGCGCGCGACAAGGAGGGGGCGGCAATTCTTGCTGCATTGCCGTCTCGGGCGCATGTGATCCTGCTGGCTATCGAGGGCAAGGAGCGTCCGAGTGAGGAGCTCTCGGCGCGGCTCGACGATCTTATGCTGCGTGGTAACAGCGACATCGCCTTTGTGATCGGCGGATCGGACGGCGTGAGCGATGACGTGCGCGCCCGCGCCGACGAGATGCTCAGCTTTGGACGCATTACCTTGCCGCATAACCTGGCGCGTGTGGTGCTGTTAGAGCAGATTTACCGTGCCTGCAAGATCAGTCGTGGCGAGCCGTATCACAAATAGGTCGGCAATACGAAACAATGGCGTGGGACAATACCTTTCGTTTTGAGGAATGTGTCTGAAAGGACTATGCGATATGAAGATTGGATTTGTCGGTTTTGGCAATATGGCGAGCGCTATGGCCGATGGCTGGATCGCTGCCGGTGTAGCTGCGAGCGACATGTGCGCCTGCGCGGGTCGCTACGACGCACTGGTTGAGCGCTGCGAGGCGCGCGGCATGGTCGCCTGCCACGATGCCGCCGAGGTTGTCGCCGCATCCGATATCGTGGTCGCTGCGGTCAAACCGTATATGATCGAGAAGATATTCGCCCCGCTCAAGGATGCTCTTGCCAAAAAGGTCGTTCTGTCGGTTGCTTGGACCTGGGACAGTGCCAAGTGGGAGCAAGTCCTGCCGGGCGTCGCGCATATCTCGACGGTGCCCAACACACCGGTTTCGGTGGGCGAGGGCGTCATCGCTTGCGAGAAGGCTTCCACGCTTAGTGATGAGCAGAGCACAGTGGTGCTTGGTCTGCTTGGCAAACTCGGTGCGGTGGTCGAGCTCGATACGAGCCTGCTGTTTGTGGGCGGCACGGTGGGTGGTTGCGCTCCGGCATTTGTCGCCATGGCAATCGAGGCCCTGGGCGATGCAGCGGTCAAGCACGGTATCCCGCGTGCCGATGCCTATCGCATTGTGAGCCAGATGGTGCTGGGTACGGCAAAGCTGCAGCTTGCAACTGGCCAGCATCCTGCGGCGATGAAGGATGCCGTATGCTCGCCCGGTGGTGCCACCATCAAGGGCGTCGTCGCGCTCGAGGACGCCGGTATGCGCAGTGCCCTGGTCAAGGCAATCGACGCAACTCTCCAGTAAAACCTGCTATTTAGGGACAGGTTTATTTTGGCAGGTTTTTCCTGCGGTTTTGTCCTTTTAGCGAAAAGCGCCCCGCAACTGGCTCAATTCCAGTTGCGGGGCGCTTGCGTTTGCCCAGATAAAACCGACCAAAATAAACCTGTCCCTTTTTGGCAGGCTAGTCCCAGAAGCTGTCTTCCTCATCCTCGGACTTGGGTCCGCGGTCGACGTACATCTTATGGGTACGCTTCTCCATTACAAAGGCAAGAATCGCAAATAACAGGATGCCGCCGGCGAAAAGGATGGCAAAACCGGTGCGGGTGCCAAACAAAAAGGAAAAAACTGCGTCCATTGGGTGCCTTCTTGCGTAGTTGAGTTGGGTCGTAAACGCTCATAAGTATATACTTGCCCATACATGTACAAGGTTGCAACCTAAATGGAATGTATATCGCCGGAGGATCTAATGCTTGATATCAAGTTTGTTCGCGAGAACCCCGATGCCATCGATGTCGCCATGGCTAACCGCCAGACGTCTTGGGATCGCGAGAAGTTCTTTGAGCTCGACGACGAGCGTCGTGCCGTCATCACCGAGGTCGAGGAGCTCCAGGCTACGCGCAATGCCGAGTCCAAGAAGATCGGCGCCCTGATGAAGGAGGGCAAGAAGGACGAGGCCGAGGCCGCCAAGGAGGCCGTGCGCGCCGTCAACGAGAAGATTGACGGTCTGGCCGAGCGCCGTACTGCTCTCGAGCAGGAGCAGTACGACTTCATGGCTCACCTGCCCAACATTCCTTGCGAGGCCACGCCGTACGGCAAGGATGAGGACGAGAACATTGAGCGCCGTCGTTGGGGCATCCCGCGCGAGTTCGACTTCGACTTTAAGCCGCACTGGGATCTGGGCACCGATCTGGACATCCTCGACTTCGAGCGCGGCAACAAGCTCTCCGGCAGCCGTTTTACCGTTCTCGGTGGCGCTGGCGCCCGCCTGGAGCGCGCCCTCATCAACTTCTTCCTCGATACGCACACCAGCCGTGGTTTTAAGGAGTGGTGGCCGCCCATCGTCGTCAAGCGTCAGACCATGTTTGGCACGGGTCAGCTGCCCAAGTTCGAGGACGACGCCTACCACGTCTCGGGCGACAACTTCCTGATCCCCACCGCCGAGGTCGTGCTCACCAACCTGCACGCCGGGGAGGTCCTCGACGCCGACACCCTGCCGCGCCGCTACACCGCCTTCACCCCCTGCTTCCGCGAGGAGGCCGGTTCCGCCGGTCGCGACACCCGCGGCGTCATTCGTCAGCACGAGTTCGACAAGGTCGAGATGGTCAAGTTCGCTAAGCCGGAGGAGTCCGACGAGGAGCTCGAGAGCATGACCGCCGAGGCCGAGTACCTGCTGCAGCAGCTGGGCCTTCCGTATCGCGTGATTAGCCTGTGCACCGGCGACTTGGGCTTCTCTGCCCGTCAGACCTACGACATCGAGGTCTGGCTGCCGAGCTACAACGCCTACAAGGAGATCAGCTCCTGCTCCAACTGCGGCGACTTCCAGGCCCGCCGCGCCAACATCAAGTACCGCGACCCCGAGAACTTCAAGGGTTCGCGTTACCTGCACACCCTTAACGGTTCCGGCCTGCCGGCTGGTCGTACCATGGCTGCCATTCTGGAGAACTACCAGAACGCCGACGGCACCATCACGATCCCCGAGGTCCTGCGTCCTTACATGGGCGGTCTCGAGAAGATCGAGCCGGTCGCGTAACTTGGCTGCATAGGGGATATGCAAGGGCGCTCCTTCGGGGGCGCCCTATTTCGTGCGCAGGTCCATACCATGCCGTGCGGACAGCTCGATAGAAAACACACGAACAAACGTTCTGTATACATGCATTTACCTGCTATGCTTTTGCTAACTAAGAGCAAGAGAAAGGGGATGTGATGGAGCTGTTCGACGAGCGGGTTGTGTTGTTCCAGAGTGATGAGGGCGGGGAGCACCTGCTGGTAACGTGCGAGCCGTCGGGTATGGGTGGCTTGGTGGTTCGGCAGACGAGTGAGGGACCATTGACGCAATGGTGCTATGAGGAGTCGCCGCATGTGGTCGAGACGTTTGTGGCGCATGAGGCGCTTGTTGTCCTTGAGCACTTCTATGGCGTTGGATCTTCTAATCAGGTGGCCCGAATGCTGAGCATTTCGTTTGCCGACTACGACTGTGCCCAACGGGTGCGGTCGCTTCTGGGGGAGCTTGGCGTCGGGTTCGATGTGATCGAAAAGCCAATCGATCGTACGAAAAGCGCTGATGCTCGTGGTGCAGCGTGACAAATTGCGGCCCGCGCGAAAAAAGTTTGAGATTTTGCTTGACTCTAATGAACTAAAGTGGTTTTATATGTCTTGCGCTGCGGCGTTACCTCAGCTGGATAGAGGGTCTGACTACGAATCAGAACGTCATAGGTTCGAATCCTATACGCCGCACCAATTGAAATCGAAAGCCTCCGGCAACGGGGGCTTTTCTTTTACGCCGGCACCGCACGGATTCGAACCTCGGTCGAGGCGCGAGCATCTTAATCATCACTTCGTAAAATTTTTCCAAATTGTCGCTTGACCCATCGAGGGGTCACGTGCATAATAATCCGTGCGTTGCGGCGTTACCTCAGCTGGATAGAGGGTCTGACTACGAATCAGAACGTCATAGG
>CAJMRP010000024.1 GCA_905215765.1 uncultured bacterium
CGACACCCTCGGCATGGCCGTTAGCCTCTACTCGCACTTCACCTTCGAGCGCGCCGACAAGCTCACCATCACGGGCTGCCCCGAGGAGTTCCAAAACGAGAATAACCTGGTCTATGTGAGCTTTGTCGATGCTCTGGCCGCGTGGGGCGAGCCGGCTTTTCCCGTTGCTATCGACATTCAGACCGACGTGCCCGTCGCCCGCGGCCTGGGTTCCAGCTCCACCTGCGTCGTCGCCGG
This sequence comes from uncultured bacterium, assembly GCA_905215765.1. Lineage (GTDB taxonomy): Bacteria > Actinomycetota > Coriobacteriia > Coriobacteriales > Coriobacteriaceae > Collinsella. Next base: position 238 of record CAJMRP010000024.1, read on the forward strand.
CATCATGGCTGCCGCCGCGCTGACAGGCCACACCGTCGACCGTGCCGAGCTCGTCCGCATCGCCACCGAGGTCGAGGGCCATCCCGATAACGTCGCCCCCGCTATCCTGGGCGGCGCCGTCTGCTCCTTTACGCCGACCGATTCGCTCCCCCAGTGTCTGCGCTACGAGGTGAGCGATCGCTTGCGTTTTATTACCGTGATTCCACCCTACGAGGTGCATACGAGCGAGGCCCGCAAGGTTGTGCCACAGGAGATTCCACTCTCCACCGCCGTATGGCAAATGGGCCGCATCGCCGGCATGACGCGCGGCCTGGAGACCGGCGACCTTGACCTGATTGCCGCCGCCAACGACGACCGCATCCAGGAGCCCTATCGCCGCCGCCTCATCCCCGACTACAACGCCGTGCGCGACACCTGCCTTAACGGAGGCGCCAAGACCATCTGGATCAGTGGCTCCGGCTCGACCCTCATGGCCGTGACTGACGACACCATCGTGGCAAAGTTCCTACAGGTCAAGCTGCGCGAACAGTTCCCCAAGTGCGACACGCACATTCTGACGTGCGACACCGAGGGCGCTCAAATCGAGTACCTGTAGACATCGCCGATCGGTCTGTCCGGGCCACCCGGGGGCATCCCCTTAAAAACGTCCTCGCACTTGAGGCCCGCTTATCCTGCTCCTTCGGAGCTGCGGATAAGCGGGCCTCGTGCTGCGGAATGTTTTTAAGGGGATGCCCCCGGGTGGCCCTATGGCAACGTGGCTAGCGACGTCTACAGGGACCCACGCTTTGAAGGGGCGCAGGGCTGAAATTATGGCTTTTTATTGATAGGGGCTCTTGCTAGGTTGGGGCACTTATTAGAGGCAGGCTTCGGCAATGCGGCGCTTGAGTTCGTCGATGCCGGTGCCGGTTTGGGAACTTGTGATGATTACGTTCTCGGCAGGGACGTTGAGCTGCTTTTTGATGGCTGCTGCCTGGCGGGCCTGTTGGGTGCGGCTGAGCTTGTCGGCCTTGGTGAGGCAGACGATAAAGTTGAACTCGTTGCCCTGCAGGTAGTCGATCATGTCATGGTCGAGCTTACTGGGATCGTGGCGAATGTCCACCAGCGACACGACCAGGTTAAAGCTGCGCTCCGAGTCGAAAAAGTCGCCGATAAGTTCTGCCCAGCGGTCACGCTCGGCCTTGGAACGGCGGGCGAAACCGTAGCCCGGCAGGTCAACGAAGTGCACGTCGTCAGCCTCGAAGAAGTTGATGTTGCTCGTCTTGCCCGGTGTGCTCGAAACCTTGACGAGATTCTTGCGGCCAAAAAGCTTGTTCATGATCGACGACTTGCCCACGTTGGAGCGGCCGACGAAGCTCACCTCGGGGCAAGTGGACTCGGGAATCTGCGAAACCTTGCCATAGCTGGCAACGAACTTGGCAAGCTGGTAGTTAATGGAATCGGCCATGGACACTCCTTGGTCGTAGGTTCTTACAAAAAAGCGCGCTAATAGATAGCAGCGATACGGCGAACGATATCGAGCGTAATGCCACTCGCGGTGCGGGCATACTCGAACAGGTCGAACTCGCGGTCGCAAATCGCATCGTACGCCTCGTCACAATTATCGCTGATAGCGCGCAGCACCAGGCAATCGACACCATTTTTGGTTGCGACGTGGGCAATTGCCGCGCCCTCCATGCCGACACAATCGGCATGCGTCGCCTCGATAGCGTCGTTGCGCATGGCGGCGCCCGTCACAAAGCGGTTACCCGTGGCAATCGTGCCGACCAGGAACTGCTTTGCGCCCTCGTTCGAAGCTGCTGCATTTGTCGAAGTATCAACAAACCCACGCTCAGCAAGCACATCGGCAGCAATATCGACCAGCGCAGGCGTCGAGCCAAACTCCTCGAGCCCCGGTGCAGACTCGGCGATAAGCGCGGTATCGGTATCCAGATAGCGCAGGCGTTTGCCGATGACCACGTCGTCGATATGGAGCTTGGGGTTCAAACCGCCCGCAATGCCCGAAAACACAACAGCCTGCGGAGCATACTTGCTAATGAGGTGCTGTGTTGCGGCGGCGGCATTCACCGTGCCCATACCCGCCGTTGTGGCAACGATCATCAGGCCGTCGAGCTCACCGCTCACAACGGTCAAGCCTGCCTCCTGTGTCTCGCAAACGTCGCTCAGCTCTTCCTTAATCTGCATGATCTCTTTTTCGAGTGCACCGATAATCGCGATGGTAGCCATGCCATTCCCCAAACCTATACGAAATTCTCAACCACGGTATGGTACCAGCATTTTGTTTGACCTCGTCAAACGAACACGCTAGGCCAGTGCAGCTCGCGTATCAAACAGAGCCTTTGCAATCGCAGCCGTAACCTCGCTCGAGCGGTCGCTCCACGGCATCGATGTCATGACGCTCATGACATAGGTACGGCCATTGATGTCGATAAGGCCCGCATCGCATGTCGAATAGCAACCATCCTCGCTAATCCAGCCTGCCTTGTTGCGCACCAAGGCTTGGTCGTCCGCAATGCCATCACGGATAAATGAGCGCGATGTTGATGACAGCAGTTCAGATAACCACTGGGAGGTCTCACTGCCCCTGCTCAAATACTCACTCATCTCGCGCCACAACTTGGCCGAGGTGCGCGGGCAATAAGTGGGAAAATCACTCATCGGATCGAGCGCGGTATCGTAATCGATGCCAAGACCGACAATCCAATCCTCGTAACCGACACGGTCAAACGCCGCGCGCAACGCGATAAACGAGTCGTTATCCGAATTAACGACCGCGGCCTCGATTAGGTCGCGCACCGTCTGCCAGCCCATGTTATAGCCACCATAGGTGCCAAGGGAATCATCGAGTGAGACCTGGCCCGTCTCGACCAGAGATTCGCAGATGTACAACGCATAGAGTGCCTTGTAGCTACTCGCGCCGTAAACCTCGACATCGGCGTTATACGTCACGCCCTTGCCGCTCGACAAATCGTAAAACACCACGCCCACATCGCCCAATTCCTGGGCCTGATCAAGGGCATCTTGGAGTGCGGCGAGGCTCTCATCCTCCAGGGCGGGGATCTGGTCATCAACCAATGAGAAGGTCTGCACGGTATCGCCTGAGGGAATATCGTTAAAGTCCGCCTTCGAAAGCCTCGTCTTAAGGCTCGCTGTCGACAGGGTTTGACTTGCGGTGGCTTTAGATTCAGAGACCTTTTTGTTTTGCGTCTGTACCGTTGACGCATCTGAGTGTGCCATTCGCTCCGACGCGTAGGTTTTGGCGGTAATTCCGAGGATAATAACCGCCAACGTTAGCATCCCAACGGCGGCAATCTTCGTCACGCGGGTGCGAACGTCAGCGAGGCCACGCGAAGGCGTGCCCTTCGTCTCATATCTGCTGCCATGCTGCGGCACATACTCGTCCCGCGATGCGTTGTTTCACACGTGGTCTCCTGACTGCTACCGTTTATATACGAGCAGCATAATACCGAGCAGGCATTTCTTTCCAAAGATATTCAGCGGCGTTTAAGGTGTCTTTAAAGAAACCACGAGCGTATTTATCCAAATGGCACGATTCTGTTGCGCATCTCTGTCCATAACGCAGTTGCGGTGAAATAGTTCCTGTTTGGGCGGCATAAGCCGAAAAACAAGAACTATTCCACCGCAACTTGACGGGGCTCTTTAGCAATCAACTTGGTGCCCAGGGGCACTCATTTAAGTCTGTCCCCAATGAGTGCCCTTGGGGGCGAAAATGGCTTGCTAGCCGATGGCGTTTTTGAGTTCCGCACGGCGCTTTTTCATACCGGCCATAACGGCATTGCGCAGCTCGGGCATGCGCGCGGTATCCATCTGAGGTACGCCCTCAAGCTTATAGGGAATGCCCAGTTGCTCGTACTTGACGACACCCATCGTATGATACGGCAGCATTTCCAGGCCCACCACGTTGTGCCATGGAGCGATGAGGCGACCGAGCTTCTCGCACTCCTCCACCGTGTCGGTAATGCCCGGCACCACCACGTGGCGGATAACGACCTTGATCTTGCGACGTGCAAGTTCATCGCCGAACGCTAAGATGCGTGCGGGATCGCAACCGGTCAGCTTTTTATGCTCGACCGGGTCGGCATGCTTAATATCGAGCAGCACCATGTCGGTCTCGTTGAGCACGGCATCGAACTTCTCGGGGTGGTTGGGGTCAAATGCATAGCCACAGCTATCTAGGCAGGTATGTACACGGCCATCGGGGTTGTTATGCATAGCACGAAACAGATCGGCCAAAAACTCGGGCTGCAGGAGCGGCTCGCCGCCGGACACCGTAATGCCACCGCTGCGATAGAACTCGTGGTTACTCTGGAACTCATCCATCAGGTGTTCGACGGTCACCATGGTGCCGCCGTTGACCGACCAGGTATCGGGATTGTGGCAATACGCGCAGCGCATGGGACAGCCCTGAACAAACACCACAAAGCGGATGCCGGGTCCGTCGACCGTTCCCATCGTCTCGATCGAATGCACGCGGCCAAGGGCAAACGCAGAGTCCTCGGGACGAGCGTCCACACCCTCAAGCGTCATTTCTGCCATTCGCGCTACCTTGCCTCTCCTTGGATGCAACCAATTAAAATGCCAGAGTCATTCTAGCCCATGCGTTTGCGTTTAAACGTCTCGGACTAGAACGGCACGTTTTAATCTATCCCCCATCACCATGGCTGGGGGCTACGTCGAGATGTCAGGCTGAAGAACGCTCGCCTGCGGCCTTTACGCCTTAAGCGTGAGCACCGCACCGAAGGCGGTCGGGCCGCAATGGCTCGAGATGACGCCGCCGACCTGAGTCCAGGTAACGTCCTTAAAGCCCAGATCATGCGCATAGACCTCCATGTCATCGCGCAGCTCCTGGGAAAGGCCCACCGAATACGCCAGGCCAATGTGCGAGTAGTCAATCTCGCCCTTCGCAACCATGTGGTCAATAAAGGCGCGGGCGCACTTGAGCATAGAGCCGCGGAACTTCTTGGTCGCCACGAACTTGCCGCCCGTCACCTCAATGCAGGGCTTAATCTTGAGCAGATGGGCGCCAAGGAATGCGACGTTGGACAAGCGACCGCCCGCCTTAAGAAAGGCAAGATCGGTAGGAACAAAGCCCAGCAGCACGCGGTCCATGACGGAATTCGTAAATGCAAAGATCTCGTCGACGGTGGCATCGGGGTGAGCCTCGATGTATTTGGCGGTCTCGACGACAACGAGCGACTGGCCTACCGAGACAAAGCGCGTGTCCATAGAGAACACGTAGTCGCGACCCTTGGCGGCGATCTTCGATGATTGATGCGAGCAGGTCGTGGCCTCGGAATACGCGAGATGCAGAATAGTCGCATCGGGCTGCTCAGCGTGAATGCGGTCGTACACGTGAGCAAAATCCGCAGGCGCGCAGCCGCTGGTCTTGGGCATCACGCCAAACTCGTTGCAGCGCGAATAAATCTCGAGCGGATCGATCGAGCCGTCCTCGACGGTCTCGTCACCAATCGTGACATGCATGGGCACGCGCACGATGCCGTAGCGCTCGCAGAGCTCCGGCGTCACATCCGACCCAGACTCAACCACGATTACGTACTTGCCCATTATTATCACGACCCATCTCGACATTGGCTTTTCAATACATGGCACGCGCCGCCGCACTGTTGCACAACGGCGTCCAAGCGCCAAAGAGACGCCGCCCTTGCACACAACAAAGGACAGCGTCTCCCTGGAAAACTCCGTGCTTATCTAGGATTCCACACGGTTTATTAAGGAGGGTTACTTATTCCGCAAACGGTCGCTATATGCGGTAAGCGGTAGTTGGCCGCGACAACTGCGACACATTCCGTCCAGCAAATCCAATCGTGCTCCACGCACGGTTAATGCACGAGGCGGTAGAAATTCATCGATGCCGCACCCTCGGCGTGCAGCTCCATCGCCGGAACCGCCGGCGAATAGGTACGGCTCGTAAGTGCCGCCTCGCCGCCATTTGCAAAAATCTCGACCATCGTAGTGTCCGAAAGCACGCGCAGGTCGCGAAGCTCGCTGAGCTCGATCGACCTCTGGTCGCGCCCATAGCCTTCGTCACCCATGTCGAGGGTAAGCATCCCGTCTGCATAGCGCACAAAGACACCCTTGCGGATTTCGAGCTCGATCACCTGGGCGCCCTCACAGGAAACCACAAGATCAAACAGGCGGCCCGGCTCCTCAACGGTTTCACCGCCTGTCGCGCAAACGCAGTCGCCGCGCATCCTCTCAATCTCGTGCACCGGCTGCTGACAGAGCTTACCATCGCGCATGCTCAGTTTTCTCGGCACCGTCAACGCGCACTGCCACCCGCGTGCCACCGTCGGGCTTTTTGCCGTCGCATCGGGGCAACCCGACCACCCGATCATCAAACGCCGACCCGCAGCATCCTCAAAAGACTGCGGTGCGTAGAAATCAAAGCCGGCATCGACCATCGGGGGCATGCCCTGCCCGGCGATCTTAAAACTCGGCGCCTCCCAATCGGCCTCGATGGGAAACCACACGCACTGGTGCGGATTGCGGTAACGCCATCCATCGGCGGACACACCCTGCGGACAGCAAACGAGAATAAGCTCACCATCGAGCTCAAACAGATCGGGGCACTCCCACATAAAGCCAAACTTCTCGCCCAACTCAATGCGCGTCGCATAGCTCCAGTCCTCTAGATTGCTCGAGGTATAGACAAGCACGCAGCCGCGGTCGTCTTTCGTACGAGCGCCCAGAACCATGTAGTAGATACCATCGTGTTCAAGGATTTTGGGATCACGCACGTGCGTACCGATATCGTCGGGGTAATCGACCGGCCCAACAGCTATGCGCTTCTCGCCCAATTCGTCGGGGTTCTCGGCAACCACATGAATCTGGTTTTGCTCACGGCCCGTCAACACGTAGTCGTAATCATCGCGGTCAAAATGCTTGACGTTGCCGGTATAGAAGTAGTGAATCTTGCCGTCGTGTACAAAGGCAGAACCAGAATACGCTCCGCTCGAATCCAAATCGGAATCGGGGAACAGCACAGGGCCGCGATTCTCGTACGTCACAAAATCCTTTGTTGTCAGATGATTCCAAAGCACTGGACCGTCATGCGCAGCATCGAATGGATCGTATTGGTGATAGATGTGATACGTATCACCGATCTGCACCAAACCGTTGGGGTCGTTGAGCCAGCCAAGCTCAGGCTCCACATGGAACAGGAGCCTATCGGGGTCGGACGCGATGCGACCCGCCGTCTCATCCTGTCCGGCACGCCACTGCTCATAGTCCGCGCGTGTCACCTTATTTTTTTGATTAAACATCGCCGTTGACTTTCTCGTCTATGGGGAAGGACGCTCGACTCACACGAGTCGAACGCCCTTCCCCAAATGGACTTATCCTCAGATTACGCTGAACGGCTCAACTAGAAGCTGACATCAAAGCCAGCACCAGCGCCCTCTTCATCAGTGGTCGGCACGCCCTTTGCCTTGTTGTAGGCAAAGATCAAGACGATCGGCACGATAAAGGCGATGAGATTGCCAGCCACATACCACACGAGCGTCTCGGGCGTGACGATGAGCAGGCCAAGCACGCCGGTCAGACCCTGACCGATGGCGCGCACCTCAAAGAGCTTCACGAAGGCACCGCCGCAGCCTGCACCGATGCAAGCGCAGATGAACGGGATGATCGAGTAGCGCATGTTTGCAGCAAAGATTGCGGGCTCGGAGATACCGACCAGCGTCGGGATAAAGGACGACATGCAGATGTTGCGCTCTTTGGAATGCTTCTTGTGAATGAGGTACATGCCGATGGCGCCGCCGCCCTGGGCGATGATGGAAACCGACCAGATGGCCTGGATGTAGTTGAAGCCAGTCGTGGCGACGAGGTTTGCCTCGATACCCTGGATGAACTGATGCGTACCGGTAACGACGAGCGGCTGCAGGAATGCGGCAAAGACAAAGGCACCGAAGACGCCCATCCTGTTGTACAGGATATCGATTACACCGGCGAGGACGTCGCCGATCAGGTTGCCGAGCGGGCCGAACACGGTGAACAGGGCGACGTTAGCAAGAATCAGGGTAACGGTCGGGACAAAGACGAACGAGACGACCTCGGGGATGTACTTCTGGGCAATCTTTTCGACCTTGGCCATAAACCAGGCAGTCAGGATTGCAGGGAACACGCCGCCCTGGAAAGCAACCATGGGAATGGAGAGCGGACCAAAGTTCCAGTACTCAGCACCCGTCGGATCCATAACGAACGTGTTGCGGTTCATAAGGCTCGGGTGAACCATGACGATACCGACGAGGATGCCCAGAATCGGGTTACCGCCAAAACGCTTCACCGCGCTGTACATAACCAGGACAGGCAGATAGTCAAACGTGGTGGCGATAATGGCAAAGAAGCTTGCGAGGTTCTTGAGGAACTCGCTGTGGTCGGCAAGGCTGCCCTCCATGCCAAAGAGGCCGTTGGCAACGATCAGCGACTTAAGGCCGATGATGATAGCAGCGCCGACGAAAGCGGGAATGATGGGGATAAAGATATCCGAGAATACCTTGAGGACCGAGAAGAACTTGCCCTTCTTGTCCGCCTCGGCGCCCTTGACCTCGGAAGCGCTGATCTCCTTAACGCCCGTCAGAGCCATAAACTCATCGTAGACCTTGTTGACGGTACCGGTACCGAAGATGATCATGAGCTGGCCGCTGTTGTACAGCACGCCCTTGACGCCATCGATGTTCTCGAGCTCGGCCTTGTTGTACTTGCTCGTATCCTTGAGCACCAGACGCAGACGCGTAACGCAATGCGTGGCGCCCTCGATGTTCTCCAGACCGCCGACGTTATCGACGACTTGCTGAGACACTACTTTGTAGTCCATGTTCCTCTCCATTCCCTTACGAAATCATAAAACGTTTTGATGCCATTACAGAGACGCGATCGTTGCATTTGCGCACTTGAGCGTACCGTCGGTGACCGTCAGTGCCACACCCTGGCCCTGCTTATTGCAGAAGCGCGCGTTAAGCGCAACATCATCGACAAAGATGGTCGCGATATCGTCGTCAACGACCAGGCGCACATGATGAGTGCCCTCGCCCTTAAAGAACAACGGACGCTCGAGGCCCATGTTGTTGACCTGGAACCACGGATACTGGGGGGCCGCCGTAAACTCGAGCTTGCCCTCACGCAGGTTGGCGCGGAACTCATAGGCAAGACCGGACTCGGCGTCCTCGGCAAGCTTCACCGAGAAGCCGGCAGCGTCACCGGCGAGCTCCATGTCGGCATCGAGCATATAGGTGGAACCGGCATCCGCGGCGAGCACCTGCTCGACCTTGCCCGACTCGCAGGAAAGCTCAAAGGCCTCGACTGCCTTAGCCTCGCCAAAGGCGCCAAGCATGCTGTCAGGGAGCTTGGTGCCGAGCGTTCCGTCGGCACGCTGAACGATCTCGAGAGGCATAAAGGTGCCACCCCACAGGTAAGAGCTGGGATCGCCACCCTCGTCACGCGTAGGAACCCAACCAAAGAGAACGCGGCGCTCGCCATCAAATGCGGTACGCGCGGCATAGTACGCGCGGCCATCGAATGAATCGTCAGCAGGAGTGATCCAAGGACCGTTGATGGAGCGAGACATGCGGTAACGGGTCTTGTTGCCATCACTGTACTCGGAGAACACCAGATACCACCAGTCGCCCATCTTAAAGAGATCAGGCATCTCGAACATGGTGTAAAGGCCCGGATTCCACCAGTCGCCCTGGAACTCCCAGGTATCCAGGTCCTTGGAGGTGAACTTGACCAGACGCCCGGTCATCAGACGTTTGTCCTCGCCCACGCGCGTGCCGAGGATGAGCATGTACTCTTCGTTCTCCTCATCCCAAAGCACAAAGGGATCGCGCCAGTTGCGGTCATCGTAACCTTCCTGGGGCGGAAGCAGCGTCTCGGCGATGTTCTTCTCCCACTTGACGGCGTCGTCACTCGTTGCGTGAAGAAGAACCTGCTTCATCAAGCGTGCGCGGACCTTATCGCGATTGCAACCAGTGTAGAGCGCATGGTACTTGTCGCCCACCTTAAACACCGTGCCGGCATAAACATACTGGTCGACTTCCTCGTCGCCGCCACGCTCAAGGCTCTCGCCAAAGTCCTTGTAGTTGACGAAATCCTTGGTCGTCGCGAGTGCCCAACCAAACGGCTCTCCGAAAGGACCGGGGTTTCGCGTGTCACGCTGGTGATAGAGATAGAACGTGCCGTCCTCGCCGTACGGCATGATGTCGCCTACCCAAATTCCCTCAGGCTGGTAATACACCTTGTGCATCCGAGACTTCCTTTCCCACAAGATACTAACTCGGTACAACTGCAAGATATGTCAATCGTTTTCATATGTCAAACGTTTTCACACTAATACGTCTTTTCGCAGTTCTAGTCGTCGGCAAACGGTTGACATATGGCGGCGAACGGTCATCAGAGGCGTTTGAGGAATTCTTTTGGCACGGGATGAACTACGCGGTTTTGCCCTCAATGAGTTCAACGGGGAGCTTGGTATTCGATTCGGGCTTTTCACCGTTAACAAGAGCGATGATGGATTGCGCCGCGAGCTCTCCGATGCGATCGATATCTTGACGAACGGTTGTTAAGTCAGGCATAAACGTCATAGTGCGGCGGGCGCCATCCGCGCCCACGACCTTAATATCGTCCGGAGCGCTCAAGCCGCGCCGCTTCATCACGTTGAGGCAGATGGCCGCCATCGTGTCGTCTCCCGCAAAGATGCCGTCAATATCGGGGTTCTCATCGAGGATCTTCGCAACGACCGCACTCTTTTCGTCGTCGGACTTAACGAACTCGACCTCACGGACAAGCGCGGGCAAACCGGCCTGCTCCACAACATCGTGGTAGGCATCGGTACGCTTATTGGCAGGCATACGCATGCGGCTATTGTTGCGCAGGCACAAGATGCGCGAACACCCGTCATCGATCAGGCGACGCGTGGCAAGTTCGCCGATGCCATAGCTGTCGCTCGCAATCTGAACAGAGGTCTCGCCAAGGTCGCAGTCGATACCAACCAGACTCAAGCCCATCTCGGCATACGCCTCGGCACCGATATTAAGCGAGTTGACGATGACGCCATCAACCATATTGCGCCGAAGCATATCGATATAAGAACGCTCAAGATCAGGTCGATTGGCGCTATTGCACAGCAACATCTTAAAACCGTTTTCGGCCAGGGTACGCTCAACGGCTTGGACCGCTTGGGCATGAAACGGGCTGCTGACATAGGGGACTATCATACCTATTAGATTCAGGCGACCGTTGAGCATGGCACGGGCGATATCGTTGGGCGTATAGTTGATGCGCTTCATCGCGGCATGGACCTTATCGCGGGTCTCTTGGCTAATATAGCCGCGATTATTAAGCACGCGAGATACCGTAGTAGGCGAAACCCCCGCCACCGCTGCAACTTCCTTGATGCCAGGCTTAGCCGTATCCTTAGAACGGGCACTCTCGTGAGCCATAGCACCCTCCCCCATCAACATGTCATACGTTTACATACGAACAAAGCATACCCCAACAAGAGCGGGAAGACGGTAACAGTACAAGTAAGTAAACGACTCATCCAAATAATTAGGAGAGTTCCGCCTAAGGGGTGACTACACAGGACCCAGCCGGGGCTGTTTGGGCTACCTCCCAAAACATTCCGCAGGACGCAAAGGGCTCCGCCGCGCGAAGCGCGCAGCGGAGCCCTTTGCATGTCCGAGGACGTTTTGGGAGGTAGCCCAAGCAGTCCCGGCGATCCTGCGGGAGTTAAATCCCTTTAGAACTTGTTGTGGAAGGTACGCGCAATGACCTCGTCCTGCTGCTCCTTGGTGAGCGTGTGGAAGTTCACGGCATAGCCGGAAACGCGGATGGTCAGCTGCGGGTACTTCTCGGGGTGAGCCTGAGCGTCGAGCAGCGTCTCACGATTGAAGACGTTGATGTTCAGGTGGTGGCCACCCTTCTCGGCGTAAGCGTCGAGCATGTGGACCAGGTTATCGGCCTGGGTCTCGGAAACTTCAGAAACCTTCATAATGTGTCTCCTTCGATTAATAGGCGCCGGCCGAAACCGGCGCGCTAATCAGTAATCGTTATTGTTAGTATAGCACTAACAATAGTTACTCGCCCAGCTGATCAAGGTCGATATCGCCAAAGAACACCTGATCCTCCTTGCCGAGCGCACTCGGGATGATGGAGAAGGTGTTGGAGATGCCGTCCTGAGCATCGCGGAACGGGAGCTTGGAAACCGAAGACAGCGAAGCGATGGCACCGTGGCTATCGCGCTTGTGCATGGGGTTAGCACCCGGGGCGAACGGCTGGCCAGCCTTGCGGCCGTCGGGCGTGGAGCCGGTCTTCTTACCGTACACGACGTTGGAGGTAATGGTCAGAACCGAGGTCGTGGGCACGGAGTTGCGGTAGGTATCGTTCATGCGGATGTACTCCATGAACTGGTGCACAACGTCGTGAGCGATCTGGTCGACGCGGTCGTCGTCGTTACCGTACTTGGGGAACTCGCCCTCGGTCTCGAAGTCGACGATGATGCCGTTCTCGTCACGGACGGGGTGGACCTTGGCGTACTTGATGGCGGACAGGGAGTCAGCCACGACGGAAAGGCCAGCGATGCCCGTAGCGAACCAGCGGTGCACGTGCTTGTCGTGCAGAGCCATCTGGATACGCTCGTAGCAATACTTGTCGTGCATGTAGTGAATGATGTTCAGCGAGTTGACGTACACGCCAGCGAGCCACTTCATCATGTCGTTGTACTTGGCCACAACGTCGTCGTAATCGAGCGTATCGCCCTCGACGGCGCGGTACTTGGGGCCGACCTGCTTCTTGGAGACCTCGTCAACACCGCCGTTGAGTGCGTACAGCAGGCACTTGGCCAGGTTGGCGCGGGCACCGAAGAACTGCATCTCCTTGCCAATGCGCATGGAGGACACGCAGCAGGCGATGCCGTAGTCGTCGCCGTGATAAACGCGCATGAGGTCGTCGTTCTCGTACTGAATCGAGGAGCTGGCGACAGAAGTCTTGGCGCAGAACTTCTTGAAGTTCTCGGGCAGACGGGTCGACCACAGAACGGTCATGTTGGGCTCGGGGCTGGTGCCCATGTTCTCGAGCGTGTGCAGGTAGCGGTAGCTCATCTTGGTAACGAGCGTACGGCCGTCAACACCCATGCCGCCGATGGACTCGGTGACCCACTGCGGATCGCCGGTGAACAGGGCCTGGTACTCGGGGGTACGGGCAAACTTGACCATGCGGAGCTTCATGATGAAGTGATCCACGAACTCCTGGATCTGCTCCTCGGTGAAGGTACCGTTGGCAAGGTCGCGCTCAGCATAGATGTCGATGAACGTAGAGGTACGGCCGATGGACATAGCGGCGCCGTTCTGCTCCTTGACGGCAGCAAGGTAGGCGAAGTACATCCACTGGATGGCCTCCTGCGTGTTGGTAGCAGGGTTGGAAATATCGAAACCATAGGTCTCGGCCATCATCTTGAGCTCGCCGAGGGCGCGGATCTGCTCCTGCAGCTCCTCGCGATCGCGGATGTTGTCGGCGGTCATGACCGTCGGAGTGGAAGCCTTCTGGGCCTCCTTGTCCTTGATCAGGTAGTCGACGCCGTACAGGGCAACACGACGGTAGTCGCCGATGATGCGGCCGCGGCCATAGCCATCGGGCAGACCGGTGATGATGTGAGCCGAGCGGCAAGCACGCATCTCGGGGGTGTAAACATCGAAGACGCCAGCGTTGTGGGTCTTGCGCTCGAAGGTGTAGCGCTCGACAACGTTCTCGTCGACCTTGTAGCCGTGCTGGCTGGCAGCCTGGCAAGCGATGCGGATACCACCGTTGACGTGCAGCGCGCGCTTGAGCGGCTTATCGGTCTGGAGGCCAACAATGGTCTCCTTGTCGCGATGGGCATTATCGATGTAGCCAGCGGGGTGGCTCACGATACCCGTGACGGTCTTGGTGTCCATATCGAGGACACCGCCCTGCTCGCGCTCCTTAAGCAGCAGGTCGAGAACCTCGCCCCACAGCTCCTTGGTACGCTCGGTCGGACCTACGAGGAACGACTCATCGCCCTCGTAGGGGGTGTAGTTCTTCTGGATGAAGTCTCGGACGTCAACCTCTCCCGTCCAGATACCTTCCTTGAAGCCTTCCCATGCCTCCTGCATTGTGTAACCACGCTCCTAGTTACGTGTAATGCGGCGCTCTCTCACACCGCTGCTTATTGAATTCTTGAATGTTCGGCTTGCACTACCGGCTTCTTCCGTTCTTCACCACACGTTGGTGCAGGAAAAACGTTTGTCCACCTTGGAACTACAACCCAAAACCCAAGATTTCACCCGTCTGAGAAGGATAACATAGCGACCCTCTGCATCTGGGCTGTTATATGTTTCTTTTTTTATATCATAATGGCTTTTTTTACAAACCCGCAGGAAATGCGCGCGCGAACAACTACCGTTCACCGATTTGTTTGGTATTTTTCCTTGCCTTTGTACGACGTTCACTCTAGCTGTTATGCCAGCTTTAGCAGGGTAAAGTATCCCAGAGACCCTTCAGAAACTGAAGGGCGGCCACGGGATTTCCCCCGGGGCCGCCCTGTGGCATGGCTAGTTTTTTAGCTTTGATTGCCGCTTGGCATTAGGCGGCTGAGGCGGCCTTGTCGGTCGCTGCCTTGGTGTTGCTCTGCTGGCCCTCAAAATGCTTGTGGCACCAGCTGGTAACGAGCGGGGTCAAAATGGCCGTCACGATAGCGCACGCTGCAACCTGCGCCGTAGCCGTCGCGAGCACGGCGCCACCGTACATGGCCTCGTTGACGCTTGCCATGGCGGCAGGCGTGGCCACATTGGCTCCGGCGCAGCTCGAAATGGCCGCACCTGCGACACCCGTACCGCCCGTGAGCTTATCGACCGCGATGACGGGAATTGCAAAGACCACCGAGCAGATCACGCCGAGCAGGATGCCGGGAAGGCCGCCGTTGATAAGCTGGCCAAAAGTCATGGTCGAGCCCATAGCAAAGAAGACGAGCACGATGATGGCGGAAAGTGCCGGAGCCATCATCTTCTTAAAGCTCGGGAAGAGGTTGCCCAGAATAATGCCAACGACGATCGGCAGGATGGCGCCCACGAGCGACCAACCGATCGGAGCCTGACCGGCAGCGCCGAGCACGATCATCGTGACCGGAGGGCCGACAACCAGCGTAGTGATGGCGACGGCGCCACGCTCGGCCTCGTTACCCATGGTGCCCATCAGTCCAGCGTACATAGCGTTGTTGGCGCCGGTGCAAGCCGCCAGCATCACCATGGCAGAGATGCCAAACAGGTTGTCGTTGAACACATAAAGGATGAGCAGCGACACGGCAACGACCACGATCTGCTTGACGGCGATGATGATGGCACCGCGGGCAGCGGCGGCGGGAGCACTCTTAAACGAAATCGTCGTACCGACGATCAGCAGGAAAGCGCCCACTAGCGGGCCGGCGCCCTGTTGCGTCATGCCAAGCGTAAAGCTGCCGAGCGTTTTGAACAGGTCGGGGAATAGCGTGTTGAGCAGGCAGCCCAGCAAAAGCGGCACCAAGATATTGGCACCCGGGATGGAGGACATCTTAAAGAACGGCTCCTTTGCCGCCGGCGCCTCCACCGCAGTCGATTCACTCATATATATCTCCTTTGGATGCATGCGAATCGTAGCCGCACGCGCCTATGTCAGAAAGAAGGCGACAACCCCGAGTCGCCAGGGTCGCCGCCAAACGATCACCGCGGGGTATTACCCGTCCAGGACGATGCCGCCGTCGCAGTCACCGATCTCGCCGTTTACGAAGCTGGCGAGGTCGGAAGCGAAGAACAGCACCATCTGCGCAGGCTCGCTGGCCTGGGCGGCGCGGCCCAGAGGGATACCGTTGATGATGCGCTGAGAGTTCTCGTCAGAGAGAATCGAGGTCATATCGGTCAACGTGAGCGACGGGCACACAGCGTTGCAGCGGACGCCGAACTTACCGCCCTCCTTGGCGACCGCCTTGGTAAGGCCATTGACACCGGCCTTGGAGCTCGCGTAGGCAGCGGTACCGAGCAGGCCGCCGCCGATCTTGCCAGCAACAGAGCTTACGTTGACGATAGTGCCGGCATGGGCCGCCTTAAAGTGCGGGTAGACGGCGTTCATCATGGTAAAGGTACCGTTGAGGTTGATGTCGATGGTGCGGCGCCACTCGGTGTCATCGATCTCGTCGAACTTCTTGGTGCTGATGACGCCAGCGCAGTTAATCAAGATATTGGTTTGCGGCAGGTCCGTAAAAATCTGCTCGACGGTCTCGCGCGCCTTGGGCGCATCGGCGACATCGAGCTGATAGAACTTGTTGCCCTCGCCAAGCTCGGCCACTGCGGCCTCGCCCTTAGCAGCGTTCCTTGCGATGAGCGCGACATGTCCGCCGCCCGCGACGATGCCCTTGGCGATCTCGAGGCCAATGCCCTGAGTGCCGCCCGTGACAATCGCGGTCTTGCCCGTGAAGTCAAATGCCATGACTCCATCCCCCTTTATGTAAGGTGTCTCCTTGCGGGAAGTTGGAGCATCGCACGTGGCGCTTATATGAGTCCCAGTCGTCATGGTGGTGACAACCCCTCGCCTAACCGCGGGCATGATAGTTCTTTGAAACGCTTCAGCAATTGAATGATTTTAAGTCTTAATCCACTCTTAATATTGCCTAGCGGCCAAGTAGATTTTTGGGACATGCCTAGAAATCTACCGAATGGGATAGTTGAGCTGGGGTATCATCTTTCACCGGAAATAGTTTCTAGTGTTAGGGGTTTTCGGTGGAAGATACCGATTTCCGTGAACTTGGGCGCCAGCTCCTAACCGAGTTCGGCAGCATGCATCAGCGCATTTCGCGCTTTGCGGACAAAGCCCTCGGCGGCGAGATGGCCGTCATGCGCGCCCTCATACTCGCCGGCGGTTCACTCACGCCGAGCGAACTCGCTGATCGCGCCTGGGTCTCGAGTGCCCGCATCGCCAATATCCTACGCGCTCTCGAAGCCAAGGGCTGGATCGAGCGCGAGCACTCAAAGACCGACCGTCGTCGCGTACATGTCACGGTGACCGAAAAAGGATTCCAGGATCTCGAAATCAAACGTCGGGAATTCGAGAACCGCACCGCGGCCTTCCTCGAGCAGCTCGGCGAAACAGATACCCAAGAGATGGTGCGTCTTCTAAGGCGTGCCAACGAAATTATCGACCGTAATCAAGAAAGGAGAGATGCCGAGTGAGGATTCTCAAGCTCTTTAAAAAGCATATCCTGGCACTGTTCGCAGCTATCGTGCTTATCGTAATCAGCTGCAACGCCGATCTGGCACTGCCTACCTATATGAGCGACATCGTCGACGTGGGTGTGCAGCAAGGCGGCATCGCCTCGCCCGTGTCCGACACCATTCGCGCCGAATCGCTCGACGACCTCGAACTCTTTATGAGCGCCAAGGACGCCAAAGCTGTGGAGGCCGTGTTTAGCAAGGCTGACAAAAACGGCATTCGAACGTACAGGGGCACCGAGGAAGAGCGTGCCGATGGAGGCAAGATTGCCGACATTATGAGCCTGCCCGAGACTGTCGTTCTTTCGCTCGACCAGGGCATCGACGCCGACTCCATGGGCGACATGATGGGCTCGTCCAGCGAGAAAGACGACAACGCTGCCCAGGCCATGCCCACCCCCGAGCAGATGGCGGCGATGACGCCCGAGCAGCTCGCCGAGATACAGCAGAAGGCCGCAGCGGCGCAGAACATGCAAAAGCAGATTGATGCCGACGGCGGTAAGATCACCATGAAGAGCCTGCGTCTGGGCGTTGAAGGCGGCCTAATCGACCAGGGCAAGCTCGTCGAGGGCGCCAACCAAATGGCGGACAAAATGGGCTCCATGTCGGGCTCCATCGTCACCCAGCGCGCCGTGAGCTATGTGCAGGACGAGTACAAGGCACAGGGCATCGACCCCGCCGACGTGCAGAACGCCTACCTGAGCCGCATGGCGACCACGATGTTTGGGCTGTGCCTGGTGTCGCTCGTCGCCACCATCCTGACCGGTGCCGTGGCTTCGCGCACCGCCTGCTCCATCGCCCGCGACCTGCGCCGCGAGACCTTCAACAAGGTTATGCACTTCTCGCCGGCCGAGGTGGGCAAGTTTAGCCAGGCCTCGCTCATCACCCGCTGCACCAACGACATTCAGCAGATCCAGATGGCTGCAACCCTGTTTATCCGCATGTGTCTGATGGCCCCCGTCATGGGCATCGTCGCCGTCATGCGCGTCCTGGCTAACCATACCGGCCTGGAGTGGACCATCGCCGTTGCCATCATCGCGGTCTCGGCCGTCGTCGGCGTGCTCATGGGCCTCACCATGCCCAAGTTCAAAAAGATGCAAAGCTTTGTTGACCGCGTGAACCTTACCGCCCGCGAGCTGCTCGACGGCCTTATGCCCATCCGCTCGTTCAACCGCGAGGAACATGAGCTCGAACGTTTTGACAAGGCGTCGCTCGACCTGATGACCACGCAGCTCTACACCAACCGAGCCATGAGCTTTATGATGCCGCTCATGATGCTCGTCATGAACTGCATCACCGTGCTTATCGTCTGGTTTGGCGCGCAGGGCGTGTCCGACGGCGTGATGCAGGTCGGCAACATGATGGCGTTTATCTCCTACACCATGCAGATCGTCATGGCGTTTATGATCCTCACCATGGTTTCGGTTATCCTGCCCCGCGCCGAGGTCGCAGCCGAGCGCGTGGAAGAGGTCATCACCTGCCCCACGAGCATCAACGACCCTGTCTCGCCCAAACTGCCCGCGGCCAGCGCGCCGCGCGGTGAGCTCACCTTCCGCGACGTGAGCTTCCAGTATCCCGATGCCCGTGCCGACGTCATCAGCGGCGTGAACTTCACCACGCATGCCGGTCAGATGCTCGGCATCATTGGCTCCACGGGCTCGGGCAAGTCCACGCTCGTGCAGCTGATCCCGCGTCTGTACGACGTCACCGGCGGTAGCATTTCGCTCGACGGCGTCGACGTGCGCGATATGACCCTCTCCGAGCTACGCCGCCGCATTGGCTATATCCCGCAGCAGGGACGCCTGTTCTCGGGCACCGTCGAGAGCAACCTCAAGTTTGCCGGCGACATGGTAAGCGATGATGACATGCGCCAGGCGGCACGCATCGCACAGGCCGAGGACTTTATCGCCGAGCGCGAGGGCGGCTACGACTCCCCCATCAGCCAGGGCGGATCCAATGTCTCGGGCGGCCAGCGCCAGCGCCTGGCCATCGCCCGCGCGTTGGCCAAAAAGCCCGAGGTCGTGGTGTTCGATGACTCGTTTAGTGCCCTCGACTACAAGACCGGCAAAGCTATCCTGAAGCTTTTGCAGGACACGTGCGCGAACACGGGCAAGACCGTCGTGCTCATCACGCACAATTCCGCGTTCACCGATATCGCCGACCGCGTGATCCATATCCGCGAGGGCAAGGTTGCCGCCGTGGAGCAAAACGCCCACCCCGCCTCCGCCGAAACGATTGAGTGGTAGCTGATGGCAGGGGCATTCCGCAAAGAAGGAGTCCGATCGATCACCCATTCGCTTGGGCGCTTCCTCGCTATTGCCATCATCGCGGCGCTCGGGTGCGGCTTCTATGCGGGCTTGCGCCTCACCGGCCCCGATATGCGTCTTGCGGGCGATACATA
>CAJMRP010000025.1 GCA_905215765.1 uncultured bacterium
ACCGCAGGAAGCTTGGATACGCCTAGGCGCGGTCCAAGAAATCGTCCGCACCCCCCAGACGACGTTATTTCTCCTCATATGTTCAATAAAAGTAGCTCCTAATGGGAACAAATCTCATCAGGAGCTGCTATTTATAGCAAAATAAATGCAACCATAATGGCAACAGTACTCATATTTGCCCTTTTTTGACCACGACCCTCCAGAATAGTCGCTGAGAACGACACTAAATGACAAAATCCGACACTTGGACGTTCTTATATGAGTAGCCATTGAAGGACACCTAACGACTACTCCCATTCGCGACACACTGTGTCGCGAATTAAGCTGGTCCCATTACCGAAGACCAGTGAGAGTTCATGCCCAGAATCTCGATAGCTTAATAAAGCGCTCCCCTCCGGAAGTTCAATGAGCATCCAAATTCCAAGCTGAAAAGCAAAGGAGTAGCGAAGCCGTCAATGCTCATTTCCTATCGAACAGGCGGGTCAAAACAAGCTAATTAGCCCGATAAACTGCTTGTATTTTTGTCTACAAAATTGTATACAAAAAGAGAATCCGAGAACCGGCGCTCGACATTATGTCGATCGATAGGAGGCGTTATGGACGCTAAGCAGCTCGAAAAGATGATGGGGTTTGCTCCCGGAGAGTTGGAGAAAGCCGCAGAGGCATACGAAAAAGATGGGTGGCCGAAGGGTCGCACCATCAAGCTGGGAAGGCCGTCGATCTCTGATGAGCCAAGCGTTGTTTTATCGGCACGTGTGGGTGAATCGGTCCTTGAAGCCTTTGACGCAAAAGCAAAGCGCCATGGGCAAACACGCACGGAGCGACTCAGAGAGCTCATCACGCTCGACGCAATGATTGCCTAGACTCCACTCCCCCGCCGACCCAAACATATACGCCGGCATCCAAAGTCGACATCTTTCGACATCTTTGGATGCTGGCGTACAGCTTTTTGCAACATAGTCATTGGGGACGTTCTTAGATGACTAGTCGTTAAAGAACGTCCCCAATGACTAACTGGCCGTGGAAGCGGGCTTTGGGCGCAAGTGACTGCTCGCGAAAGACGCGCTCGACGGCGGCGCGGTATTCGTCGACCTTTTTGGTCTTACGTACGAGCTTGTGAACGGTAGCGGGGTCAGCGAAAGCGCACTTGGCGTAGAACCACCACTCCTTCATACGAAAGACCGCGTTACCGCCAATCTCTTCTGCATAGGCCGCAAACAGCGTGTCGTGGAAACGCTGCAGCTCGGCTGCCGTGGCAGCAGGACCGCCCTTGACCATGCGAGCCAGAGCGGGGTTCGCGAGCAGGCCACGCCCCAGCATCACATGGCGCGTACCGGGATAGGCCTCCACCAGCGCATCCATATCCTCAAGATCAAAAATGTCGCCGTTGTAGGCGACCGGAAACGGCGCGCGCTCCAGCGTCTCGCCATAGAACTCCTTGCGCGGCGAGCCCGTATAGCGGTCCTTTTGCACGCGCGGGTGCACAATCAGCTCTGCCAGCGGCATGCGGCAATATAGATCGAGCACGCGCTCGTATTCGTCGTCGCTCTCCAGCCCCAGCCTGGTCTTGACCGATACCGGCAACGGTGACCGCTCGCACACGTCACTCAAGAACACCTCGAGCTCATCGAGTTTGCGCAGAAAACCCGAGCCCTTGCCCTTGGCGACAACCGTCCCCGAGGGGCAGCCCAGGTTGAGATTGACTTCGCGGTAGCCCATGTCAGCGAGCACCTGTGCCGCCCACACAAACTCGTCCGCGTTCTTAGACATCAGCTGAGGCACTACGTTGAGCCCCTGGTTATTGGCAGGATCGATCTCCTTAAACGCTTTGCCGCCAAAGCGGTTTCCCACCCGCGGCGGCGGCAAAAACGGCGTGTAGTAGCAGTCGAGCGCACTAAAGCACTCCGCATGCACGCGACGGAACACATGCCCGGTAATCCCCTCCATAGGGGCCAACGATAGAATCATCTACTCTTCTCTCATATCAACGAACGTGACAAAGGACTGTCCCTTTGTCACATTATTCGGAGCGCAGGGCTTCGACGGGGTCCTTCTTGGATGCGCTACGGGCCGGCAGCAGGCCGGCAACAACCGTCAGCAGCACCGAAATTGCAATGAGCACCAGCGCATCCTGCACGGGCAGACTCATCAGGTTGGGGACCTGTTTGGCCGCAAGCGCCCAGGCATTGACCGGGAAACTCACGAGCACCACGACGACAATGGCAAAGACGCCGGCGATGAGGCCCTCGATAAAGGTCTCGGCATTGAATACGTTGGCCACGTTGCGCTTCGACGCACCGATCGCACGTAGGATGCCGATCTCCTTCTTGCGCTCCAGTACGCTGATGTACGTGATGATGCCGATCATGATGGAGCTCACCACCAGACTGATACTCACGAATGCGATGAGCACCAAGCTGATGGTGTTCACGATGTCGGTCACCGAACCCATGATGATGCCCATGTAGTCGGTGTACGAGATTGCCTGCTCATCGTGGCCGGCGGCTTTGACCTGCTTGTTATACGCATCGATGCGATCGAGTACGCGCTCCTTGGCCTCAAAGTCACGTGGGAAAATCTTGACCGAGATGGGGTCCGCCTCGTCCGCATAGCCCAACGTGGTCAGATTGTTGTCGTAGGTGAGCTTCGACGCCTTGGCATAGCTCATCATGAGCGAGCTCAGGTCCTCGGCGTCCATGTTGAAGTGAATGGCACGAGCAAAGGCGCTCGCATCCACGTACATGGCGCTTGCCAGGTTAGCAAAACTCGAAGACACCTGCGTCGCCATCTGGTCCATGAGCCCTGCCGCGCCTGCCTTGAGCTGAGCTGACACCGTCGCCGCAATCTGATCGCTGATCGTCTTCGTCACCTGATCCATGGCCTGCTGCAGATACGGAGCCAGCTGCTTTTGCACATAGTCGGTCATCGCCTGTTGCAGGCGCTCGGCCAGGGCATCACCGCCAAGCGCTTTAAGCTGTGCCAGGATTTGCTGGGCTGCGGCATCATTCTCAAGATACGCCGAGAATGCGGCAGCGAGCTTTGACGCGTCTTTAAGATCTTCGGGCGACAGCGCCTTAAACTGATCAGACTGCAAAAAGCCCTCAAACAGTTGGTTGGCAAGTATTCCCACCTGCTGCATTTGCTCGGGCGTGAGCTCCAGACCGTCAAAGATGCCCGAGAAATCTGGAGCCGGTGCTTTTGCCATGATGTCGCTGAAGTCGATGTCCTTGCCAACGTCCGAGAGGTCAATGTCCAACCCGGATAAGTCGATACCAGAAAGGTCCATACCGCCGGCCGCACCCGAGAGTGCAGACGCATCAAACGAGAACGCGCTCTTGAGCGCTGCCTCGTCCACACCGAACATGCTGCCCAAATCTACCCCTTGTTTGGCCTCGCCTTGCAGTTCGTCGAAGGTTTTGCCCGTAAAGACATCCGTCTCGGGGTGAGCAAGTTGCTCTTGCACAATCTGCGAATCGGCGGCGCGCTCCATAAGCTGGCGAGTCAGCGCATGCGTATAGGCAATGCCCGGGGATAACGCACTCGCGTTGGCGGTCTCGTTGGGTCGCACCACGCCCACAATACGCACGTCAATACCGTCGGCAACCTTGGCTGCCATAAAGTCGGCGTCGCCAGACATGTCAGTCCACATGCCGGTCTCTTCGTTTTTGCGATAGGCATCGGCCGGCGACAGCACCTTAAACGTCGTGGACAGCGCATCGTCGTAGGTAAAATCGGTGCCAGTCTCGGGCGTTTCGACCTTGCCGTCGGCCGCCATGGCACTATTAACCAGGTCGTTGAGCTCATCGATATCCAGCGCACCGATGCTGTAGAGCGTGTAATCGCCCACCGTGCCACGGCTAGAAAGCACCATCACGGCTTCGTTAGCAGACGTAGGCCAATGACCGGCGACGACATCGTACTGGCTGTCGAGCAGGCTCTGGTCGTCGATCATCTCGTTAAAGACCGAGGTTCCCATGGAATCCATGCTCACCGTCGCCGCCGAACTCGCGCCGCCGCTCATGGCCTCGGTCATGGCATTGGGCACCAGACGCACGGGCTTCTCGTCTCCCTTGCCGGCACGATAGACTACCGGCGATATACCGTAGCCGTACTGGATGGCATTGACCTCTTTATCGATGCCATCGCCACCGGCATCGAGCCATGCCTTAAAGCTCGTCATGTCGTTGGACTTAACACTTGCAAACATATCTTTTACGGCCGTGACCACAGGGATCTTATCGGTTCCCTTAGCCTTGCCGCCGGCACTGTCGTCGGACGAATCCGCGTTTTCAGGCGAGTCATCATCCGTGGCCCCCTGTCCGCCCATCATGGACGACAGGTCGTAATCCTGCTTGGAAATCGTAAGCGGGTAACTCGAGAGCGTATCCTCCTCGACCTTTTTGATGTAGCCGTTTACGCCGTTGGAGAGCGCCAGAATCGCCGCGATACCGATAATGCCAATCGAGCCCGCAAAGGCAGTCATGGCCGTACGGCCCTTCTTGGTCATGAGGTTTCGGGCAGAAAGCCCCAGCGCCGTCACAAAGCTCATCGAGGTTTTGCGCGTAGGCTTGGCCTCGCGACGCGCGGCCTTGGCAGCATCAAAGGGGTCGGAATCGTCGGTGATCTTGCCGTCCGCCAGGTTGACAATGCGCGTGGCATATTGGTACGCCAGCTCGGGATTATGCGTGACCATGATGACCAGGCGGTCGCGCGCCACGTCCTTAAGCAAGTCCATGACCTGTACGGATGTCGTCGAATCCAAGGCGCCGGTCGGCTCGTCTGCCAACACGATCTCGGGGTCGTTGATCAGGGCGCGGGCGATGGCCACGCGCTGCATCTGTCCACCCGATAGCTGGCTCGGGCGCTTGTTAACGTGCTCGCCCAGGCCGACTTTCTCCAACGCCTCGCGCGCACGCTGGCGGCGCTCGGCATGGCCCACACCCGTGAGCGTCAGCGCCAGCTCAACGTTTTCCAAAATGGTCTGATGCGGAATGAGGTTATAGCTCTGGAACACAAAGCCGATGCGGTTGTTGCGATAGGCATCCCAATCGCGATCGTGAAAGTCCTTGGTCGAAATACCGTCGATCAGCAGGTCGCCGGAATCGAAATGATCGAGCCCACCGATAACGTTGAGCATCGTGGTTTTACCCGAGCCCGAGGGACCCAGAATGGCCACGAACTCGTTATCGCGAAAAGACAGGCTTACGTTATCGAGCGCCACCTGCGTAAACGACTGCGTAGTGTACCTTTTGCAAATTCCTTTGAGCTCCAGCATGGACGGCAACCTCTCCCGCGCAGGCACCCTGCCCGCTCTCCCCCGCCGTTCGTATTCGACGCGTTTGTCCTACTCTATCCCCATTTTTTGCCGGAGCCAGTGAGGAATGTAGGGAACCGCATCAAAAAACGAACGGGACGGCGCCCAAAAGAAGAGGTCCCGAGCGGGACCTCTATATGGTGGAGATTATCTTGAAAGGCAGCGGACTACTCCGCACAGCGGCGCGCGATCCTCGCCATGCTTTACGCGTTTTCTACTGCTCGCTCTTAGCAAGCGCCTGATCGATCAGCTTGTTGAGCGCCTCTCGCTGCTCGGCGGAGTTGATGCCGCCCATGATTGGCTCTCCCACGATGTTGCCGTTCTGGTCGATCACGTAGGTGGTCGGGAACGAGTACAAGTTGGAGGTGAACTTGCCGGCCTCGCTATCCGACTTGAACCAGATGTTCTTGTACGTCACGCCCTTCTTGCTCAGCACGTCCTTGGCATCTGCAATCTCGCCCTTGTTGCCATCGAGCGTAAAGGAATTGACGCCCACGACCTGGCCGCCCTTCTCGGCAAGCTCCTGATTCAGTTTCTCAAGATCGCCCAGCTCGCCCACGCACGGCTTGCAAGTAGTGAACCAGAAGTTCATGACGGTGACCTTGTTCTTAGAGAACAGCTCGTCGCTGTTCACGTCGTTGCCATCCAGGTCCTTGCCCGTAAAGCTGGGGAACTTCGTCGCCTCGCTCGAAGCATTGGCACCAGCCGTCATGCCAGCGGTCGAAGCGTCGACGCTCTCGCCTGCACTCGGCGTGCTTCCACAGCCGGGGAACTCCTTCTCCAGGCTCTCGAGCTTGTCCTCGATCTCCTTAATCTGCTGTGCACCGGCCTTGAGTGTCTTAAGCTCATCCGCCGTGAACTCATCCTTGGCACCGTCGATGGTCTTGAGCAGAAAATCGCCGTAATTGCTGCCGTCCTCAATCATTGCCGAGTCTTTATTTGCTGCATTGAATACCTTTTCCCACAGCGCGTTATCACTCGAAAAGATCTCGTTCTCCTTCTGCATGAGCTTCGCATACAGCTCGGCGGCCTCGTCGGCATTGGCCGGCTTCTGCGCAGTGAGTTCTGCGATCTTAGGATCGGAGCCCGCAGATTCGCTCGCATTGCCACCGGGTGACGAACACGCCACAAGACACAAGGCCAGCACCGGCACCATAAACAGGGCCGCAATCTTAGAAAGCTTCATAGTCATTCCTCCGTTTTGTCGAAGCTTGTTTACTTTTTATCAGCGGTCAAGGGAAGCTTTTCCGCCGACACATCCAGGCCATAGCGATAGCTGATGGCATCGACGGGACAGGCCCCAATGCACTTTCCGCACCGGATGCATTCGGCATGATTGGGTGCGCGGACCACATCAACGTCCATCTGACAAACCTTTGAGCACTTGCCGCACGAGACACATTTGCATGCGTCAACCCGAATCCCCAGTAGGGACACCCTATTCATAAGCGCATAGAATGCACCGAGTGGACAAATCCATTTGCAGAAGGGGCGGTAGAACAAAACACTCAGCACTACCACGGCAATGAGAACGGCAAGTTTCCAAGTAAAGAGATGTCCCAACGCAGATCGAATGCCGGCGTTGGCAATGGCCAGTGGAATGGCGCCCTCGAGTACGCCCTGCGGACAGATGTACTTACAAAAGAACGGGTCGCCCATGCCCACGTCGTTAACCACCAAGACGGGCAGCAGCACCACGGCAAACAGCAGCACGACGTACTTGATGTACGTGAGCGGCTTGAGCTTTTTCGTGGAGAACTTTTTGCCGGGAATCTTATGAAGCAGCTCCTGCAGCCAGCCAAACGGGCATAGAAAGCCGCATACAAAGCGTCCCAGCAGCACGCCGAGCAAAATGAGCGTACCGGTGACGTAGTAAGAAAAGTTGAACTTGGATGAACCCACCACCGACTGGAACGACCCGATGGGGCACGCACCCGATGCCGCGGGGCACGAATAGCAATTAAGTCCAGGTACGCAGACTGTTTTTCCCGCGCCCTGATAGATGCCGCCTTTGGCAAAGTTTGGCAGGTGAATATTGGTGACCAGCGTCGCCGCCGCCTGAATGAATCCGCGAAATCGGGCCAAAACATGCGACGCAGTGTTTTCTCTTTTATCCAATTCCGATACACTCCAAGCACAGCCTAATCGCTTTGGCCAGCACGGCATCCGCCTCGCCACGCATAACGCCAAAGCACACCATGGCAATTCCGACGATCAACAAAGCGACCTGTACCACGGGTTTTACCGCTTTGAACAACACGACCACTCCTTTCGTTACGCGACCATTGGACCATATCGGCTATAAAATCCGTGTTAAGCGCGATTTGAAATGTGCAAGGAGACTGTTATGCGTATTTTGATCGTCGAGGACGAGCGGGCGCTGTGTGACGCAATCGCGCGCAGCTTGCGAAACTTGGCGTACAGCGTCGACTGCTGTCACGACGGACAGGAGGCGCTCGACCTACTGGACGTTGAGGCCTTCGACCTCGTGGTACTCGACCTCAACCTTCCCCGCATCGACGGCATGACCGTACTCAGGGAACTTAGGAAAACTGACTGCGAGACTAAGGTACTGATTCTGTCCGCACGTGGCGAAGTATCAGATAAAGTCGCCGGACTCGATGCCGGCGCCAACGATTACCTCACCAAGCCGTTTCATCTGGACGAGCTTGCGGCAAGGATTCGCAGCCTTACCCTCAGACGCTTTACACAAAGTGACATAGTATTAACCTGCGGAAAGCTCCGCTTTGACACCAAGGCGCGCATCGCTTCCGTGGACAGTGAGGCTTTATCTCTTACGCGCAAGGAAACGGGAATCTTGGAATACCTGATGCTTAATCAGGGGCGTCCGGTAAGTCAAGAGGAGCTTATCGAGCACGTTTGGGATAGCAGCGTGAACAGCTTTAGCAACGCAACCCGCGTTCACATCTCGTCGCTCCGCAAAAAGCTACGCAGCGCTTTGGGATACGACCCGATTCGCAATCGGATTGGAGAGGGCTACGTTATGGAGGATAGCGAATGAAAAGGCTTTCTCTGCAATGGCGCATAACGATTATGACGGCACTGCTCACGTGTGCAGCATGCGTGCTGACAAACTGCCTGGTCGGCTATACGGGCATGCGCTACATGGATGCCATCGGCAGCAACATCTCGGCTTTTAACGCAACCGGCGAAAATTCGCCCCAGGCGTTCGACCCAACGAAAGCGACCCCCGATGACAAGGTCACGATCGTCGTAAACGACGCACAGGAGTCTTTTGGCACGACAACCTGGCGCATCACGGCTGGAGTCACACTCCTTGGCGGCGTGCTGGCATACTTTGTAAGCGGCCGTGCGCTCAAACCGCTACGGGCTTTTGCCGCCCAGGTTGAGCGTGTACAGCCTGACAACCTAAGCGAAATCAGACTCAGTGAAGATGTGCCCACCGAGCTACAGCGATGCAGCGCCTCTTTCAACGACATGATCGCCCGTCTTGGCGAAGGGTTCTCTGCACAGCGTCAGTTTACCGGCAACGCCGCACACGAGCTGCGCACCCCGCTCGCCCTTATGCAAGCACAGATTGAACTATTCATCTCCGAGCACTCCGGTTTGCAACCCGAAACAGCCGAGCTGCTCGGCCTGCTACAAGAACAAACCGAGCGCATGTCTCGAATGACCAAGGTATTACTCGAGATGAGTGAGCTCCGCAGCGTTCCTTGCGAGGACGATGTTGAACTTGGTCCCTTGTCCGAAGAGGTCCTCACCGACCTTGCGCCACTTGCCGAGAATAAGGACGTAACCCTCGATTGCGCCGGAGACGCTTTGACAATCGGAAGTGATACGCTCCTCTATCGGCTGGTGTTCAATCTGGTCGAAAACGCCATCCGTTACAGTCGCTCCGGCTCGACTGTCAATGTCTCCATCAGCGACAGCGACAGCCACGTGCTCCTGCGAGTCAAAGATGAGGGCCCGGGAATACCCAAGCAGTACCGAGAGAGCATCTTCCAGCCGTTCTTTCGTCTAGACAAATCCCGCAGCAGGGCATACGGCGGCGCAGGACTCGGGCTAGCGCTTGTTTGGGAGATTGCAGCACTTCACGGTGGCACGGTAGAGGTCGAAACAAGTTCCGAGAACGGGACTACCATGCTCGTAAGCCTTCCAAAACGATCCGCAGCGTTAACCGAACAGTAAAACGAAAGGGGTCCCGAGCAACAGGAGTACAATTGCTGCATTGTTGCCACCTGATGGGAGATGGAAGATGGACTGCGATGGCTACCCGCGCATTCCCATGCCGTTGATGTGCACTGCCTTTGTGCCGGGGCAGATTGACGCTGCGGTTGCAGGCATTTCCGACCCCGATTCGCGCGCCATTGCCACGGCAGAAGCGCTGTACTTTCGCGGACAGGCCACGCTCGCCGCCGAGGCAGCACGCCCCTATCTTGACGCCACCGACCCCGCACTGCGCTATTCCGCATGCCTTATCTGCGGATATGCCAGTCTGTCGCTCAATCGTATCGCCGATGCCCGCCGTTGCCTTGCGGGCATCCTCGATACGCCAACTGGCGAGGAATCGCCCGCCGTCCACGCCACGCATATCCTGTTCGCCTCGGCCGCGAGCGTCCTGCTACACTTGCCTTCCCCGTATTCCGCCGAAGAGTTTTATCCGCTTGCGGCGCATCTGCCCGAAGGCCTGCGCCTGTTCGCCAGCTACGTGATGGCGCATGCCCTGTACCTGCGCGGCGAATATGGCCGTAGTCTGGGCATGGCGGAAAACGCCCTGATCATGAAACAGGGAAGCTATCCCATCTCGGAGCTGTTCCTGCACCTGTCGGCTTCCATGGCATGCATGAGCCTCAAGGATATCGACGCCGCAAAGGCACACTTCGGAACCGCTTGGAACATTGCGCGCCCTGACGGCCTTATCGAGCTCATCGGCGAGCACCACGGCCTTTTGCAGGGGCTTATCGAGGCGTGCTTAAAATCGCAATACCCTGACGACTTCGCGCGCATCATCGAGATCACGTACCGCTTCAGCTACGGCTGGCGGCGCATCCACAACCCCGATTCGGGCGAGGACGTTGCCGACGATCTAACGACCACGGAATTCACCATGGCCATGCTCGCCTGTCGTGGGTGGACCAACGCCGAAATCGCACGCCATATGGGAGTATCGCCGGGCACCGTCAAAAACCGCCTATCAGGAGTGTATGCCAAGCTTGGTATCGGAACTCGCGCCGAGCTGATTGCCCACATGTTGCGCTAGCGGCCAGACTGCCCGGCGTATCGAAAGCGCTCCGGGGGCCTGGCGATTTCGCGCACTCAAATTGGACATTTTGGCCATGGAACGGCACTACCGCCACGGGGCACCTTCTCGCAAAATAGGATTATTTCCTCCGATGTTTGCGGGATGGGAGCCAAAGATGCTTGATCGCCGTTCGTTACTTGTTGCCGGAGCATCCTCGCTGGCGAGCATTATGTTGCCGCACGTGCCGGGAAGCGCAAACGCCTTCATATTGCCGTTCGCGCCCACCGAAGCCTATGCCGACGAAGAAGACCCCTTCAGAGTGCTCGTTCTCTCGCGCACCATGTTTGGTGTGGTCGTGGTCGACGTCGCCAACAAGAATACGCCCATCACGGGTGCCCAGGTCACGCTCGTGTCGCGTTATGCCGCGGGCAAGCAGCTCTCCGCCACTACCGACGACGAGGGCACGACCATCTTTGAGGTCGCGCCTCTTTCGGAAGGCTACGTGGACGAGGCAACGCTTCTCGACGCGTACGACTTTAACGGCGGCATCTCCATTAGCATGGCGGGCTACCGTGATGTCGAGATTCCCCTTGCGCGTATCCAGGGCGGCACCGCCATAACCGCGCCCACGCGTCCGCTTTCCGACGGCGAGCCGTACTTCCGCCAGTTCACATTCGACGAATGGGACATCCAGTACGCTGAAGCCACGTTCATGACATTGCCGAAGGACGACACGGCAAACGAGCAGCCCGATACGCACGCCTTTACCGTGCAGGCACATCTGCCACAGGGTGGACAGGCAACGCTGCGCATCAACAAAGTGACGCCTGCCGCGGGCAGCTCACCCGAAACCTTCACGCAGATTGGCCAAGTCAAGGCCAGCGCATCGGGCGCGGATAATCTGGCGACGTTCACACTCGAAGACAAGTTTCTCGACGCGGCATCGGGCCTTCTGGAAGAAGGGTGCAAGCTGCGCTTTGTCCTCGACTATCAGGGCAAAACCTACACGCTCTCATCCCCTATGGCCGTTGTCACCGCTCCGGCCGCAAAGGCGGAATCGGGCTCGACCACCATCATTCCCACCACTATGGACCAAGAGATCACTCCGTTTGATTTCCCAGCGGCGTTTCCCGGCATCGGCGGCAATAAGTTCACCTGTTGGATGCCCTCGTTCCCCATTTTGTTCGATTTCTCTTTTGCCGGATACGTGCTGTTTGGCGGAGGATGCAAACCGGTCGGCTACATGAACGATTCGGGCAATCCGGATCCGGAATACTGGAAGAAGTCACCGCGCGAGTCGGGCGCCAAGCAGGCAAACCGCTACCTCGACGAGATGGAGGGGAAGTGGAATCAGTACAAAAGTATGAGTGCCGGTTCGGGCACCGATCCAAGAAACACCAAGCTCCTTCGCCACCATTGCACGCTGCTGTTCACGATGGATATCGCCACACAGCTGTACGGCTCGCTCGCCTACGATTGGATGGGCAAAACCTAGGGTAACAACAACGACCCCGCATACGGCAATATTAAGGCCCTCTTCCAGGTAAGAACCGACCTCAATTGGACCGAGCAGTTTACCCTAGGACCGGTGCCGTTTTTCCTAAACGTCAACCCCTGGGTGCTGGCGAAGCTGGCGCTCGCCGTGGGTGCCCACACGCACGGCAGCGGCGCGACATTTTTTAAAAACATTTCGCTCGACTATTCAAACACGTCGGACTCGTTCACCATCCAGATCGGGCTTGCCGTCACCTTTGGCGCCGGCGTTGCAGGCGTCGCTTCGTCTGCCGTGCGTGGCGCCGCATCCCTCACGCTGTTCATTGGGTACGAGAAGGCAGATGGACACCAGCTTCCGCGACTGCGCGTAGGTGCAGACGTCGATGTCGATGTGATACTCCAGTTCGTAATGTTCAAGTGGACCACCAAGGCTTGGTCGGGGTCGTGGCCCACACTCCTCGATTCGTGGAATATGTCGGTGAACAATGGCAACCAGTATGTGCTCCAGCGCTCTGAGCTCGCATTGGGTGGAGATACGCCTTACACGTTGGATGCCCGCTTCGGCACGCCCAGCAACATCGAGGCGGGCGGCGTGCCGCAATTTATCGCATCGGCCACCATCGTCACCAACGCCGAGCTGCTCGCACGCGCCGAGGTTAAGGCCGCTGTCGTAAACGTCGCGCCCGTCGTGCGCGATTGGGATCAAGCGGTCACGCGCATTGAGCTCGAGGCGGATGCAGAAAGCGACGACACGGGACAGATCGAGCATTTCGTCCATGCACTGGTAGAGAACGACGAAAACGCCGCGACGATGTATAAGTACACCTATATCGGGCAGGCGAAGGACGCCGCTGCGGACCCCAACGCCAATTCTGCTGGTGTATCGGAGGACGAGCGTGGCGGCATAAAACCCTCGAGCGACAACGTGCTGTTTGCTGGCGTGCTCAGCGAAGCCCACATGAAGCTGGCAATGATTGCCGGCGTAGAATGTCTGTTCCGTATCGCCTCGGTGCGCTACGGAGAGAATGGTCGCTCGCGCCTGGTGGTGCATACAAAAACGAACGGCACGTGGTCCGCTCCCACGCCCGTGGACTTCCCCCTTGGGTTTGGCGAGGGCGACGTGGAGCGCAGCGGCATATTCGATTACGACTTCGACGTGGTGGAATATACAGACGGGAGGGGAAACCAAGACGCCTACGTGCTGCTGATCTCGGGCGAGCGCCCCGCCGGCGACAACACCCTTTTCGATGCGGCGAGCACATCCGGCATACTGTCCGTTGTGCGCCTACGCATCAGCAACGGCGGAGTTCGCGTGGTGTCGCATACGTCATGGCGCAGCATTTCGCGCGGCCGCCTGCAAGAGGATGGCTACCATTGTCTGCAGTGCCCGCGCATCACGGTGGGCAAGACGCTGGTCGACGGGCGTCTGTCGGGTGCCTACCTCCACCGCCGCGGAATCACCGCAGAAAAGGCGCTCGGCAGCGAGGCTGAGGTTGCGCTGGAATGCTTTGCCCTGTGGTCGGATGTTTCGGGCGACAGCCTCACGTTCCGCCAAGTTCACCGCTTTCCGCAAGCACCGTCGAGCATCGAGCTGGGCGAGCCCGAGAATATCAACGGCAAAATGGTGGTGCCCGTTGCATACGAGACCACAGACGGCTGTGGCTGCGCGTCGTACGCCGTGATCGGCCAGTCCATCGCGGGTTGGGGCGTTATGTCGCCAGATGCCACAGTACCCCACGCGGTGCCGTGGCCGCAGCACACGGGCTTTTTGGCAACCGTCAACGAGCAACTGCAGCATATTACTTGGACGCGAGGCGCATCGGCATTTGCAATGCAGCCCGTGGGTGCCGCAGGCTGTGGCCCGGCATCGTTTAGCGTAAGCAACAACGGCAGGTGCGTGCTCTATGTAGAGAACACCGATGGCAAGGTGGGACAAACCTACGACGAAGAAGGCAACCCAGTAGCAGTGATGGGCAAGCACTTCCGCATCTTCGCCAGCACCTTGGCAGGTGATCTGTTCACGGAGCCGTTCGTGATGTGCGAGCTGGACCATCCCGTCGATCAGATAACGACATTTTTGACATCGGGAGGCATGCTCTCCGCACTCGCCACGCACATTGTGAGCGCGGAGAAGAGTGAGGCAGAGCTGCACGGCATCGAAGTGCCCTTGG
Source organism: uncultured bacterium (assembly GCA_905215765.1). Taxonomy (GTDB): domain Bacteria; phylum Actinomycetota; class Coriobacteriia; order Coriobacteriales; family Coriobacteriaceae; genus Collinsella. Next base: position 14,204 of record CAJMRP010000025.1, read on the forward strand.
TGGCGTGTGCCACCCCGACGGGCGCGGTCGCTACCTCGGGCGCGGTGGTGCCCGGAGCAGCAGGCGAATCCTTCATGGTCACGGTGCGAAACGACGGCAACACCTTGCTGACCGCCGGCACGATCGATCCGTACCGAGAGGGCTCCAGCCAGCCGTTCTCCAGCGCTTCCATCGGATTCGGACTGAACGCACGCATGGCTTCAATCTACGATCCAGAGCTTGCCGAGGACGCTTCGGCCAACGACATGGCACACGTGAAGTACGCGCTCGAGACGCTGGGCGCACGTTTTGCAACGCACCCGCTGGTAGCCGACAACGGCAACGCCGTGCTGGCACCGGGTTGCACGGCACAGTTCCGCATGAGCTTCGCCATCCCCGAGAGCTGGAGCGACGAAGCAGGCAAACGCGTAACGCTGTATGCGAAGGCGCGTAATCTGGTGGCGCTCGATCCCGTAACGCTCGAGGAAATTCGACCGGGCGCGAACTCGGCGCTGGGTGCCGTACTGCACGAGCTTCATGTGCCCGACGCGTCATGCGAACGCTCAGAAGTTCAGGTCGGCGTATGCGACAGCGCGGATACGACAGGACTTCACGACGCCCCGATGACAGCAGACGGCGATGGCGGCTCGAGTGGCGGCGGTACTGACGAGAGCGGCGGCTCCGGTGGCGGCAGCAGCTCTGGCAGCGGCAAGGACCGCGGTAACAGCAAGCGTTCTGGAAAAGCAGGCGCGCTTGCTGGAACGGGTGACAGCAACATCCCCCTGACGGCAGCCGCAGCAGCACTCGCCGCGGCTGGTGCCGGCCTTGTCGCCTACAGCGCCCGCCGCACGGCACTCGAAGCCGACACCGCCAATGAGGCCAATTCGGATAGGCCTCGCTAGCTCCTAGTTACTTTTGCGAGAGACGCCGACTCGGCTCATCGAACATCAAATGGGCTGGTTCTGGATACCCAGAGCCAGCCCATTACGCATTAGATGTCGTCAGAGGAGTCGAGTTCTGCCTCGAGCTTGGCACGGCGTCTTTTCGCCGTGAAAAACGTTGCGCACAGGGCAGCAAACGTGGCCGCGAAAATCGTCGCACCGCAGAACACGCCCGTGGCCAGGTTCGCCAACCAAAAGACGCTTTCGAGCGGTACGATCTGCGCCTCAGCGATACAGCGCATTGCGGCAATAACAAGCGCGAACGCGGCGCCGCTAAGACCGCTGACAAGCAGGAAATATCCAACAGGAAGATGCTCGGTTTGCCCAAAACGATTGGTATCGACATAGCCCTTCCGCGTTTGCAGTCCTGCGCAAATCAACATCACGAGAACGAGCCACAAATACATGGCTGCCTCGAACGGCGTTGCAAAGCCATGCGGCATTTCACTGGCGTCGCTGTGAACCCACGCAACCTGTCGAGCTATAAACTGGTAGAAAAATATCATCAACATGCCAAACGAAAGCAGCACGAAACCAATCTTGTAGATCTTCGCGCTCTCAGCCTCCAGGCGCTCATCCTTTGGGCCGGCATATTCACGCCACTTTTGCACGAGTTTTAAATCTTCAAATTTCATAGTGAACTCCTAAAGAGCGTTAGGGCCGGCATTGATTTCGTCTTCCCAAAACAAGTCGTTCAACGTAACGCGCAGCGCTTTACAGATCGCCACGCACAAGTTGAGCGTGGGATTGTAACCGCCCGCCTCAATCAGGCCGATGGTCTGGCGCGTAACGCCCACGGCCTCGGCCAAGTCAGCTTGCGAAAGGCCAGCCGCCGCGCGCGCCGCCTTCATGCGTAGGTTCTTTTTGCCCGGCATGGAGCTCCTTTCGTAGTAGTGGACAGATATCCGTTGCAACATGACAGAAATATATTGCATATATCAGATAATGTCAACTATATCTGTCATTATGGAAACCATATTCGTCATTGCCATGCGGACATAGCAATTTCGATCCGCTATTCAAACTTACTCGGACAAAACCGACTCGGTTTTGTCCGAGTAATCTCGAGCATAATCTGATTCATGCGATACAATTAACTCGGACAAAACCGAGTCGGAAGGAACCGAGTAAGTGGAATTCATTGGCAGGGAGCGTGAACTCTCCCGTATTAAGAAAACGCTCAAAGCACCCGAGCAGCGCAATGTTCTCATTTACGGCAGGCGTCGCGTCGGAAAAAGTGAGCTCATCAAGCAGGCGCTAACGGATTTGCCGGACGTCGCAACGGTCTATTACGAGTGCCGCCAAACCTCCGAGGCAGACAACCTCGAGAGCCTGTCCGTCCTTGTTGCTGAAGCGCTGAGCTTTCCTCCGCTCGCCTTCACAGGCATCCGCGAGCTCATCGAATTTCTGTTTGCCCAAGCCAAAGACAAGAACATTACCCTCGTTCTCGACGAATACCCCTACTTGAGAGATGCGGTTAAAGGCTTAGACAGCATTCTTCAGACCTCAATCGACGCTCACAGGGAAGACTCACGTTTAAACATTGTCCTGTGCGGCTCCTACGTTGAGATTATGAAATCCCTCATCGAGCATGAAAGCCCCCTCTACGGGCGAATTGATCTCGCGCTTGAACTTAAGCCCATGGATTACTTTGACGCTGCGAAGTTCTATCCCGCGTTCTCGCCCGAGGACAAGGTGCGGCTCTATAGCGTTTTTGGCGGCATCCCCTTTTACAATCGCCTCATCGATCAATCCCAAAGCGTACGCGACAACATCATCGAGCTCGTCACGGAACCTGGCGCCCGCTTAGAAAGCGAGGTGCCGTCCTATCTCAACGCCGAGATCTCGAAGATGACCAACGCCAACGAAGTTTTCGGGGCTCTCGCACAAGGTTACTCCCGTTGGGGGGACGTGCTGGCACAGTCGCACGTCTCGAGCGGTCCGGCCATGGCAGACGTGCTCGACAAGCTCATGTCACTCGAAATCGTCCAAAAGCGTGCACCCATCAACGACCCTACGAACAAGCGCAAGTCTGGCTACTTTGTAGTGGATCCGCTTTCGCTCTTTTACTATCGCTATGTTTTCCGCAATGCCTCGGCGCGTCAGCTGCTCGACCCGGAAGTCTTCTATGATCGTCACGTCTCCCAAGACTTCGAGGAAAACTACGTTCCTCATATGTTCGAGGAGATCTGCCGTCAATACCTCGTGCGGCAGAACAGGACCGGCAAGATCGAACCGGCTTTCGACGCCATAGGCAAGTACTGGTACGACGATCCCGCAAACAAAACGAGCGGCGAATTCGATGTGGTAACGCAAGACCCCGAGGGTTACGCATTCTACGAAGCAAAGTTCCGCAAATCCCCCATCACGCAAAAAATGGTCGACGAGGAAATCGCCCAAGTCGAGGCAACGGGGCTCAAGTGCCATCGCTATGGATTCTTCTCCCGTTCGGGCTTCGAAGCTGGCAAAAGTGATCGAACCGTCTTCATCGACCTGCCGCAGATGTTTGGATAGGACAGGACAGGTCCCTCCCGCACTCCAAGCATTCATTATCTAATCGAACGATTGTTCGATGGATTTCGTGTTGGTTGGAATCGTCTGTGGGCTGGGCTATGCTACCTTGACTATCTATATGACTTAAACGCAGCAAGGGAGCACCGAGAGAGCGAGTATGGCAAAAAACACCGCAAACTATGGTAACGACAGTATCCGCCAGCTCAAGGACGAGGAGCGCGTACGCCTGCGCCCCGCCGTCATCTTTGGCTCAGACGGACTCGATGGCTGCGCGCATGCCGCCTTCGAGATCCTGTCCAACGCCGTTGACGAGGCACGCCAGGGCTACGGCAAGCTCATCACCCTTACCGCCTTTCGCGATGGCTCCATTCAGGTAGAGGACAACGGCCGCGGCTGCCCGCTCGACTGGAACCCCTCCGAGAAACGCTTTAACTGGGAACTTGTCTTTTGCGAGCTCTATGCCGGCGGCAAGTATAACAACAACCAGGGCGGCGACTACGACTTCTCGCTCGGCACCAACGGCCTGGGCTCCTGCGCGACTCAGTACGCTTCCGAATACATGGACGTCACGGTTTGGCGCGACGGCAACAAGTACTCCCTGCACTTTAAGAAGGGCAAGGTCGTCGGCGCCAAAAAGAAGGCACTCGAAATTGAGCCCAGCGACGAGGACCGCACCGGCACCACCATCAAATGGCGCCCCGATCTTGAAGTCTTTACCTCCATCAGCATCCCCCACGATTGGTATCGCGAGACCATGCGCCGCCAGGCCGTGGTCAACGCCAACGTGACCTTCCGTCTGCGCATCGAGGGCGACGACGGCGAGTTTTCCGAAGAGGATTTTTGCTATCCCAAGGGCATCGAGGACTACGTGCTCGAAAAGGTCGGTACCGACTATCTCACCGAGCCCTTCTTTATCGAGGCCGACCGTCGCGGTCGCGATCGCGAGGACCTGCCCGACTACAACGTAAAGATCACCGCGTGCATGTGCTTCTCGCGCACCTTCACGATGCAGGAGTACTACCACAACTCATCGTGGCTCGAGAACGGCGGCTCGCCCGAGAAGGCTGCCCGCAGCGCCCTCACCAGCGCCATCGATGCCTACATCAAGCAACAGGGCAAATACAACAAAAACGAGAGCGGCATTAAGTGGCAAGACGTCCAGGACTGTCTGGTACTAGTAACCAACTGCTTCTCCACCCAGACGTCCTACGAAAACCAGACCAAGAAGGCCATCAATAACCGCTTTATCCAGCAGGCCATGACTGCCTTCTTTAAGGAGCGCCTCTCGACCTACCTGATCGAGAACAAGGACGCTGCCAATAAGATCATGGAGCAGGTGCTCATCAACAAGCGCTCGCGCGAGAACGCCGAGAAGACGCGTCAGAGCATCAAGACCAACCTGCAGCAGAAGACCGACATGGCCAACCGCGTGCAGAAGTTCATCGACTGCCGTTCCAAGGACAAGAGCCGTCGCGAGATCTACATCGTAGAGGGCGACTCGGCAGCAGGCGCCATTCGCACCTCGCGCGACGCCGAGTTCCAGGGCGTTATGCCCGTCCGCGGCAAAATCCTCAACTGCCTGAAGGAAGACTATCCGCGCATCTTTAAGTCCGACATCATCATGGACCTCATGCGCGTGCTGGGCTGCGGCGTGGAGATCAAAGACAAGCGCATCAAGAACCTCGGCGCCTTTGACCTGGACAACCTCAACTGGAACAAAGTCATCATCTGTACGGATGCCGACGTCGACGGTTATCACATCCGCACGCTCGTGCTCACCATGCTCTATCGCCTGGTGCCCACGCTTATCGACGAGGGTTACGTGTATATCGCCGAGTCGCCGCTCTACGAGATCAACTGCAAAGAGAAGACCTACTTTGCCTACACCGAGCTCGAGAAGAACGGCATCCTCAAGGAGATTGGCGACCAGAAGTGCTCCATCAACCGCTCCAAGGGTCTTGGTGAGAACGACCCGGACATGATGTGGCTCACCACCATGAACCCCGAGACGCGTCGTCTGATCAAGGTGGAGCCCGAGGACGTCACCAAGATGGAAACCATGTTCAACCTGTTGCTGGGCAACGACGAGGCAGGCCGCAAGCGCCATATCT
>CAJMRP010000026.1 GCA_905215765.1 uncultured bacterium
CCTGCGCAAGACGGAAAGCACATTAAGTGCTTTCCTTTGCGTGCGGAACTCGCGACAAACTTAACCCCCGCCCTCAGCCCCGGAGACCCTCCCTGCCGTCACATTGTTCAATCAGTTTTGCGGGCGTGCGCCGCTGCGCGGCTAGCCCGCATGCTCCTCGGCGGGGTTGGTCTGATGGATCTTGTTGAACTTCCGCCTTTGGCTCAAATGGAAACGGGGGACGCATCTGCATCCCCCGTTTTTGTTGTGATTACTCTAGGTCAATAAACTTAGTGCTTAGGATCTTGCCGTCTTTTACTAGCATTCTGGCCATGGTGGGGCCTCTGGTGCCTCTGGGGTAGCTGGCGCTGCCCGGGTTGAGGACTAAGCAACGGCCCACTTGGGCTTCTTTGGTTACGTGGGTGTGGCCGTTGATGGCTACGTCTACGGATCCCACCGGAAGGTCTTCGCGGTAGTGGGCTACGGCGAATTTGAGGCCTTCGTAGGTAAAAAGCGCAAGACGGTCTACATCGGGGCCGTAGTCGCGGTAGTAATCGTTGTTGCCCAGTACGGCCCGCACGGGAGCGATGGTGCATAGGTGCTCGTAGTCCATCTCTGACGTGAGGTCGCCGGCGTGGATAATCAGATCTGCGCCCTCAAGCTCATCCAAGAGCGCAGGCGATAAATAGCCGTGGGTGTCCGAGATGATGTCGATGCGCTTGGCGCTTGCGCTGTTCATGGGATCCTTCCGCAAAAAACGATTCGGCAGATACATACAAAAAAGCCCCACGGCTCCGCAGACGATGGGTCTACAGGGCTGCGGGGCCAGTGTGCTAGAGACTCAGAGCCTTCTTGAGCGGCACGACGCGGCGGCGCGAAACCGGCACGCGTTCGTCGACGCCCGTAATGCCCAGCTGGATGGCGCCCGAGGGCACCGTCTCCACATCCGTGACGCACGCCAAGTTGACGATATAGCGGCGGTGAACACGGAAGAAGCCAAAGTCGCAGAGTTTGGCCTCAAACTGCGCCAGCGAGGTCGTCGACAAAAAGCGATCATCGACGGTATAGATGCAGGAGTAATCGTCCTTGGCCATGATAAAGCGAATGTCGTCCACGGGAATGAGCACCTTGCGGCCGCCCTTTTCCACCGGGATACGCTCGATGGTCACCTTGCTGTCCGTAACCGGCTTGGTGCGTTGCATGACCTTCTCGATCGCGCGATCCAAGCGAGCTTCCTCGACCGGCTTCATCAGATAATCGACGGCATCCACGTCGAATGCCTCGACCGCATGGTCACTATACGCAGTCACAAACACGATCGCCGGCGGATTTTTGAGCTTATGCAGCGCCTCGGCAAGTTGCAGGCCCGAGGCACCGGGCATCGAGATATCGAGAAACACGACATCCACGCGACTTTCCATAAGCATCTCGATGGCGGAGCGGACGCTCGACGCCTCCGTGATCGTGCCGATCTTGCCCGTTTGCTCGAGCAGGAAGCGAAGCTCCGAGCGAGCCGGCGCCTCATCATCCACAATCATCGCACGCAGCATAGGGATAAAACCTTTCGTCAACTAACTACGCCGGGCATCCGTCGCATGACGTTGAGCCCGTAGTCTTTTATTTTACTCTTGAATGTCAAAGATGCTCTCTGACAAATCAAGATGAAGGAGCACTTTGGTGCCCTTACCCGGCGCCGATTCGACACGCGTATAGGAGTGCGGCCCATAAAAGCGATGGATGCGCTCCGAAATATTGTGCATGGCCACACCGGCGCCGCCACCCTGGGGAGAGCTGGCGTCGGGACGGGCAGAACGCTCGTCAAACAGTCTGGCGGCGGTACCCTCATCCATGCCCACGCCATTATCGGCCACGGCAATCAAGATTGCATCCTCGCCGTCTTGGTGAACGGTCACGTCGATCCTCAGGGCGTCGTCATCGCCCATACCATGACGTACGGCGTTCTCGACAATCGGCTGGATCACGAACGCCGGCACCAGCGTATCTTCCACGTCCTCGGACACATCGAACGTCGCAAGCACGCGGTCCTCGCCAAAGCGGGCCTTCTCAAAGGTAAGGTAGCGCTTGGTCTGTGCGACCTCGCGCGAGACCGGAATAAGCGATCCCGAGTTGTCGAGCGTGGCACGATAGAACGATGAGAACTCACGAAGCAGTTCGCGGGCCCGCAGCGGGTCGGTGCGCGTAAACGATGCAATGGTGTTCAGCGTGTTGAACAGGAAGTGCGGGTTAATCTGCGCCTGCAGCGCACGCACCTCGGCGCGCGCCGTGAGTTCCTTTTGCACCTCGAGCTCGTGGATGGCGAGCTGTGTGGACAAGATCTCGGCAAAGCCCGAGGCAAGCGCATACTGGGTACGGTCGACGGCGCGCGGGGTCTTGTAGTAGAACTTGAGCGTGCCGACGGTACGATCGCCCACCTTGATGGGGGCGATAATGCCGGCGGGGACTTGGTTGTGCGAGCCGTCCGAGCCCACGACATCCACCATACGGTTGAACGACTGCACGATGCCATGTTCGATAACGTAGCGTGTGGCAAGCGTGTGGATGGGAGTATCGGGCAGCAGTTTTTCCTCAAACTCGCCCGCGCAGGCAAGCACGTTGTCCTCGTCGGTGATGGCCACCGTCATGGCGCGCGTCTCGGGCAAAATGCGCCGGCACACCAAACGCGCTGACTCCTGCGTCAGACCGCCCTTAATGTCCTCGAGCATGGCCGAGGCCACCGAGAGCGTCTCCTCGGTGTACTGGGAGCGCACCGAATCGGGATTGAGCGTCAAAAAGATAAAGATGCACAGAAAGATGCACAGCAGCGCGCAGGCAATCACCGTGGCGATCGGCTCGATACCGGTCACCAAGGCAAAAATAAAGTACACCAGCACGCAAATGGCGCAGGCAACGGCAATGATGCGAAAGATTGATATTGAACTATCGCGCTGGGCGCGGCGGTCGATCATTCGGCCCCCTCCAGGATACTGATCAGTTGTGCGTCACGCCAAAGCCCGTCCATGATCTTGGGCCAAAAGCTCTGGAAACGCAGGTAGCTTGCAGCGTTTTGGCGCGCATAGGCCTTTGCCTCGTCGATACCATGGCGCCAGATGCGCAGGTAGCCCTCATGCTCGCGGGTAAACACGCTGCGGACCATAGCGGTCTTGCGCACGCGGTCGTCGAGCTCGCGCGAAATCCACGGGCCCGGGTAGGGCATGAGCGATGCCGCCGTAACGGGAATGAGCTCCTTTTGATGCGCGGCGAATGTCAACTTGGCCCGTTCGTAGTACCAACGGTATACATCCTGCATAAAGCGCGGTGAGCGCTTTTCGGACTCCGGAGGCAGATGGCGCACGGTCCACTCGTTATCGAACCACACGTCGTAGCCAAACATGCGCATGTTAAAGAGGTAATCCAAGTCCTCGCCGCGGGTGATAAACGGGTCAAAGGCCACACGCGTAAAGGCGCGGGCGTGCAGGGCCATCAGGCCGCCGCACACGTAGTTGGAACGCGAGATGCGGGTGCCCGAGAGCGCCTTTTTCATCCAACGGTTGAACTCGATGCGCTTGGTCCACCAACGATGGCAGATGCCCGCCTTGTCCGTGGGAGCCAGCGGCGAGCCGTCGCGATCGTAGAAATAACCGCTCTTGACCAAGATCGGCAAGCCCTGACGCGTCTGCTGCCCCAACGCATAGGTCGCGCGCTTCATAAAGTCGGCGTCGATGACAGTCTCATCGTCATCCAAAAAGATAACCGCGTCATGCCCCAGCACAGCGGCACAGGCTAGCCCCATGTTGCGGATGGCACCGTAGCCTCGCAGGCTCACGCACTCGCCCGAACCCTTGGGCGCGATCTGAGCAACCCGGTCTGCAATGCGCGAGGCCTGGGTGTTGGTGACAACGGTGACCTTGAGCGTGGGATGCGCGTCGACAATCTCGTGCACGCGCAGCGACACATCGGCTGTGGCAGAAACGGGACAGACCACCAAAAGGATGATGCGCGGGATGTCACGTACCTGCTCAAGCGAGGCCAGACAGCGGTCGAGTTCGGGATTGTCGGCGTTGAGTCGCGTCGAATGGTCATAGGTGCCAGGGGCGTTTGCGCAAGCGTCATCGCCCGCCCAATACGTTGGAATCACGACTGTGGCGTTCATGCCTTACCCTCCCTGCAACACAAAAACGGGACGCCGCCAAACACAGGCGACGCCCCGCGACCTAGCTGATTCCATCATACCCACTTGGGCAAATCATTGCTCGCAAGTCGCAATGTTTATTGCGGATAACCCCAAAAGAGTACCGTGGACAGGCACAATAGCCGCTCGCTCCTATGCGGCATGCTCTGCCGCCCGAGTCATGCGGGACAGGCGGACCAGCAGCATAAAGCCAACGATCAGCAGCACGCCAATGGAAAGGACGCCCAGCGACGGGTTGCCGGTCAGCGAGGTGACGACCGACACCAGGAAGGTGCCCATAACGCTTGCATAACGACCAAAGATGTCAAAGAAGCCGTAGTACTCGTTGGACTTTTCCTTGGGGATAATGCGGCCAAAGTAGCTACGGCTAAGCGCCTGCACGCCGCCCTGGAACAGGCCGACCATAATGGCAAGCACCCAGAATTCAAAGGCGGTCTTTAGGAAGAACGCGGCGAACAGCACAATGCCCATGTAGGCGGCGACTGCCCCCAGGATCATGTTGAGCGTGCCCACGCGTCCGGCGAGCTTGCCGTAGATGATGGCGGACGGAAAGGCCACGAACTGCGTAACGAGCAGCGCCAGCACCAGCTGCGTCGAATCGATGCCCAAAGCCGAGCCGTAGCTGGTAGCCATGGAAATGACCGTGTGCACACCGTCGATATAGAAGAAGAACGCAATCATGTAGACCAGCACGGTCTTGTTGTGGGCGATCTCGCGCATGGTGTGTCCGACCTCGGAGAACACACCGCCCACGATGTGGCCGATAGTGTCCTCGGGACCGCGCTCGCGACCGTACTTTTGCTTATAGGTGCGAATGAGCGGCAGGGTAAAGATGAGCCACCAGGCACCAGTGATGATAAACGACAGACGCGTTGCCAGCATGGTAGGGACGCCAAGAGCGGGGCCACCCATGATGAGCGCCAGGCAGATGACGAACGGCACAGTGGAACCGATGTAGCCCCAGGCATAGCCCGAGCTGGACACGGCGTCCATGCGCTCGTCGGTGGTAATGTCGGGCAGCATGGCGTCGTAGAACGTCATAGAAGAGTTAAGGCCGATGGTGCACAGCACGTACACGGTCAAAAATGCCATGGCGGACATTGGGATAGCCTGCGCCAAGCAAAGCACCAGGCCCGTGAGGAAGAAGCCCAAGAAGAACTTGATCTTGTTGCCGGCGTAGTCGGCAAGCGCGCCCAGAATGGGCATGAGCATAGCGATGACCAGCGAGGCGATCGTCTGCGCATTGCCCCAGGCGACCACCAGGTCGGCCGAAGAAGCGCCGGTATTGATGGCGTTAAAGTAAATGGGCACCACCGAGGTATTGAGCAGCACGAGGGCCGAATTGCCCACATCATACATAACCCAGTTACGCTCGAGCTTGGTGTATTTCATGGACAGGGACCCTTCGTATTCGCCCGATATGCAGTTAGTTCATCGTACCCCAATTGTCCAGAACCGCCGGTAAGGATTCGGCAAAGGGGCACGCGGCCATACGGGGCGGTGAGGCAAACCCGCATCCCCAACGCAGTTGCGGTGAAATACGGACTGTTGGACCACTAAAGGCGCCTATTTAATCCATATTCCACCGCAACTTATTGGAGAGCGTGGGCGAGACGGTTCGTTATTCCTCGCGGTCGAACTCCTCATCGGCTTCGAGCACGCGACCGCTGTAGTTGACGTGACTGGTCACGGCATCCATGTCACCGGTCTCGATAAAACGTGCGACCGTGCACTCGTAATCGACCAGCGCGCGATCAAAGACCTCGGGGAAACTCTCGTTCGAGACCTCGTCGGTAAAGGGATTCTTCCATGTCAGATAGCCCAGGTTACCGGTGCGCTCGGGCAGCTCCGTCGTCACGCGATGGGCAAGGCCGTCGAGCAGCGAGTAGTCGTGCACCAAGCCCTCAACCAGCGAGATCGCGCGCGTCTTTGCGGAGCCGGCCGGCTCAATCGCGCGGTAAAGTCGCTGCATATTGGCAACGGCAGCACCGTACTCCCCTGCCGGAATGTCAATGCCGTACACGCGTCCGGCAACATAGCTCATCAGCACGCCGGCCACGCGATTGATGCGATCGGTGGTGACGATCTCGCCCGCCGGCGGATAATCGTCGACCGTAGCGCCATCGCGTTTAAGCTGCAGCATCAGCACATCTAGGTCGCTCTCAATCACGGCATGGACCTGACTGCTCGAATTCTCAAGCTCTGAATCGGACTCCACGATGCCAAACTGCTGCTCATAGACAAAAGGATGGGCGTTGCGGTCGAGCACGTAATGAGACAGCAGGCCCAGCGCAAAGGCGCGACCCAAGCTGGCGTCGCGCGGCAGCAGATGCGACACGCCGTCGCGCAGGCACGCGAACTGGCGAGACATGCGCGACCGATGCATGACCTGCGCCAGCAGCGTGCAGTCGGAAACACGCGGTGTCAGAATGTGAAAGAAAAACGGGTCGGGGCCTTGGTTGCCCAAGATAAAGGCAATGCGCTCTTCATCGGACGTGATGACGCCCTGCGGAAGACGGTCGATGCTTTCCTCGCCAAACAGATGATGGGTGATAAGCGCGGGCATAATGATCCTTTCGATTTCATTCGATGCCACCCATTATGCCCACCGCGCGCCCATGCCAAACCTGCGATGGTAAATGACGGCATGCAGACCGTCTACGCAAGCCCCAAGTGTGCTTTAACCTCGGCGGCACAACGACGGGACACGGGCACCGTCGAGGTTACGCGATCGAGCCTGAGCTCCATAAGACCCGTGGAACCGATCTCGACATTGTGCACGTCTTCCAAATTGACCAGATAGCTGCGGTGGACACGGATAAAGCCCTCGGAGGCCAGGCGACGCTCGAGCGAAGAGATCGACTCATTGATCAGGTACGTTCCCTCGGCGCAGATGGCGTTGCAAAAATCGGCGCGCGCCTCAAAGTAGCAGACGTCTGCGGCGGGAATGAACACCTTTTTGCCCCCGCGGTCCACCGTCAGACGCAAAGGCTGGCGCGGAGCATGGATAACACGACGGGCACCCAAGGCTGTCTCGATCTTGTCGAGTGCCTTTGACAGGCGTGCGTCCTCGACCGGCTTGACGACATAGTCGACCGCATCGAGGTTATACGCATCGGCGGCAAATTCGGCAAACGCCGTCACAAACACAACCACCGGCGGCGTCTTTAGGTTCTGCAGCGTCTCGGCAAGCTCAATTCCCGAGCGACCGGGCATGGTAATGTCTAAAAACAGCACGTCGGGCTTGTTCGACAGAATCGACTCCACGGCTTCGGTGACATTGCCCGCCTCGGCAATCTGACCCACACGCGCATCCTTTTCCAACAGATAGCGTAGCTCAGCCCTAATGGGAGGCTCGTCATCAACCACCAAGATGTTCCAGCCTTCGGACATATGTGCTTCCCCTCTTTTTCTCTCAATCCAACCGCGTGCTACGCCGTCAACGGCGCCGGCTCATGCGGCTCGCCGTTCAGCTCGACGATGACCTGCGTTCCCACGCCCTCCTGGGACTTCACGCGCATGCCGGAATCTTCTCCGTAAAAGAAATGGATGCGCTGAAGTACGTTAAAGAGCGCCAAGCCGCAGCCTCGTTTGATGGAACCGTCGGCGGTAATGCTCTCGGGCTCCTCCAGGCGATGTTGCTCAAACAGATGCGCGCAGACTTCTTCGCTCATACCGATGCCATCGTCCTCGACGATGATCTCCAAACCGTCATCGGTCTCGAAAGCCCTAACATGAATAGAAAGCGGCTCGGTCTCGCGCTGCGCGTGCTTGATGCAGTTTTCGAGCAACGGCTGCAAGATAAACGGCGGCACCATGCAATCGCGCACCTCAAAGTCGATATCGACCGAGACGCGCAGACGGCCGTCGCCATAACGAGCCTGCATAAGATTGATATAGCGAGTGCCCTGTTCCACCTCGTGCTCGAGCGTTGTGAGGGTATCGGAATCAGAAAGCGTCTGACGGTAGTAATTGGAAAAGTCGATCAGCAGCGACCTTGCCTTGTCCGGCTCGGTACGTACGAGCGACACGATGGTGCTGATGGTGTTAAACAGAAAATGAGGATCGACCTGCGATTGCAAGGCACGCAGCTCCACGCGGGCCGTAAGCTCGTCCTGGCGCTCAAGCTCAAAGCTCGCAAGCTGCGTGGAAATGAGGTCGGCAAAGCCCGAGGCAAGCGCCGTCTGGCGCATATCGATGCTGCTCAGACGGGGATAATACAGCTCGAGCGTGCCCACGCAATGCCCGCGCACGGTAAGCGGTGCGACAATACCGGCGCGCAGGCGCGGAAAGTAGCCACCCGTCTCGGTCGAGGCATCGCGCGAGAACACGCTTTGCTCACCGCTGTTGATCACGTTGAGCGTAGTCCGCAGTACCACCGGGGTGCCGGCGGGGCACTTTGCCGAGTCCTCGCCCCAGCTTGCCAACACCTGCTTGCCGTCGGTAAAGCAGATGGCAGAGGCGATGGTCTCGGACAGGATAATTTTAGAGGCGCCCAGGGCCGCTTCGGGCGTAAGGCCGCGCGACGTGTAGGCGAATATTTTTGATGCGATGGCGAGCGTACGGTCGGTTGCGCTCGATGTGAGGTCGTCGGGGACCACAAAGACATACGAGAAAAAGAAGCACAGCATGACCATGCCGGCAATAACGACAACGCCCGGAACGGGATTGGGATTATCGGTTAAATCCCAGATAAGCAGCAGGATAAGCGCCGGAACGACAACACCGAGCAGGATGGCCTGGACCACATGCTGGGCCGTACGAAAGACCTTGGTAGAGTTGTAGCTCTTGCCCAGAATCAGCCTGTTTAAATCCACCGTCATCCCCTTTTGTCTATCGCACCCATAGCAATAAAGAGGGCCGCAAGCGACCCTCTCCATTGCATTATGCAATCAAATACTGTGTTTTACATCAAGCCATCGATGAACGGTAGCTTAGGCGCTGTACTTGTTTGCCTCGCCGAAGGTGCCGCCCTCGACAATCCAGCCGTCCTTCATGATGACGTCCATGTTGTCGGTGTTGAGCACGTGGATGTCGGCGGCGACGTCACCGTTGACGACCAGCAGGTCGGCGCACTTGCCGGCCTCGATGGAACCGGTCTCGTCCTCGATGTGGCACATCTTGGCACCGTTGAGGGTGGCACAGGTGATGGTCTCGACCGGGGTGAAGCCGATCTTGTCGACGAACTCGTACATCTCCTCGATGGAGCAGGTGCCGTACGGGGTGACGAAGGAGAAGGAGTCGGAGCCGATCGTCATGACGACGCCGCGCTTCTTGGCCTCGCGCAGGCAGTCGTAGTTGCGCTGCAGCTCCTTCTCGACCAAGGTGCCCTCGTACTTGTCGTGCAGCTCGGGGACGTAGACGGGCGGATAGGTGGCGTACCAGGTGGGCAGGAAGGCGATCGTCGGGGTGAAGAAGGTGCCCTGCTCGGCCATGAGGTCCATGGTGCGCTCATCGATATCGAAGCCGTGAATCAGCTGCTCGCAGCCAAAGCGAACGGAATCGTAGGCAGCGGCGTGGTTGTTGTAGCAGTGGCTCCACACGGGGATGCCGACCATCTTGGCCTCTTCGACCACGGCCTGAATCTCCTCGGAGCAGTAGTGCTGGTCGCGGCCGGAGTCCCAGCGCCAGATGCCGCCACCGGTAGCCCAGATCTTGATGGCATCGGGGTTCTCGCGCAGGCGACGACGGACGGCCTTGCGCAGATCCCAAGGACCGTCGACCTGATCGCCCCAGGGGTGGGATTCCTTGTTGAGCTCCTGGGTGCAGTGGTGGGAGTCGCCGTGGCCGGCAACGCGGCAGAAGCCAAGGCCGGTGGCCAGAACGCGCGGGCCCTTGAAGACGCCCTTGTCGATGCAGTCACGGATCTGGATACCAAAGCGGCCGATCTCGCAGACGGTGGTGAGGCCGTGGGTGAGGCAGTCATAGGCCTGCTTGACGGCGACGGCCTGCTTCTCGAGGAGCGGCTGCATGACCCAGTCGGTGTCATCGTCGGTCAAGTTGCCCGAGAAGTGCAGGTGGGTGTCGATCAGGCCGGGAAGGACGGTCTTGCCGGCGGCGTCGATGACCTCAACGCCCTCGGGAAGGTCCTGCATGGCGCCGGCGTACTCGATCTTGCCGTTGTCGTCGACGAGAACGAGGGAGTTCTCGACCGGCTCGGCGCCGGTACCGTCGATGAGCTTGCCGCCAACGATTGCATACTTAGTGGACATGGTTCCTCCTTATGGATCCATATAGTGGGCGAGGCCGTGTTGGGTTAAGGCCTCACAAAGCTACCCAAGTGGTGCCGGGTTCGGTGCGCGGAAGAGAGGGTCCCGCGCACCTGATCCGCCCCGGCTCGGCGTTACTTTTTACGGGAATTGGTGAAGGCCATGAGAGCCAGGCCAATAGCCAACCAGCCGATCACGATGCTCCACTCCACCATGTTGAGGGAAGCGGGAGAGAACGGAATCACGAGCAGGCCGATGATGATGGCGCAGGCAGCGATAGCGAGGCCGATGCCAAACTTGCCGCCGGGCACCTCGTAGGGACGAGGCAGATCGGGCTCGGTGAAGCGCATGCGCAGGCAAGCGAGGGCGACCATGCCGCAGGAGAAGATGAAGGCGAGAGCCGACACGTTGGTCAGAGGGATGAGCATGTTCTTGCCCAGGAACGGACCGACGACGGTGATGACGCCCAGAACGATGCAGGCGAGCTTGGGAGCGCCGGACTTGGGGTCGACCTCGGCGAACTGCTCGGGCAGCTGGCCCTTGCGGCCCATGGCGAGCATGATGCGGCTCGTGGCGCCGTAGAAGGAGTTCATCGGGCCCATGGGTCCAAGCGTGGCGATGACGAGCATGGCCAGGTACAGGAGCATGTTGATGCCCTTGAGGCAGGCAAGCGCGGGAACCGGGCTCTTAACAAACTCATGCCAGTCGAGGATGGTGCCGAACGAGTAGATGCAGACCATGTAGAAGCCGCCTGCGGCCAGCAGGGCCAGGGAGATGATCTTGCCGAACTTGTTCCAGTTGAGGCCCTCGGCTGCTTCCTCAGCCTGCTGGGGAATGGTGTCGAAGCCGGCGTAGAAGAACGGAGTCAGAACCAGGACCGACACGATGCCGGCAAACAGGCTGGAGCTCTCGGTAGCGGCCTTGCCGCCACCAGCGCCGGTGACCTGGGAGAACACAGGCATGGCATTGTCCGGCGAGCCGGTGAACAGCGAGACGCCCATGGCGAGCAGCATGCCGCAGAGCAGGGCCTTGGTCAGGAAGGCCTGGAGCTTGGCGGCCGAGCTTGCACCGCGGAAATTGAGGAAGATGACGTAGACTGCAAAGCCGAGCGCGATCAGCGTCGGGAACAGGTAAACGTCGGCGCCCAGGATGGTGTAGAGCTTGACGGCGCGCAGCCACTCAAGACCGGGCAGGCTACCGAACATCTCGGACACGAGGGTCGAGATGGCGATGGCCTCCCACGGGCACAGGATGCCGTTGCCCAGGGCCAAAAGCCATCCGGTGATGTAGCTCAGCGTACGGCCAAAGCTACGATCGACATACTCGACGATGCCACCCGAAATGGGGATGGCAGCCGTTAGCTCACCGAAAACAGCTCCGACGGGCACGAGGAAGATTGCACCCAAGAGGAATGCGATCATAGCGGGAACGGGACCGCCGCCCACGACCATCCAGTCGCCGACCTGCAGAACCCAACCGGTACCGATGATGGCACCAAAGCCGATGGTGAAGAAGTTCCAGAGCGAAAGCGTTTTCTTCATGCCGCCGTTATCCTCGACTGCAACTTCTGCGTTCTTGTCCGCCATTGTTCCCCTCCTTTCCTTTTTGACGCCCCTTGACGTCACCCCTTGCGCGGTCTGTTTTGCCGCGCGCTTTTATTTCGTGGCTTTAAGATACGGCCTTGGCACAGCAGCGCCGCTTGTAGCTCGACCGAAGGCAGAACTGCAAAACGAGCGGCGCCGTTTTTGGGACGAACGGCACGGTTTGCCGCTCATTGTTGCCGCCCGTCCGACGGGCGTACGCTCATCGGACGCATATAGAGATGTTTTTGAGGCCGTGTGTTTTGCGCCTTTCGTACCGTTTACCGAGCTTTTGACGCGCGGACCCATTTGTTGCACATCTTTTTTGTAGGATGGACAGGTTATACATGAGACAAGGCGGTACGAATGGCATACGGATACAACGACGGTGATCAACTGCGACAAAGCGTTCGCCTTGCTGGCCGTACCACGCCGACGCCCGGAAGTGCCACAAGCAGCAATTCGCAACGTCCTCAAGAGCAACCCAGGCCTTCGTCTCGGCAGCAGTCAAGCAGAACACGGCAGAGCGGCCGTCTGAGCACGGGCACAAGCGCGCAGCAAGATAGCCGCTTTGGCGCGCGCACTCGACAGCGTCAGGCCGAGGTTCCGCAACTGCGCCGCAACGGCGCACGTCAGCCCGGCATCCATATCAACCGCTTCTTTTCGCATCCCCAAGGTGGACGCGACGGCAAGCCCTACCGCTCGACATCGCACGTGAATGCCCCCGCCCTGCCGGCTCGTCGACTTCGCCTCGCACTGTGCTCTATCCTCACCTGTCTGGTCTTTGTGCTTATGAGCTCCTGTATGTCCCACGGCTCGGCCGGTCTCGAGCCCACCGCCGAGGACAAGCTGCTCAAGGCCCCCGTCGCACCCGGTTATTCTTTCGCCTTTTCGACCCCACGCTCGCAATGGCAAGCCGGCACGATGCCCCATATCTATCAGATCGACCCCGCGTGGTCGGAGCTGCCTTACGCCGGCGGCACCATCCGCCAAAATGCCTGCGGGCCTACGTGCCTCACCATGGTCTACATCTTTAAGACGGGACGCACCGATATGACCCCCGTCGATATGTGCGCGCTTTCCGAGGCGGGCAATTACGCCCCCACCGGTGCAACCGAATGGTCGTTTATGACGAGCGGCGCGTGGCAGTTGGGACTTAACGGAACGGAGCTCCATAACGATCGCGACTCTATGACTCAGGCGCTGCGTTCGGGAGCGCCCGTCATCGCCGCCGTTCGGCCGGGCACCTTTACCAACGTGGGCCACTACATTGTGCTTTACGGTATTGACGACGCCGACCAGATTGGCGTCTACGACCCCAACTCGGCCAGCCGCAGCGCCCGCCGCTGGGGTGTCGTAGAGGTCCTCAACGAAGTCGAAGCCATGTGGGCCTACTACTAGTCATTGGGGACAGACTTAAATGAGTGGTCTCTGGCTGCCCGGAACTGCTGGCACGGAAAATGCATCCCGCTTTGAAGTTCGATAGCGGGATGCACTTTCCGCGCACGGCCTGTTTGGGAAACTACGTTCCACTTTCCGGCAACATTCCGGGATGCATTTTCCGGTTGAGGCCCTCAAGGGAAACCATGTCCCATGTTGGACGCTCATTCTGGGATGCGCTTTCCGCAGTTGATTGATGCGGGCTTTAAGGACTGTTCCAAGCTGCCGGCAGAAAAGGAACGTCCCCAAGTGCCGGGTTTCCGCAGTCATTGGGGACAGACTTAAATGACTAGTCGTTTAAGAACGTCCCCAATGACTACCCACAGAATGAGGGTCTCATCGGGGACTAGGTAAATAGCAAAAGCCCCCGCGGCCGAAACGGGCCGCGGGGGCAGCAGGCTTGCAAGGGTTAACTCAAGTCCTCGCCATTTGATGCAATGACCTTTTGATACCAGCAGAAGCTGTCCTTTCGGTAGCGATCGAACGTGCCTTTGCCCGTATCATCGGCATCGACATAAACAAAGCCATAGCGCTTCTTCATCTGCCCCGTCGAGGCCGATACCAGATCGATACAGCCCCACGGCGTGTATCCCATCAGGTCAACACCGTCCTCGACAATTGCATCGCGTAGCGCAAGAATATGCCTGCGCAGGTAATCAATATGATACGCATCGTGGACTTTGCCGTCTTCCAGCGCATCGAGTCCGCCCACACCGTTCTCAGCGATAAAGAGCGGAAGATGGTAACGATCGTGGTAGCCGGCAAGCGTCACGCGCAAACCCAGCGCATCGATCTGCCATTTCCAGGCAGTCTCTTTATCCTTGAGGTACGGATTGCGCAGCGTCGGGAACACGTTGCCCTCCGCCTTCTCAGCGATCACCTGGTCATCGGCGCACACCAAGCGCGAGCAATAGTACGAGAACGAGATGAAGTCGACGGTATGCTCGGCCAGACACTCCGTATCGCCCGGCTCAAAGGGCACGTAAACACCCTCTTTCTCGAGCGCACGCAGCTTCCAAGTAGGATAGGCGCCCGCAGCCATCACGTCAGTGTAGAAGTAGCGGCCGCGGTCCTCCTCATACGCAAGCCATACGTCCTCGGGCGCACAACGGTACGGATAGGTCGCACCGGCAGCGATCATGCAACCCACCTTGTTTGCGGGATCGATCTTGTGCAGGATCTCGACGGCGCGAGCGCTCGCCATAAACATATGGTGCGAGAACGCCGCGGTCACGGCTGCACGGTCACGCTCATCCTCGAGCGTGACGCCCGCGTTGAGATAGGACAGCGCCACGCTGTTGATCTCGTTGAAGGTGAGCCAATAACGCACGAGGCCCTGGTACGCACGTCCGACGGTCTCGACGTAGTGCGCATACCGCTCGATCATCTCTCGGCTTTGCCATCCACCATAGTGCTCGACCAGAGCCAACGGATAGTCGTAGTGCGACAGCGTCACGAGCGGCTCGATTCCGTGCTCGCGCAGCGCCTCGAATACCTGACGGTAAAACTCCAAGCCCTCACCGTTGGGCTCGGCCTCCATCCCTGTGGGAAAAATACGGCTCCAACAAATTGAAAGACGCAGGCACTTAAAGCCCATCTCGGCAAAGAGCTCGACGTCCTCGCGCCAATGATGGAAGAAGTCGTTGCCCCAACGGCATGGATACAGCCTGTCCGGATCATCCACGGGCTTTTGCCTGCCAAACATCACATCCCAGCGGTCGGGACCCTGTGGAATCAGGTCGGAGTGCGACATACCGCGGCCGCCCTCGTTCCAGCCCCCTTCGGCCTGGTTGGCAGCGAGCGCGCCGCCCCACAAAAAGCCCTCGGGCATACCGGCAGCAGACGTTCTGTCAAAGTAACCCATGCTACTCAGTATCCTTGGCAGAAGCTGCCGCGGCGTTCTCCTGCTCCTGTGCCAGGAGCAGGTTGTCGTACACCTTAAAGAACGGGTACCAGACCACAGCCATGACCACGATCAAAACGATCGTAAATACCCAGATGCGCGGGTCGAGGCGCTGGATAAAGCCCTGAACGAAGATGGGGAACGTGCCGCTCACCAAGATGTAGAAGTTAGAGACAAGACCCAGTGAGATTGCACCCCAATACAGCAGGGCCGAAATCATACCGCCCAGCACAAACGGAATCATGAGGATCGGGTTGAAGATGATGGGTGCGCCAAAGATCGCGGGCTCGGAGATACGGAAGAAGCTCGGCACGATCGATGCCTTGCCAAATGCCTTAAGCTGCTGCGACTTTGCCCTAAACGCGCAGAGCGCCACAAAAGAGAACGTATTGCCCGTGCCGCCGATGAGGTTGATGACCATCGACATGAGTACCGGGTGGAACTCAAGCGGCTGCCCAGCAGCGTAGAGCGAGGCGTTGGCAGCAAAGGCGGCAAGCGTGACCGGGGCGGTGATGGGCGTCACGATCATGTTGCCGTGGACGCCAAAGCACCAAAACAGCAGCGTCATGAAGCAGATAAGCAGTGCGCCGGGCACAGAGTCAACTGCGACGGAAAGCGGGGCAGCGAGCAGCTTCTCGATAACCGAGGGGATGGACAGCGTGGGATCGATCATCTGGATCAGCAGGTTGCCACCAAAGAAGATGAGGATGTTGGCGAGCATAGGCACGATGGCGCCAAAGGTTTCGGACAAAAACGGCGGCACGCCATCGGGCATCTTGATGGTGATGCCCTTGGTCTGGCAGAAGTGCGTGACCTCGACGGAGACCAGGGCAACGATGATGGCGGTAAACAGGCCCTGCGCACCCAGATAGGTGCAGGGGACCGCCTGGAGCACGGACTCATCAGCAAGCTGGTAGTAGGACGACGGCGCCGCGGCGATCAGGAACATCACCAGCGAGGTCATACCGGCGTTAAGCTTGGGCATCTTGTAGGTGCCCGCCAGGTTATAGGCGATTGCGAACGTCACGATCACCGACAGTATGCCCATCGTCATGTTGAACGGGATGAGCAGCGTGAGCTTATTGGCCGTGGCAAAATCGAGCCAAGGGCCAAAGACGGACCAGAACCCGCCCCGCGCCACCAGGTCGGCCGTGACCGGCGGGTTGGCGATGATCATAAAGACGGCAGAGACCAAGATGAAGCTGATCGCGCTCATAAAGCCCTTTTGCATGGAGGCAAAGTGGCGCTCGGCGCCGCAGAAATTGGCAATAGGGGTCAGTTTTTCCTGAAGCAGGGTCATGAAATTTTCCATGGTCGCCTCCTAGCCCAACAGCGACTGGGCGAGTGCCAGCACGTTGGCGGCGTTGCCCATGCCGTAGTCCTGTGCGGGGATGACCGCGGTCGGCTTACCGCTCCCCTGCTTGACGGTGTTGAGCTGGTAGGACACCTGCGGCCCCAAGAGCAGCACGTCATAATCGGCGCAGGTCTCCTGATACTCGCCGATACCCACCGCATCGATATCGAGCTCGATGCCGTTTTGCTCCGCGTATTTCTCGAGTTTCTTCATCAGAATGCTTGTAGACAGGCCAGCTGCGCAAACAAGAAGGATCTTCATAAGGGATTCCCTTCGCATTGATTGGTTGGATAGTCGCCGCACGCCGTTAGGCGTTCTTGGCTGCAGTGCGCTCATACAGGCAGATCAGCTCCTGCACGAGCTCCTGAGCAAGCATGGAGCACATGAGGTGGTCCTGAGCATGGACCAGCAACACATCCACCGACAGATGCTCGCCCGCCGCCTCGGTCGAAAGCAGCTGCGTTTGGATGTGGTGAGCTTTGATTCCCGCATCCTTTGACTGCTTCATGAGTTTGGCGGCAGCGTCAAAATCCCCCGCCTTTGCCTTTTCAAGGGCTACGAAGGCAAGGCTGCGCGCCTCTCCCGCTGCAGCGACCAGCTGAAACGAAACCATCTCGGTTCCCTGATCGTCCATAACGGTCTCCTCTCCCGTGATGTTTGGTTTGTACTTGAATATTCGAAACGCCTATCTCCCACCCGCAATCCTCGAGGTTTATTGCAGGCAGGCAGGGTTTTCGACAAAAGAAGCCTTAAGCCGTATGCGCTTGCACAAGCGCCATCAGCTCATGCCAGGACCGGCGCTCGCGTAAGCGCTCGACCCCCTGGCGGTCCATAAAGATCTCAGCGAGCAGCGAGCTCAAGATCCGCGCCTCATCGCCGCCCGACCGGGCAAACGACACCATAAAGACGATATCGACCTCATGGCCGTATTCGTCCCAAAGAATGGGATGTTCGAGCAGGCCCACGGTAACAAAGGCCTCGGCGCTCAAAGGATGCATCCCATGGGGCATGGCCACCCCATTGCCAAACGAGGTGGCACTCGCGCTCTCGCGCTCGGCAACCTCTTGGGCAAACTGGGCATCGACACGGCCGCTCTCGACGGCGCGCTCGGAGAGATATCGGAGAACGGCCTGCTTCGACGACGCCTCAACGCGGTTGAAGAACAGGGCACGGCTAAAGAAAGCGCTCAGGGAGTCCGATTGCGCAGCGTCATCACTCAGCACCTTGCGGATAGCGTTGACATCGCTCGTCTCCAAGAAGAAATCGGCCTCGCGGACGGGCACAGGCAACTTGACGTTGAGCGGCACCGTTGTGAACACGTAGTCGATGTGCGAAAAGTCGAGCGTTCCCACGCGGGCGACGTCGCATGTCTCAATCGACTCGATATACATACCAAACTGCTTGCGGTACTGGTGCTCGAGCATACGGGCGCTTCCCGCTCCCGAGGCGCACACGATCAGGATGCGTTTGCGACGCGGCTGGTCGGCTTGCTGCTCGAGGGCCAGGGCAAATGCCATGGCGATGTAGCCGAGCTCCTCATCAGAGGGCTGGCTGCCAAAATGACGCTCGAGTACCTGCGAGGTGCCGGCCGCCATCGAATAGGCCAACGGAAACCTCGTCTTGATATCGGGCAGCATGGGGTTATCCATATGCATGTGATATTCAAGGCGATAGCCCAGAGGGCCAATATGCCGAGCAAGGTTCATGCGAAGTTCAAGATCGCTGCTAAAGTCAAACCTAAACTCATCGTTGACCGCACATACCATCTCGGAAGCGATCTCCCACATCTCGTCCGAGATAACGGCCGAGCCCTTCTCGGGCACGCCCGTGCCCCTGCCGAGCAAATGGATTGCGATAAAGGCAACCTCTTCTCGGGGCATGCTCACGCCCAGGGCATCCTTGATGTTTGCGGCAATCTGGAAAGCCGCAGCGTATTCGCGCGTTCCCTCCAGCTTTAAAACGTCCGATTCTGCAGCCGGGACATAGCAGCCCTGCTCGATGCGGCCAAGAGCGATGTAAAGATGCATGATGAGATTGCGGGATGCCAGCGAGCTCACCGTGACGGGCGAGGCAGTCAGGGCATCGTCCACACATGCGGCGATGGCCCGCAGGCGCTCGGCGAGCTCTGCATCGTCGGTGTCGGGCAACACGGGCCTCACCAGCGAGGCCAGACACAGACGCCGTTGCGACTCCCCACCCGCAACGCGGATTCCGTAGCGAGGGCGCTTTTCGAGCGTCAAGTCAAATTGGGCGAGTTTCTGCTCTACCAGACGCATGTCATTGGACAGAGTTCGCGCCGAAACGTAGAGTAAATCCGCATACTCCTCAATCGTCACCCACTGGGACCGCATGAGAAGGTCGTTAAGAAGGAAGGACACACGGCCGTCGCGCGTATCAGGAATGCCCGGATGGGCCAGAGCCGCACCGTCTAGCAAGCGAGCAAGCTCATCTGCATGTGCAACATCGATACGATATTGCCCTTTGCTGCCAACGATGCGTGCAACCCCCGCAAGCTTGTCGTTTGCGCGATGGATATAGTTTCTCACGGCGCGCTCGCTTACCTCGAGACGCTTGGCAAGCACCGCGACAGCGACAGGCTGAGCGTCCTCGATCATATTTACAAGCTGCTTGACGCGAGCATCCATGTCCTCCTCCTTTCCCTGCGTCTAGTCTAACGCGGTAAAGAATGACACTCCACGTCGCGCTCGTTCCGCCAACGCGGAACAGGTTGCGGGGAGTCCAGCTGAACTTATAGGGAGCACGGAGAGAGGGCCCGAAAGCAATGCGTCGGTGTGAGATGCGCTTTCCGCAGTCATTGGGGACAGATTTAAATTAGTAGTCATTGAGGACGTTCTTGTTTGACTAGTCGTTTAAGAACGTCCCCAATGACTACCCACCCATCGGGGACTAGGTAAATAGCAAAAGCCCCGCAGTCGGAGCGGACTGCGGGGCTCATGAAGAGAGGTTAGTTTGTGGGCGCCTTGCCTGGCGCCCACGAGAGAGGCAATGGAGTAGAGGCTACTCGTGGATGCGGGTGCCGGAGAGGCCGGCCATGGTCTCGGCGGCCTTGTCCAGAGCGCCG
>CAJMRP010000027.1 GCA_905215765.1 uncultured bacterium
TCGGCGTCGATAGGCTTGATGGTGTGGATGTTGATGACCTCGGCATCGATGCCGCGCTCGGCAAGGGCCTCGGCGGCTTCGAGAGCAGCAGAGACCATAAGGCCGCAGGCGACAATAGTCACGTCGGAACCCTCGCGCATAAGGATGCCGCGACCCAGCTCGAACTCATAGGTCTCGGGGTCGTTGATGACGGGGGCGGCCAAGCGGCCAAAGCGCATGTAGACAGGACCATCGAACTCATAGGCGGCACGTACGCATGCCTTTGCCTCGACGTCATCGGCAGGAACAACCACCGTCATGCCCGGAATGGTGCGCATGAGAGCGATATCCTCGTTGCACTGGTGCGTAGCTCCGTCCTCGCCCACCGAGATACCGGCGTGCGTGGCGCCGATCTTGACGTTGAGGTGCGGATAGCCAATGGAGTTGCGAACCTGCTCGAAAGCGCGGCCGGCAGCGAACATCGCAAAGGTGCTCGCAAAGGCAACGCGACCGGTGGTGGCAACGCCCGCAGCCATGCCCATCAGGTTGGACTCGGCGATACTGGCATTGAAGAAGCGGTCGGGATAGACCGCCTTGAACTTTGCCGTCTGGGTAGCAGCCGCCAGGTCGGCATCGAATACGACAAAGTCGTCGTGCTCGGCACCCAGCTCGACCAGGGCCTCACCATAGCTCGCGCGAGTG
The DNA here is from genome assembly GCA_905215765.1 of uncultured bacterium. GTDB lineage: Bacteria > Actinomycetota > Coriobacteriia > Coriobacteriales > Coriobacteriaceae > Collinsella. The sequence continues at coordinate 682 of CAJMRP010000027.1, forward strand.
GCGATTCTCTTCACGTCTGCCATTATTCGCCCTCCTTGTCATGAGCGTCGAGCTCGGCCATGGCCTGAGCGTACTGTTCGTCGTTGGGAGCCTTGCCATGCCAGCCAACCTGACCCTCCATGAAAGAGACGCCTTTGCCCTTGGTGGTTTCGCACACGATGCACGTGGGCATGCCGTGGGTCTCGCGAGCCTCGGCAAAGGCGGCGCGCAGCTGAGCGAAGTCGTTGCCGTCGGCGACCTCGATCACATGGAACTTGAACGCACGGAACTTGTCAGCGATGGGCATCGCGGAGTTGACCTCCTCGATGGTGCCATCGATCTGCAAGCCGTTGTGGTCGACGATCAAGCAGAGGTTATCGAGCGCGTGGTTGCCCGCAAACATAGCGGCCTCCCACACTTGGCCCTCCTCAATCTCGCCGTCGCCCAACAGGGCATAGGTGCGATAGGTATCGCCCCAATGCTGAGCGGCAAGTGCCATTCCCACGGCAGCGGAGACGCCCTGACCAAGTGAGCCGGTGGACATGTCCACGCCCGGGGTATCGTTCATGTTGGGATGGCCCTGCAGGTGACTGCCGATGTGGCGCAGCGTCTCGAGATCCTCCTTGGGGAAGAATCCGCGCTCGGCGAGCACGGCGTACAGACCAGGCGCGCAGTGACCCTTGGAAAGCACGAAGCGATCGCGGTCGGCCTTGCGGGGGTCGGCCGGGTCGACGTTCATTTCCTCAAAGTACAGATAGGTCATGATGTCGGCAGCGCCGAGCGAACCGCCCGGATGGCCGGACTTGGCAGCGTGCACGCCGGTGACGATGCCCTTCCTTACCTCGTTGGCAACCTTTTTGAGCTCTTCGTCGCTCATTGTGCCTTCCTTTCATCCTCTTAAGACAAGATGCGCACGGCACGGAAAGGTAGTCCCAACACAGCCGCGATGCACGTACGTCATTCATTATGCTGGAAACTGATTGCTTTACCAGAGTTTTTATCATTATTTGAACAATTTAGCAGGCAGAACCGCTGATGAAACGGTTTATCAATGTGAACGTCTTTTGGATGCGGTGACTGCCTCTCGCCCCGGCACAAAAATGATCCGCAAACCGAAATTCAGCCTACGCGTTAATGTCCTTGAATCCCTCACCGAAGGCTTCCGTAACGTCGGCAACCGTCACAATGGCGTGAGGATCGCGCTCGCGCACGATCGTTTTGAGGGTGTTGAGCTCTCGACGGCTAACAATCACCATGATCACCGGCTTCTCGACGCCCGAATACATACCGGTCGCCTTTAATTTGGTGCAGCCGCGTCCCAGACCATACATGATGTCGGCCGCGATATCGGGGAAATTGTCCGAGATGATGAGTACCATACGACGCTTATTGCCGCCATCGACCACGGCATCGATCACATAGCCGCTAATCACCATCGAAAGTCCTGCGTACAGAGCATTTTCGAGCGAGAAGACCGGAGCCGATGCCGCACATACGGCAACGTCGATTGCCATGACGGTCGAGCCCACCGGCAGCGAGGTGTTACGCGAGATGATTTGGCCAATCGTGTCCGAGCCGCCGGTGTTGGCGCCGGCGCGCAACACCATGCCGTAACCAATGCCCGTGATAATGCCGCCCCACATAGCGGGAAGCATCAGGTCCGCATGTGCCAAAGGCGCTACAAACGGGGCAAACAGATCGGTAAAGAAGCCCAGCAGCACAAAGCCCGTCGCCGTCTGTACCACGTAGAACATGCCGCCCTCGCGCATAACGAGCAGCAGCAGCAAGGCATTCATCACGATGGTCTGGATACCGACGGGAAGCGACACGCCTCGCGCTGCGCCGATCGCCTGGATAATCGTCGCAAGGCCCGTAACGCCACCGGCGGCAAGACCGTTGGGAATCAAAAACAGGTCGGTCGCGATGGCGGCCAAGGCACACCCCAACATGATCTGGGGCAGATCATGAAAGAAGTTCATCGAAAGAATGCGCTTGATGTCCAGACGATATGCCATGCTGCCTCCCTCAAAAAAGCGCACCACATCGGATGCGCTTTGAACTTCTTCTTGTATTCGATTCTACCGATTCGCCCAACAAAAACCACCCCTGCGCAGGGTTTGTTCTGGATACAAAACCGCCCTGCTCGGAAAGCCTTGACCCATTTCCATATAAACTGAGCGGTTTATGCAGACGGGGTCTCCGCGTCAGCGTTGCCGGTAGCCCAACGGTGATAGCCAATCACAAACGGATCCAGGTCGCCGTCGTCAAGAACCGCCTCGACGTTGCTGGTCTCCACGCCCGTGCGCAGGTCCTTAACCATCTGGTACGGGTAGAGCACGTAGCTGCGAATCTGGTTGCCAAAACCAATTGTGGTCTTGGGTCCGCGAATCTCATCCAGGGCCTCGGCGCGCTTTTCGAGCTCAATCTCGTACAGACGCGCCTTGAGGATCTGCATGCACGCGGCCTTGTTTTGAATCTGGCTGCGCTCGTTTTGACACGTGACCACGATACCGCTGGGAAAATGTGTCACGCGCACGGCAGAGTCGGTGGTGTTGACACCCTGGCCGCCCGGGCCGCTTGCGTGGTACACGTCGACGCGAATGTCATCGGGATTAATCTCGATATCGATATCGTCGGGCAGCACCGGAATGACCTCGACGCCGGCAAACGTAGTCTGGCGGCGCTTCTTGTCGTCGGTAGGGCTAATGCGCACCAGGCGGTGAACTCCGGCCTCGGCACGAAGCATGCCAAAGGCATCCTTGCCTTCGACGGTAAAGGTCGCGCGATCGATGCCGATGACCTCTGCCGCGGGGCAATCGTTGATGGTGACCTTCCAACCGCGACGCTGGCAGTACTTCATGTACATCTTAAAGAGCATGAAGGTCCAGTCCTGGGCCTCCAGGCCACCCTGTCCGGGCTTGATGGTCACAATCGCGTCGCCGTGATCGAACTCGCCGGTAAACCAGCTCGCAAGCTCAAGCTCGTCGATGGCGCGGGATAGGCGCTCCGCCGTGGCGGCAGCCTCCCCACGCAGCGCGGCGGCATCGGGGTCATCGCCCATTTCCTCGGCAAGCTCCAACGCGGCGCGAGCATCGGAAAGCTCACCGCGCGCGGTATCCACGGCGGCGATATCCTCCTTGGCGCGCGCAATCTCCTCCATCGTGGCGCGAGCGGCATCGGCGTCATCCCAAAAACCCGGGGCGACGCTTTTGGCCTCGAGCTCCGCTACGCGGGTGCGCTTCTCGTCCAAATGGAGATATGACTCGACCTCGCCGAGTCGGTCCGCAAACGCGTCCAACTCGGCGGGCGTTACCTCTAGAGCCTCGGCCATTAACGATTCCTGCCGTGGCAGTACTTGAACTTCTTACCGCTACCGCAGGGGCACAGGTCGTTGCGGCCCACGTTGACATAGGGGTCATCGCTCTCGGACTTGCGGTAGGTCGTCACCTTGCCACCGTTGTTAACGGCAGCCGGACCACCCTGGACGGCGGTGCGGGCCTGCACCTGAGCCTGCTTGCGCAGTACCGAATCGCTGTTGTCGCCATCGACCTCGGCGGGACCAGAGAAGCGCGCACCCTTAAGGGCGGGGTCCTCCTTGTGCTCCACAGCCTGCGGGGCAGCTTTGAGCTCAATGCGCAGAACAGTGCGCAGGTAATCCTCGTACATGGTATCGACGAGTATCTGGAACGCACCGTAGGCCTCGGTCTTGTACTCAACCAGCGGGTCGCGCTGGCCAAAGCCGCGCAGGCCGATACCGGTCTTGAGGTAGTCCATTTCCTGCAGGTAGTTCATCCAACGCGTATCGATGACGCGCAGCATGACCTGGGTATTGAGCTCGCGCATCAGGTCCTCGCCCAGACGCTCGGCCTTCATGTTGTAGCACTTCTCAACATAGGCCAAGACATCGGCGGCCAGGGCCTCAAAGTCCTCGTCGGGGAACTGAGGGGTATCGATATGACCGGTCAGCTCGACGACCCATTTGCGCAGACCCTCAAGATCGCGCTCGCCCTCGTGGCTGTCCTTGGTGCAGAACTCCTGCACGCAGCGGTACACGGTATCGTGCATGACCTCGGTGATGTGGTCGGTCAGGTCCTTGCCGTCCAGAATCTTGTTGCGCTCGGCGTAGATGACCTGGCGCTGCTTGTTCATGACGTCGTCGTACTCAAGAACGCTCTTACGCATGGAGAAGTTGATGCTCTCGACCTTGTGCTGGGCATTCTCGACGGCCTTGGAAATGATCTTGTGCTGGATGGGCATGTCGTCGCCCATGTCGGCCGTGACCATCATCTTGGAGACGCGGTCCATCCTGTCGCCGCCGAACAGGCGCATGAGGTCATCCTCGAGTGACAGGTAGAACTGGGTCTCGCCCGGATCGCCCTGACGACCGGAACGGCCACGCAGCTGGTTGTCGATACGGCGGGACTCATGGCGCTCGGTGCCGATAACGGTCAGGCCGCCGGCGGCAAGCACGCGCTCGCGCTCGGCCTTGCAGGTCTCCTTGGCCTCGGCGTTAAACTGCTCGAGCTGCTCGGGCGTCACGTCCTCCATGGTCAGGCCCTCGTACTCCAGGCGCTCGCGCACCAGCTCGTCGGGGTTGCCGCCCAGCAAGATGTCGGTACCACGGCCGGCCATGTTGGTAGCGATGGTCACGGCGCCATAGCGACCAGCCTGGGCCACGATATGGGCCTCGCGCTCGTGGTGCTTGGCGTTGAGGACCTCGTGCGCGATACCGCGCTTAGTGAGGGCGGCGGACAGTTTCTCGGAGCTCTCGATGGAGACGGTGCCCACCAGGACCGGCTGGCCCTTGGCGTGACGACGCTCAACGTCGTCGGCAACGGCGTTGTACTTGGCCTGGATGGTGCGGTAGACCAGGTCCTCGTGGTCAACACGCTGCACGGGCTTGTTGGGGGGAATGACCTCGACGGGCAGCTTGTAGATCTCGCGGAACTCGGCGTCCTCGGTGAGCGCCGTACCGGTCATGCCGGAGAGCTTGTCATACAGGCGGAAGTAGTTCTGCAGGGTGATGGTGGCAAGGGTCTGGTTCTCCTCGCGCACGAGCACGCCCTCTTTGGCCTCGATGGCCTGGTGCAGGCCCTCGGAATAGCGGCGACCCTCCATGATACGACCGGTGAACTCGTCGACGATCTTGACCTCGCCGTTGGTGACCACGTACTGCTTGTCGCGGTGGAACATGTACTGGGCCTTCAGCGCCTGCTGCAGGTGGTTGACCAGCTGGCCGGAGAGATCGGCATAGATGTCATCGATACCCAGGCGGCGCTCAATCTTCTTAAGACCGCGCTCGGTGGCGGCGATGGTGTGCTTGGCCTCGTCCATGACGAAGTCGCCCGTGGGCTCCACGTCCTCGGTGGCGGTGAGCATGTCGTGCGAGACGTCCTCACCGCGCTCAAGGCCGCGCACGGCGCGCGCGAAGTCCTTGTAAGTGCTGGCGGACTTGGTGCCGGCGCCCGAGATGATGAGCGGCGTTCTGGCCTCGTCGATCAGGATGGAGTCGACCTCGTCGACGATGGCGTAGCTGTGGCCGCGCTGAACACGCTGCTCGGGGCGGGTAACCATGTTGTCGCGCAGATAATCGAAACCGAACTCGGAGTTGGTGCCGTACGTGACGTCGGCCTGGTAGGCCGGGCGCTTAAGCTCGAGCGGCATGTTGTTCTGCAGCAGACCGACGGTCATGCCCAGATACTTGTAGATGCGACCCATCCACTCGGAGTCGCGCTTGGCCAGGTAGTCGTTGACGGTGACGACGTGCACGCCCTTACCGGCGATAGCGTTGAGATAGCCGGCCAGCGTGGAGACGAGGGTCTTGCCTTCGCCGGTCTTCATCTCGGCGATGTGGCCCTCGTGCAGCGCCATGGCGCCGATGAGCTGTACATCAAAGTGACGCATGCCCATGGTGCGCTTGGAAGCTTCGCGCACGGTGGCAAAGGCCTCGGGGAGCATGTCGTCGAGCGACTCGCCGTTGGCGTAGCGCTCACGGAACTTATCGGTCTGGGCGCGGAGCTCCTCCTCGGTCATCTTCTCAAACTGGGGCTCAAGACCGTTGATCTTGTCGACGATCTTGTAGTAGCGCTTCAGGTCCTTATCGGATCCAAAGGACAGCAGCTTTGACATGAATCCCATGTGGTTTTCCTTTTTGGCCATCGCCCGCGGCATGAAACCTTGGACGAGTTAAACACAGATATTTGTACTTTAGCCAAACAAGGCGCCGCCTATGCGGTCGACACGCTCGACCACGTAATAACTACGACAGCCTGCCAAAAAGGGACTGGTTTATTTTGGCAGCTTTTATCTGGGAAAACGCTGCCTCTCTGCCATTTGGTGCAAATCAACCTGTCCCATTCGCACCAACCTGGTGCAATGGGGACGGGTTAGCTTGCACCAATAAAAAGAAAAGGGCCGCGCACCCAAATGGATGCGCGGCCCTTATGCCATGAATGCGAGTGTTTCCGCGGCGAGCTATTTACTCAGCAGCCTCGGTGGTCTCGGCCTCGGCAGCGGCCTCCTCGACGGGAGCCTCTGCGGGAGCCTCGGCGGCCTGCTTGGCAGCCTCCTCGGCAAACTTAGCGGCACGCTTAGCCTTCTCGGCAGCCTTAGCCTCAGCGGCGGCCTTGCGAGCGGCCTCGGCCTCAGCAGCCTTGGCGGCCTTGGCAGCCTTGGCCTCCTCGGCCTTCTTGAGCTGAGCGGCAGCGGCGCCACCGAACTTGTCGGCGAAGCGCTGGACGCGTCCACCGGTGTCGACGAACTTCTGCTGGCCGGTGTAGAACGGGTGGCACTCGTTGCAAAGCTCGACCTTCATCTCGGACACGGTAGCGTGCGTCTTGAAGGTGTTGCCGCAGGAGCACGTCACCGTGCACTCGACATACTGGGGATGGATACCCTGCTTCATGGTAGGACTCCTTATTGGTCAGGCGCTGGTTACCGATCAGCGCATAAGGCGTCTTGGTTTCCGACCAAGACAACAAACTCGGCTATGGTACCACGGCGTCGAGCGTCCCACAAAAGGTTCACGGTCTTTGCGTTGTGCATCGCGCCCAAGGCACGGCAGACGACACGACGAATCGCGGCAAACGGGCGCCTTTGCCCCTTCTCCCATGTTGCAGACGTGTAACGCCGCAGCAAAGGTGCCCTTTTTTGCGCCAGACAGGTACAATGATGAACACTGTACCGTAGCGGAGCGCCCCGCGCGCCGCAATCACGCGAAAGGGTTTCCCATGGCCGAGATCTCGTCCTCCCGCATCGTCATCACCGTCCTTGGCAAGAACCGCCCCGGTATCGTCGCCGGCGTCACCCGTGTTCTGGGCGAGGCCAACGTCGACATCCGCGACATTACGCAGTCCATTATCGAGGACATCTTCACCATGACCATGCTGGCCGACACCGCCGAGTCCAAGCTCGACTTCGCCGAGCTGCAGAAGGCCCTGGCCGACGCAGGCGAGCTTTCGGGCGTCAACGTGTCCATTCAGCGCGAGGACGTCTTTAACTTTATGTACCGCCTGTAGCGAACAAGCCGCTCGGGGCAGCCTGACGTCATATCGTCCAAGCGCGCCGCCCCAAAGCGGACCGGAGAGGAGCGCGCATGGCCTACGACGCCAAGAAAATCTACTACCGCTTCGACGATCACCTGAGCCGCCTGGTTCTGGATTACGAGGCGAGCCGTCAGATTTCGCCCGAAAGCGAAAACCTCTACCACGGCCTGCCGACCGACCCTTATGACGAGGACCTGTTTGTCGAGCACAATGTCAAACGCGGCCTGCGCAATGCAGACGGCTCGGGCGTGGTCGCGGGCCTCACTCGCATCTCGGACGTACATGGCTACAACAAGGTCGACGGTAAGGTCGTGCCCGATCAAGGCAAACTCACGCTTCGTGGCTACAGCATCGAGGATCTGGTCAACAACGCCCAGGCCGAGGATCGCTATGGCTACGAAGAGGTCGCCTACCTGCTCATCACGGGCTCACTGCCCACCAAAGAGGAGCTCGACGGTTTTTGCGGACGCCTGGGTGCTTTTAGGCATCTGAGCGACGAATACGTCCGCGAGTTCCCCATGACCACGGTGTCGTCGAGCATCATGAATGTGCTTCAGCGCGCCGTGCTGCTGCTCTACGCCTTCGACGCCGAGCCCGACGCCATTACACCCGAGCACGAAATCGACGTCGCCATCTCCATGCTCGCCCGTCTCCCCCGCATCGCCGCCTTCGCGCATATGGCCTCGGTCGCCAAGCGTCGCGGCTCCGAGGTTCATGTACCGCACCCCACACCCGGCCTCTCCACCGCCGAGACCATCCTGCAGGTGCTCCGCGGCGGCATGGCATTCACCCGCGACGAAGCCATGCTGCTCGACGTGATGCTCATGCTGCATGCCGAGCACGGCGGCGGCAACAACTCCACGTTTGCCTGCCGCGTGCTGTCCTCCTCGGCCACCGACCCGTATTCCGCCTACGCCGCGGCTATCGGCTCGCTCAAGGGCCCGCGCCACGGCGGCGCCAACGCCAAAGTCGTGTCCATGCACGAGGACATCCGCGCGCATGTCTCCAATTGGGAGGACGAGGACGAGGTCGCAGCCTACCTGGGCAAGATTCTCGACAAGCAGGCCTTCGACGGCACGGGCCTCATCTACGGTATGGGCCACGCCGTCTACACGCTGAGCGACCCGCGCGCCGAGGTGTGCCGCCGTTACGCGCGCACGCTTGCCGCCAAGAAGGACCTGGGCGATGAGTTCGCGCTCATCGAGCGCATCGAGCGCCTGGCACCGCAGGTGATGCGCGATCACGGCATGACCAAGCCCATCTGCGCCAACATCGACCTGTACACGGGCTTTATCTACAAGATGCTCGGCGTGCCCGAGACACTCTTTACGCCGCTGTTCGCCGTCGCCCGCATGGCCGGCTGGTCGGCGCACCGCATGGAAGAGCTCTTCTGCGCGCACCGCATCATCCGTCCCGCGTATCGCCCGGTTATCGAGCCGCTGGAGTACAAGCCGCTCGCCGATCGCTAGAACGCGGACCGTTATAGAACCCGAGCGTGGCCAGGGCATCACCGCCCTCGGCCACGCTTTTTATGCCAGTAGAAAGGATCGCAACAAATGATTGTGTTTTCCGATATGGATGGAACGCTGCTGACGAGCGATAAGCAGATGAGCGACGCCACCTGGGCGATGCTCGACGAGCTCGCACGTCGCGGCATTGAGTTTGTACCGTGCACGGGACGTCCGCTGTCGGGCATCTTTGAGCCCATCCTCGCCCATCCCGCCGTGCACTATGCCGTCTGTGCCAATGGCGCCAGCGTCTGGCAGCTCGACGACGATGTGCCCAACGATGCCTCGCGCGCCACGCGCATATTGAGCCGTCCGCTCGATCGCAGCATTGCCCATCGCGTCCATCGCATCGCCGCCGGCCACGATGTGACCTTCGATATCTTCGCGGATGGGCAGTGCTTCCTCCCCCGCTCGCTCTACACGCGCCTGGACGAATTCTGCGGCGGCGACCCCCACATCGCGGCTTCGCTCAAGCGCACACGAACACCGATCGACATGGATATCGACAGCAAGATCGACGAGGTCGAGACGCTCGAACGCATCGCCATGTACTGGCATGACCCGGCCGATCGCGACGCCATCGCGGCTGAGCTCGACACGCTCGGTGGCATTGAGGTCACGCGTTCGTACGCCATGAATATCGAGGTCATGGGCGAGGGCGCCACCAAGGGAACGGCCCTCACGTGGCTCTGCGAGCACCTGGGCGAACGTCTCGCCGACGCTTGGGCGTTCGGCGACAACATCAACGACATCCCCATGCTGCAGGCAGCGGGCCACGGCATGGCCATGATCAACGCCGAGCCCGAGGACCGCGAGGCCGCCGACGCCATCACCGAATACGACAACGACCACGACGGCGTCGCCCACACCATCATGGCCGCCCTCGCCTAGCAGCAGCAACCCGGTAGTCATTGGGGACGTTCTTAAATGGCTAGTCGCTGGCGGCACTCATTTAAGTCTGTCCCCAATGAGTGGTTTCACTCACTTAAGTCTGTCCCCAACTGCCGGCGCATAAGGAATGTCCCCAACTACCGGTCTAGCAGAGACTCTCCAGCACGCGACGGAGCTCCTGTTGAACGGCGTGGTCGCGGTTGCACCCCACCACGCGATCGGCGACTGCCTTGAGCGCGGGGCGCGCGTTTTCCATCGCGCAGCCCGTGCCGACAAAGCGAATGATCTCGTAGTCGTTCATCGAGTCGCCAAACGCCATGACCTCGTCGCGTCCAATGCCGTAATGCTCCGCGAGCTGCGCGATGCCCGAGGCCTTCGACACACCGGGCTGCATGGCATCGATCCACGCGTTGCCCGAAGGCGCAAAAGAGAACAGGTCGCCCAGCTCGCGCTGCAACACGTAGGCGTTGTCCATCACGTTGCCGTCATCGCAGATAATCGATGCCTTGATGATATTCACATGCGGATCGGGCAGTCCCCAAATGCGTTCGGCGTTGGGCAGATCTTTGTCAATCTCGCGGACAAATTTGTCCTCGTCGTCGAGCAAAAAGGACTTGGTGCGATCAAAGAGCGCCAGATGCATGTTAGGAAACATCTTGACCGTGCGCGCGAGCTTGCGGACGGCGAGATGAGAATATACCTCGCGATCGACCTCGACCCCTTCTGCATAGACCTGCGCACCATTCGCCGCGACAAAGTCCATTTTGTCGACCACGGGCGCAAAGAACTCGCATAGGCGGTCGTAACGGCGGCCCGAGGACGCAGCAAAGTACACGCCGCGCTCGCGCAGGGCCTCAATCAGCTCATATGTCTCGGGCGGTACCTGGCTATTCTCATCAAGCAGCGTGCCGTCCATATCGGATGCAATCAGTTTAAACATAGAAAAGCTCCCTTCGGGCTTGTTGGAATCGAACGTGTATCCAATTCCAACGTACCCAAAGGGAGCTCAGGTAAGACTCCGCGGGTGCAAACGTTACAAGGACCTAGCAAATAGCTCACGCGCGCCAGGGATCCCACAGTCGCAGCGCCTGGCAACATGTCAAAGAGTGTCGCAGGCGACTAGCCGTTTAAGAACGTCCCCGATGACTAGTCGGCGTAGGTGAAGGTTGTGACGTCGAACATGCCCTCGGGGCGAATGCGGAGCGTCGGGATGACCGGCAGGGGCAGGAAGATGATGCCCATGATGGGGTCGAGCGGCGGCTCAATACCCATGGCGCGCGCCTTGACCATAAAGTCGTCGTGCTGCGCGGCAACGTCCTCGGCCGTGCCTTCGCTCATCAGACCGCCGAGCGCCAGCGGAATGCGCGCCACGACCTCGCCGTTGCGCACCAGCACGTGACCACCCTGGCCCACAGCCTCAACAGCCGCCATCATATCGGCAGCGTTATCACCCACGACGCACACGTTGTGCGAGTCGTGGCCGATCGTGGAGGCAATGGCGCCACCGGTGATGGTGAAGCCACGCACCCAGCCGCGACCGATATGCTTGCCGACAAGGCCCAGGCCCGCAGGACCATCACCGTCGGCGCCCTCGGCCTGCAGCGACACACCGCGGCCGTGGCGCTCGATCAGCATAATGCGACGCAGGCCCTCGGCGCTCTCGGGGCGAGCCATACCCGTGATGGCCTTACCCGGCACCACGTCAATCACGGCCTCGCCCGGCTTAAAGGCATAGTCGAATACGTCGAGCGAAAGCTTCGGCAGCTTAACGGACGCGCGCAGCTCGTCGGCAAGGGCTGCGACCTCGGCCATCTCGGGTGCGATCTCGCCCACAAAGGTGCCGTCCTGCGCCACCAGAGCACCGGCGGCATATACGCGATGCGGAGCCGTGGCAAACGTCAGGTCATTGAGCACCAGCAGGTCGGCACGCTTGCCCGGGGCGATGGCGCCACGCAGTTCGTGCGGGTCGCGGCAGCCGTGATCCAGGCCAAACGCCTCAGCCGTGGAAAGGGACGCCATGGAGATAGCGACCACCGGGTCGATACCGGCCTCAATCGCCACGCGGCAGGCGTTGTCGATCATGCCGGACGCAAGCGCATCGGAAGGAACGCGGTCGTCGGTCGCAAAGCAGCAACGGCGGGCACGGGCAGGATTCTCCAGCAGCATCGGCGACAGGTTGGCCAGGTCATGGCTGCACGTACCCTCGCGCAGCATCACATACATGCCGCGAGACAGCTTGTCGAGTGCCTCCTCGGGAATCGTCGACTCATGGTCAGCGATAATACCTGCTGCGGCATAGGCGTTGAGGTCCTTGCCGGCAACGAGCGGCGCGTGACCGTCAACCTGCTTGGACGGCGTCTGGTTGGCAGCGTCGATTCGAGCGCAGGTCTCGGGATCGGCCATAAAGACGCCCGGCAGGTTCATCATCTCGCCCAGGCCAAAGACATCGCCCGGATGCTCGGCAAAAAACGCCTGCATGTCAGCGGCGGTAATCACAGCGCCTGCTTGCTCATCGGGCAGCGCGGGCACGCACGAGGGCATCATGTACTTGATGGAAATAGGAGCGCGACGACCGTCCTCGATCATAAAGCGCAGGCCGTCCAAGCCAGAAACATTAGCGATCTCGTGGCTGTCGGCAATAGCGGTGGTGGTGCCGCGCGTCGCCGCCATGCGCGCATACTCGGCAGGGCGGATGTTCGAAGACTCGATATGCAAGTGTCCGTCAATAAAACCGGGGGCAAGATAGCGGCCCTGGCAATCGATGACCTCGGTAGCCTCATACGTACCGGCGGCATCGTCGCGACCATCGTAGAGCACACCGACGATCACGCCATCCTTGACGGCAACGCTACCGGGCGCCACGCGCTGGCCGTACACATCGACGATCTGCGCGTTGGCAAACAGCGTGTCGACGGGAACGCGCCCCTCGGCGGCCTCGATCACAGACCTCATGACCTCAACGGACATACATACTCCTTTAACCGTAGAAAAAAGCTGCGGAGCGGACAGGCCTTCACCGCAGCAAACCAATAGCCATTGTATGCCCAAAAGGAGGCCGCCGATAACACCCCTTCCGCTTAACGGCACCGCCAAATGATCCCTTGGGGACGGAGGAAAAAAGTTGCGGTGGAATAGTTCCTACCTGGGCGCCCGTATGGCATTTTTAGGAACTATTTCACCGCAACTCAAAAGGCCGCAGTCGGGAGTTCCGGCTGCGGCCCTATTGCACATGTTAGGTTGACCTACTTGCTAGACCAGCTTGAAGCCCTTGCGCTTGCCCACGGAGAGGGTGTCGCCCAGCTTGAGGGCACTGGGGTCGATGTTGTAGCTCTTGGGAGCCACGGCCTTGCCGTTGATCTTGACGCCGCCGCCGTCGATGTCGCGACGGGCCTGGCCGGCGCTGGCCGAAAGGCCCAGGTCCTTGAGCAGGCCGGCGAGGTAGATCTGGCCCTCGTCGTTAACAGTCAGCTCAACATGCTTCTCGGGGAAGTCGGCGAGCTGGCCCTCCTTGAACACGCGGTCGAACTCGGCCTGGGCCTCGTCGCCGGCACCGGCGCCGTGGTAGGTGTCGCACAGGTCGCGGCCCAGAGCGCGCTTGAGCTCATAGGGATCGGCAGAACCGTCGGCCAGAGCAGCGTCGATCTTGTCGACCTCGGCCGGGGTGAGCGAGCTCGCCAGGCGGTAGTACTTGCCGATCATCTCGTCGGGGATGGACATGGTCTTGCCGAACATATCCTTGGGCGCGTCGGTCAGGCCGATGTAGTTACCGTAGGACTTGGACATCTTACGGACGCCATCGGTGCCCTCGAGCAGCGGCATGGTGAGCGCGATCTGGGGCTCCATGCCCATCTTCTCCATGAGCTCACGGCCGGCGAGCAGATTGAAGAGCTGATCGGTGCCGCCCATTTCCACGTCGGCCTTGATCTGCACGGAGTCGTAAGCCTGCATCACGGGATACAGGAACTCATGCAGGGCGATCGGCGTCTGGGACTGGTAGCGCTTGGTAAAGTCGTCGCGCTCGAGAATACGGGCGACGGTGAACTTGGAGCACACCTGCAGCAGGCCGGCCAGATCCATCGACAAGATCCAGTCACCGTTGTGCACGATGGTGGTCTTCTCGGGATCAAGGATCTTCATGGCCTGGCTCACGTAGGTCTCGGCATTGGCCTCGATCTGCTCCTGCGAAAGCTGCGGACGGGTGGAATTCTTGCCCGAGGGGTCGCCAATCAGCGCAGTACCGTTGCCGATGATGAGGGTGACGTTGTGGCCCAGGTCCTGGAACTGACGCATCTTGCGCAGCGGCACGGCGTGGCCCAGGTGCAGGTCGGGGCTGGTGGGATCGACGCCGAGCTTGATGTTGAGGGGCTCGCCCTTCTCAAGCTTCTTGCGAAGGTCGGCCTCGGGGACGATCTGCGCGGCGCCCGAGGTGATGATACGCATTTGCTCGTCAACAGACAGCATTGGGTATCCTCCTTTTGCTATAGCACCCTCGCCGAAAACGGCGGTGCTGGAAGTCCATAAACTCTCTTATGATAACAAACTGACGCGACGCAGCATCTACGACAGGAAAATCCTCGTCCTGCCGCATGCGTCGATGGCAACCGGCAGACGCGTACCGTCACGCTCGACCAGATAGCGTATCTGCCGACGACGCAAGCAGTCGCGGCAACGGACCCGCCCCGTCGCATCGGTGGCGCAAACGCCCTCGGCGGTCAGCAGGCAATGCTCGCACACCATGAGCTCGGGACGGTCGGCGTCGACCGGACCCAAGACGCCGGGTTCAGCAGCCAGCTCGGCAATACGCTCCCTATCATTGCTGAGCAACTCGGCAGGCAAGTATACCCACCCCGCGCCAAGCCCGCGCAGCCAGGCAAGCGTGGCCCGATTGGCGCAGAACACCGGCGCCGCCACGTCAAACGCCGTGCCCAGCTCGCGGGCCATCGCCACCTGCCCCAGGTTGCGGCAAACAATACGCCCGGCACGTTGCATAAGCGCCCGAGTCCGCTCGGCGTCGCCTACGCGGCACACTTCGTCGAGCACCACCGTCGCATCGGACAGATCCCGCTCATCGCGCGGATCCAAATCCATCAGCTCCCAGGCAAAGACCATGCGAGCAAAAGCCTCATGCTTTGCCGGCTCCGCCGGTCCCGCCAGCTCCGTCGGTACACCGCCATCTGCCAGAACGCCCTCAAACGGCAGCACCTCAACGGACTGCTCAGCAGGCGCGACCGCATCTGCCTCGACCCGCATGCGCTCCAACACCGTTGCCGTCTGCCCCAGCACGCCGGCACTGCGAATCAGATAGACCTCACAGCCCGCGTCCACCTTGCGTTTGCAATGCACGACGATGCGCTCTCCCGCAGCGGCATCCACGGGGCAAGGCACCTGTGGCCAGCGCTTGGGCACATCGGGACGCGCGTCGGCACCCGGGTAAAATCGGATCTCGAGCGTATCGCCCGCCGCCACGGCGGCATCAAGCTCAACCGTCACCTCTTCGTGACCCACCGCCACCAAGTGGCCCACGCGCACGCCCTGGTTGATCGCGCGCTCAAAGCTCATGAGCTCGGCGCCCGAACGACCCCGCAGATACGCATCGGTAAAGCCGCGGTTGAACGACCTTCCCAGCTCGCGCTCAAGCGCCGGCACCGCATCGGCATCCCATGTGCCGTCGCGCAGCATATTGAGCGCCCGACGCCACACCCTCACCACGTTAAAGACGTAGTCGGGATTCTTCATGCGGCCCTCGATCTTGAGCGATGCCACGCCGGCGGCAACAAGCTCGGGCAGATGCGCGATGCCCAGATAGTCACGCGGACAAAGCAGGCGATCCCCTTCGACAGCGACAACACTCTGCCCCGCCTCGTCCACCAGGTCATAGGATAGACGGCACGGTTGCGTGCAATCACCGCGCATCGCAGAGCGGCCACGTCGAAGGGCAGAGAACCCGCACGCACCCGAGTATCCAATGCAAATAGCGCCGTGACAGAACACCTCGATGGGCACGCCAGTAGCGCAAAGCGTCTCAATCTCTGCAACGTTCAGCTCGCGCGCAGTCGTCACGCGCTCAACGCCCAACTCCTTGGCAGCCAACTGCACGGCACCCTCGCCATGAGCGCCCGCCTGAGTGGACAGGTGAATCTCGACCCCCGGAATCGCCGCACGAAGCGCACAAGCCAGCCCGGCATCGGCCACAATCAACGCATCGGCACCCAACGCGCGCGCATGCGCCCCCAACGCCACGGCGTCGGCAAGCTCATCATCGAACACGAACACGTTGAGCGTCACGTACACACGCACGCCATGGGCATGGGCCACGGCACAACCGCGCGCGAACTCATCATCGCTAAAGCCATGCGCGCTCACTCGAGCGTTGAATCCGTCCAGCCCCGCATAGATGGCATCGGCACCCGCCGCAATCGCCGCGAGCATCTGGTCGAGTCCGCCAGCAGGCGCCAGCAGTTCGGGCAGCGCCACTTCAGCCGCCGCCAACTCGCTTTCGCATTGTCCGCTCGGTTTCATCGGCCGAATCGCCATCGGTAAACTCCTTGCCAAGGTGTGCTTTCACTCTGAAAATTGCTGCCAACCAGCATACACGAGGCCCCGCGTGCCCCGATTGGTTTATCGTGTAATAACTTATGTCCATCCTGCCAGGCATAACACCTGCCGCCTGACACGACATACCTGGAGGTCAATATATGGGTCCTCGCCAACGACAGGGGCGCGGTCGCTCTAAGACGCATGCCCTTCCCATGATCTTACTCTCGTTTTTGGGCTTTCTGCTTATCGCGGGCGTAGCGTTTGGCATCGGCATGATCGGCAATGTCAACCGCTGGCTGTCCGATCTGCCCGACTACACCGATGCCAACGCGTATCTGGTCAGCGAGCCCACCGACATCGTCGACTGCAACGGCAATACCATTGCGAGTTTCTACACGCAAAACCGCAAGTCCATCACCAAGGACCAAGTGTCCCCGTATGTGCTGCAGGGCACCGTCGACGTTGAGGACGAGCGCTTCTACGAGCATGGCGGCATCGACCTCTGGGGCATTGCACGCGCATCGGTGGCGACCCTTACCGGCGGCCACGAGGGCGCATCGACCATCACCCAGCAGCTGGTTCGCAACACCATCTTGCAGGAGGAACAATTCGACTCGACCATCGAGCGTAAGGTGCGCGAGGCCTATATCGCCATCAAGATGGAGGATATGTACTCCAAAGACGAGATCCTCATGATGTACCTCAACACCATCTACTACGGCCATGGAGCATATGGCATCGAGGCCGCTGCCGAGACCTATCTGTCCAAAACCGCCGCCGACCTCACCCTGAGCGAGGCCGCGCTGCTCATCGGCCTTCCCAACTCGCCCTCGCAGTACGACCCCACGGTTAATCCCGACTTGGCGCTGTCCCGCCGCAATAAGGTTCTGGACAACATGCTGCGTCTGGGCCACATCACGCAGGAAGAGCACGATGCCGCACAGGCTGAGCCCATCACGCTTAACGTGACCGAGATTTCGGGCAGTGGCGTCGATGTGTACTCTCAGCCCTACTTTGTCTCCTACGTTAAGCAGTTGCTTGAGCAGGAGTTCTCCACCGACGTGCTCTTTAAGGGCGGTCTGACCGTCAAGACCACCATCGACCCCACCATGCAGCAGGTGGCCGAGGAGGCTGTGCGCTCGCAGCTCGACACGCTTTCGCTCGACGGCCTGGACATGGGCATGGTCGTCGTTGACCCCAAGACCGGCTACATCAAGTGCATGGTAGGCGGCTACGACTACAACGCCGACGAGAATCACGTGAACCACGCTACGGCAAAGCGCCCCGTGGGCTCCACGTTTAAGGCCTTTACGCTGGCGACTGCCATCCAAAACGGTATGAACCCCAACGTCACCCTCAACTGCAACTCGCCGCTCAAGGCCAAGGGCACCACGACCGAGGTGCAAAACTACGGCAACCAGAGCTATGGCAACATCACGCTTAAGCAGGCAACGGCATACTCATCCAACACCGGCTACATTCAGGTGGCCGAAGCCATCGGCAATGACAAGATCATGTCGCTCGTCAAAAAGCTCGGCATCGATCCCGCCAAGGACAATATCGAGGACGTTCCCGTCATGACGCTCGGCACCGGGTCCATCTCACCGCTCGAGATGGCATCTGCCTACGCAACGTTTGCCAACGGTGGCTACTACCGTCAGCCCATCGCCATTACCGAGATCGACTCGCGTACCGGCTCGGTTCTGTACCAGCACACCGACAATCCTACGCAGGTGCTCACCGAAGGCGAGGCTGCCGCGGTTACCGATGTTCTATCCGGCGTCATGCAGGGCAGCGGCACGGGTGCCGCCGGCGCGCTGAACGTCAACCAGCCCTATGCCGGCAAGACGGGCACCACTGACAACACCACCAACCTGTGGTTCTGCGGCTTCACGCCGCAACTGACATGCGCCCTGTGGACCGGTTATTCCGCAGGCGAGATTCCCATCCAAAAGTACGGTTCGGACCTGCTGGGCGACAGCACCAACCTGCCCGTCTTTAAGAAGTTCATGAACACCGTTCTTGCGGGCACCGAGCGCGAGGAATTCCAGACCGGAACGGCTCCCACGTACAAGAACAATAACGTCTGGAAGTTCTACGGCACAAACAACAAAAAGAAAGACGAAGAGGATAAAGACGAGGGAAAAGAAGAGGAAGAGACCACAACCACCACAACGACAACGACGACCACGACCACTGAAACCCCGGGCGGTAACACCACCGGCGATAGCGGTACGACAGGTGGCGACGGTGGCACGGGTGGCAATGGTGGCACGGGTGGCGACGGTGGCACGCCGACGCCTACCCCCGATCCTACGCCCACGCCCGACCCCTCTACGGGCCAGTAGACGCAAAGCGGCATCTGACACCAAGGCGCCCGAGCAGCACGTACGCTGCTCGGGCGCTTCTTTATTTCGGCAGATGTCACAAGATGCCACGACGGCCCCGGCTGCAGGACCGATAGAGCAACGGGTGCCGGCATGCAAAAGGGCGCTGACCTTCGTCAACGATCGCGTCGAAAATGTTGGTGTAAGGGTGGCTCCCTAGCGTCCGTTTAACGAAGAGAGG
>CAJMRP010000028.1 GCA_905215765.1 uncultured bacterium
AGAACGCGGTGGTTGGGGATGCGCCGCAGCGGCTCGTCGTAGGCATAGTAGGGCTCGTATGGGGTCTTTTCGGTGGGGTCGGTCGCCTCGACAACGATATCGGCGGTGTTTTGGGTGAAAGCGCGCAAGTCGGCGACGTTCTCGGGGTCTTCGGCCACCGTCTCGGCCACGATGTCCGCCGCGCCGGCGAGCGCCTTCTCGGGCGTGTCGAAGCCGGCTTCCTCGTTGACGTATGCCGCGGCGGCGTCGAGCGCGCTGCCCTTGGCCGAGGCCTGCATGATGACCATGTTGGCAAGTGGCTCCAGGCCTGCCTCGCGGGCCTTCTGTGCGCGGGTCATGCGCTTTTTGCGGTAGGGCTTGTAGAGGTCCTCGACACGCTGGAGCTGCGTGGCCTCGCGAATCTGCTGTTCGAGCTCGGGCGTAAGTTTGCCCTGGGCGTCGATGAGCAGAATTACGTCCTCTTTGCGCTGTTCAAGGTTGCGCAGGTAGGACAGGCGCTCGTCGAGTGCGCGCAGGGCGACGTCGTCCATGCCGCCCGTGGCTTCCTTGCGGTAGCGCGAGATAAAGGGAATGGTGTTGCCCTCGTCGATGAGCTTGACGGCCGCCTCGATGTTGGCGGCCTTAAGGTTGAGCTCGCGGGCGAGCTGGGCGATAAGATCCATGAAACTCCTTGCGTTTAAGGTGCGTTTGCAGCACAGGGCTACCAAGGATACCACCCGCCCCAAAAGACTGTTTTGGGGCCGCGCCATGAAAACGGCCTATCTACTACGTTTGAACCGTATTGGTCGACCATCCCCCGGTTTTCCGAAAATATGCAACCCGTCTACCTGCGGTTTTTATTTCGAGAAATTTGGCATGGTTGAGGGCGATCGGCTAAACGTAGTAGATAGGCGCGTTTCGTGGCGAACGAATCAAGCCGAGGTGCAAAATAGCCCCCGCCCCAGAAAAATCGTCGGCAAGGTAGCAAAATGCCCCGCGGGCAGGAGGCTGCTCGCGGGGCAAAGAAGAGGGGCTTGTTGGTGACGGACCGAAGGGTTCGGCATGGGGTTTCTGCCGCGGTCGCTCTTAAGGCATTACAGCTCGACGAGCTGGCCGGTCTCGGCGGCCTCCTTGATAGCGTTGAGAAGCGTGAGCGTCTTAACGTTGTCGGCGGGGGTCACGACGGGCTCGACCTCGCGGCGGACAACCTTCACAAAGTGCTTGAGCTGCATCTTGTGCGGCAGTGCCGGGTCGACGGCCGGAATCTCCATCTGCAGCGGCTTGTGCCAGTTGGAGGCGCCGTCGTAGGAGAACTGGTGCAGGCGGGGCAGCGACAGGGCGCCCTTAGTGCCGCCGATAAAGTAGGCGTCGGCGTCGAAGGGGCGGTACTGCGGATCCTCGCGAGCGGTTGCTTCCCAGTTCCAGGGGCTGGCGGTGGCGTCGGAGATGGTCATGCTTGCGAGCGCGCCATCGGCAAAACGGACGTTGACCACGGCGGAGTCCTCGGTCTCAAAACCGCGGGCGGCGCTGGACTGCATACCCTGGACGGCAACGGGCTCGCCCAGCAGGTAACGGAGCAGGTCGACGTCGTGAACCAGGTTGACCAGGATCGGGCCGGCACCCTTCTTGCGGCGCCATTCGACATCGAAATACTCGTCGTTCTTATAGATCATGTAGTGGAAGCTCGACACGGTGAGCTTGCCCAGCTCGCCGGACTCGATGATCTCCTTGGCCTTGTTGACGAAGGGGTTGTGGCGACGGTGCTGGCCCACGAGCACGGGCACGCCGGCGGTCTCGGCCTCGGCAGCGAAAGCCTGGGCATCCTCGAGATCGTTGGAGATCGGCTTTTCGATCAACGGCACGATATTGCGCTTCACAGCCTCGCGAGCAACGCCCAGGTGCAGGTCGTTGGGGGTGGCGATAATGACGGCCTCGGGCTTGACCTCGTCCATCATCTGGGCGGGATCGGTGTAAAACGGCACGCCGGCGGCCTCGGCCGTGGCGCGGGCGCCCTCAAAGGCGTCAGCGATGGCGACGAGCTCGGCCTCGGGCTCCTCGGTGACAAAGCGGATGTGGTTGCGGCCCATGGCGCCGGCGCCGATAACGGCAATGCGGACGGGGTTGAGCTCAGACATTTCGACTCCTTAATAGTGGTGGCGGTGGAATGCGGCAAGGGGACGGCCCTTGCCGCATCAAGCAAAACTAAGCGGACTTCTTCTTGCTGTCGGAGACCATCATGTAGACGGTGAGCACGACGGCGATGGCGGCGATCACAATGGCGCCGTAGAAGGACTGCTGGTAGGCGGCGCTGCCGGCCTCGGCGTGATACAGCACGGCGGTGATGGGCTGGCTGATCCAGGTGGAAGCGGCGTAGCCCAAAAACATGATGCCGTAGTTGACACCGATGTTGCTGGTGCCAAAGGCGCCACCGGTGAGCGGCGGGTAGATGACGAGCAGGGCGCCAAAGCTAAAGCCGAGCAGGGCGAGCGCAACAAAGAACATGGCCTGCGTAAAGCTCATCGACATGATGACGAGTGCGACGATGGTGACGACAAGGCTGATGAGCAGCGACTTATAGGCGCCGAGCTTGTCGATGATCTGGCCAAAGGACAGACGGCCAACCAGGTTGGCGCAGGTGTTGACGGAGACCACCACACCGCCGAGGGCGACGGCCGCGGCGCTCGTGGGGTCGGCGAAGAGTTGAACGGCGGCGATGGAGGCAACCTTGCCCACGAGCAGGGTGCCCGCGGTGGCGGCAAAGGCGAAGGTGACGATGAGGACCCAGAAGCGCGGGGTCTTGACCATCTCGCCCGGGGTGAGGTCGCCGAAGGTGCCGGCATGTGCGCCACCCTTGGGGACCTCGAAGCCCTCGGGCAGCCAGCCGGCCTCGGGGGCCTTCAGGAATAGGGCGGAGGCGGCGATCATCACAAAGAAGATGACGCCGAGCGCCTTAAGGGCGCCAAAGATGCCCAGGCTCGGGATGAGCAGCGAGGCGAGCACCGGGGACAGCACGGCGGGACCGGCGGTCGAAGCGGCCAGGGTGATGCCGGAGGCGAGACCCTTCTTGTCGATGAACCACTTTTGACCGGTGGTGAGCGCGGGGTTGTAGCCCAGGCCGTTGCCGATGGCGGCGACGAGCGAGAACCACAGGTAGAACTGCCACGGCTCGGTGACGGTACCGGACATGAACCAGCCCATGCCGTAGCACACGGCGGCGGCGATAACGACGTTGCGCGGGCCGATCTTATCGGAGATGCGGCCGGCGAAGATGCCCGTCACGGCCATGATGGTCTGGAAGACGGGAAAAGCCCAGGTAAGGGCGCTCGACCACTCGGGGTAGACGGCGAGCAGATTCTTGCTCACGACGGAATACAGCGCGATGGAGCTGATAAAGAACATGGTGACGCACGCGGCGGAAAGCACTACGGCGCGACCCTTGTTGGAGTTGCTGGAAGCCATTTGACTCTTTCTAATCGATACGGGGGAGGAGCGGGCGTGTCCGCGGGGCCTCCCTGTCAGGTTGGTTTACTGGTCGGTCGGCTTGGCGACGCCGGACTCATCGGACCAGAGCTCGACACCCTTGTTCTTAAGGTAGTTGTCGGCATAGGCGCGACGGCCGCCGGGCTTGGCGGTGAGGTCGCCCATCATATTGGAGAAGCCGCCATCGACCTTGATGGCGTCGCCGGTGGTAAAGTCCGAGCGCTTGGACGCCAGGAACATGACGGCGTTGGCGATATCGCTGACCTCGCCGATGCGACGCGTGGCGATCAGACGGCTGCGGCTCTTTTCGACCTCGGGATCGGCGTAGAAGTTGGCTGACATCGGGGTCTTAACGAAGCAAGGCTCGACGCAGTTGGAGCGCACGCCGTAGGGGCCCCACTCGGCAGCCAGCATCTTGGACATCATGTTGACGCCCGCCTTGGTGGAGCTGTACACGCCCGAGAACGTCTCGGGGGAGTGACTGGCGACGGTCGAGATGTGCACCAAGCGGCCCTGGCCGGCCTTGATCATCTCGCGACCAAAGCGCTGCGAGGTGATGAAGTAACCGGTGAGGTTGACGTTGATGACCTCGTTCCAGTCGGAGAGCGGCAGGTCTTCCATAGCTGCGAAGCGCAGGATGCCGGCGGTGTTGACGAGAACGTCGACGCGGCCGAAGTCGGCGATGGTGGCATCGACGGCGGCCTGAACCTCGGCCTCGTCGGTGGCGTTCATCTTGTAACCCTCGGCGTGGATGCCAAACTCGGCGGCGAGGTCGGCGGCTGCGGCCTTGACCTTTTCCTCGTTCAGATCGAGCAGGACGACGTTGGCGCCGTTGCGGGCGAACTCACGGCAAATCTCGACGCCCATACCGCCGAGCGCGCCAGTCACGGCGCAGACATCGCCCTCGAGCTTAAGCCAGTTGCTCATAGGAACTTCCCTTCTTGTCTTCTTGTGCCTCCCTGTGGGTCGCTCCCATTAACCGACCCACGTGGTTTTCGCTGGTTATCGTATGCTTTGCATTTGCGCAGGTGAATTGCATATTTGTTAGAATGGCGTTAACCGTAGGTTTATAGCTTGCAAGACGATGCGCCTTTAATTGAGTGTGTGACCTGCCAAAACAACCCCCTTCGGCAGTTCATTGCCATGCGTCTGGAAACAGGAGATTGACGTGTACGATCGACGACTCGAGGCCATATCGGCCGCCGCGGAGCTGGGAAGCTTCTCGCGCGCGGCGGCAAAATTGCGCGTGTCGACTCCGGCGCTCGTCAAGCAGGTGTCGGGCTTCGAGGCCGAGTTTGGCATCACGTTGTTCGAGCGCTCGCATTCGGGTGTTAAGGTGACGCCGGCGGGCGCTCTGCTGGTGGACGACGCGCGCTCGATCATGCGGCAGTCCGAGGATGCGCTGCGTCGCGCCCGACGCGCGGCGGGCGATGGCGGTGCCGTGCGTCTGGGCGTGTCGATGATGTGCCCGGGGCGCCAAACGCTGTCGATGTGGACGGACGTACACGAGCTGGAGCCATCGTTGCGCTTCGAGATCGTGCCGGTGAGCGACCTCTACGACGAACGCGAATCCGTCATGCGCAGCCTTGGTCGCGAGGTGGATGTAGTGCAGTCGAGTTTTTCGACCCCGCGCTGGGGCGACGCCTGCCAAAAGCTCCGCATCGTTAACGTACCGTTTTATATCGACGTGCCGCGCACGAGCCCGCTGGCGCGCAAGAATCGCATTACGGTTGCCGACCTGGAGGGCATGCGTCTGCGCGTACTCCGCCACGGCAACGACGCTATGGACAGCCTGCGTATCGATCTTTTGGCAGACGGCGGCGTGGACGTGATCGACGTGGACAGCTTTGACTTTGCGCTCTTTAACGAGGCAGAGGAAAAGGGCGACGCGGTGCTCACCTGCGGCGCATGGTCGGGGGTGCACCCGGCCTTTGTGGGCGTACCGTTCCTGTGCGGCCGAGAGGTGCCGGTCTTTTTGCACTATCCGCTCGAGCCCACCCTCCAAGTACAAAAATTCGTCAACGCCATGGCCCAACTCCTCAAGTAGCCAAAAGAGTCCCGTCCCAAATTAGCTACCCTTTGCTACGGGTTTAGCGGTCCTCGCGTTGCGGCCCGGCTGCCTCGGCTGTCTTTACGCGGTTCTTATCGACGTACATGTTCTTGTCGGCCTGGGAAAAGAGTTCGCGCATGGTAGGCGGCTCGTCAAAATCGCTGGAAAGCGCATAGCCCACCGCGTAGCTGATGGGCATATCGGGGTGGACTTCGGAATACTCGTTCACGTTCGCGCGAATCCGAGTGAGACAAGATTCCACAGCGGCTCGGTCGGCATCCCGCAGCACCGCGATAAACTCATCGCCGCCGTCGCGACCCACAAAGCACGTCTCCGACGCCACACTTCCCAGTTGTTGGGCAAAAGAGCGAATGTATTCATCGCCCTTCTCATGGCCGAAGTTGTTATTGACCATATGCAGATTGTTAAGGTCGAAGACGCACACCGCAACGGGCTCCTCCGCGGAGACAGGCTGCTCCTGCCCCAAGATCTCCTCGCACTTGTTCTTGTTGGGCAGCCCCGTGGCTTCGTCGAGATAGACTTTGCTCTGCAGTTCGCGATTGAGCGCGGCGGTGCGCACCGCGCGAACGAGTTCGACCGCAAAGGTCGCCACCAAGCCCACGATGTCGATGATCACCAGGCCCTCGAGATAGTTGAGCGCCGACGCCTTCTCCTGAGAGTAGTCCTCTGCGAGTCGCGTAGCATCGTCGCAAATGCCAAAGAACTCCTCGCTCATGGAGATGATGTCGGTGTTCTCATAGCCGACTTCGCGCACGCGGATGATCTCGGTGCAAAGCTCATCAAAATAATTTGCAAGCTCGGTCATCTTTGCCTGATACTCATCGTCGTCGAGACGGACGAGGTTGAGGTCGTCACTTCCGTAACGCAAACCGTTGATGTATGAATCCACGGCTTTAAGCAGGTCATCTTGAGGCTGGCCCGCGTCCTCGAGCTTAACGATTCGCTGCGTGGTACCGCGCACCAGACCGGCGTAGTTGACCACACGCGCCGTGCCCTGGATATCGGAGACGAGCAGCATAACATTGATGAAGAAGAAGATGAGAACTGCCGTGAGCACCATCATGAGCAGGCGCACCGCCTGGCCGGCCTTCTTGGCGACAGAAGTATTCACAAGTTCACTCCCCTAAATGACAAAAGAACAGGTAGCACGCAGTGTGCTGAAATTCATGGGTGGTTAACTCTACCATATGGGCCAGCAGCCTCAAACTGCAGCAGACGCTCGTCCAAATTGGCGTGACGCTTGCCTTGTTGTTCTTGACCTGGCCGCGCTATCGGACATGCTTCTGGTCTTGGATCACCATGGGAAAGCTCATCCCGTTTTGTGCGTCTAGAGTGGGATGCGGCTTCCCAAAGGTGCCGTTAGGGGAAATCACATCCCGGTTTACTCCCTTGAAATGGGATGCCGTTTCCCGGAGGGGGTCCAGCGGGAAACGGCATCCCATTTTGGCCCGAAAAGTGGGATACGGTTTCCGGCCGGCATGAAAAAAGCCTCCGCAGCTCGTGTGGCTGCGGAGGCTTTTTCGTTGCGGTGCATTGTGTTTGGGTCGTTGAGATGAGTCGATTTGCCCCGAAAGAGGAGGGCATTGACCTTAGGGTCATGCCCGACGAATGAGCGGCAAATCGGCCATCTCGGCGAGCCGAACTACTCCAGCTCAAACGCTCCGGTATAGAGCTGGTAGTAATACCCGCGCTTGGCAATCAGCTCGTCGTGGTTGCCGCGCTCGATGATGCGGCCGTGATCCAGACAGATGATCGCGTCGGAGTTGCGCACGGTGGACAGGCGGTGCGCGATGACAAACGTCGTGCGGCCTTCCATGAGCTTGTCCATGCCGGCTTGCACGATGGCCTCGGTGCGGGTGTCAATGGAGCTCGTGGCCTCGTCCAGAATCATTGCCGGCGGATCGGCGACGGCGGCACGCGCAATCGAGATCAGCTGGCGCTGGCCCTGCGACAGCTGTGCGCCGTTGCCGGTGAGCATCGTGTCGTAGCCGTCGGGTAGGCGGGTGATAAAGTCGTCCGCGCCGGCGAGCTTGGCCGCCGCGATGCACTCCTCGTCGGTAGCGTCCAGGTTGCCGTAGCGGATGTTATCCATCACGGTGCCGGTGAACAGGTTCACGTCCTGTAGCACGACGCCCAGCGAGCGGCGCAGATCGGCCTTGCGGATCTTGTTGACGTTGATGCCGTCGTAGCGGATCTTGCCGTCGGCGATGTCATAGAAGCGGTTGATGAGGTTGGTGATGGTCGTCTTGCCGGCACCGGTGGCGCCGACAAACGCGACCTTCTGACCCGGCTTGGCAAACACGGACACGCCGTGCAGCACCTCGTGGTCGGGCGTGTAGCCAAAGTCGACGTTGTCCATGACCAGGTCGCCACGCAGCGGCACGTATTCGATCTCGCCGGTCGCGCGGTGCGGATGTTTCCACGCCCACATGCCGGTGTGGTGGTCGGCCTCCTCGAGCTGCCAGGTGTCGGGGTTCACCTGCGCGTTGACGAGCGTCACGTAGCCCTCGTCGGCCTCGGGCTTCTCGTCAATGAGCTCAAAGATACGGTCGGCGCCGGCGAGGCCCATGACCACGGCGTTGATCTGCTGCGAGATCTGGCCGATCTGTCCGCAGAACTGCTTGGTCATGTTGAGGAACGGCACCACGACGGCGATGGACAGTGCCATGCCCGAGATGCTCAGGTTGGGCACGCCCAGCGCCAGGAAAATGCCGCCTGCCAGTGCGACCAGCACGTAGAGCAGGTTTCCCAGGTTCATAAGGATGGGCATGAGGATGTTGGCGTACATGTTGGCCTTCTGCGAGACCTCGAAGAGCTTTTCGTTGCGCTCGTCAAAATCGGCCTCGGCGGCAGACTCGTGGCAGAATGCCTTGACGACCTTCTGGCCGTTCATGACTTCCTCGATATGGCCCTCGACCACGCCGAGCTCGGTCTGCTGCGCAATAAAGAAGCGCGCGGAGTTGGAGCCGAGCAGCTTGGTCATAAAGGTCATAAAGGCGACGCCTGCCACAATGACCAGGCACATCCAAACGCTGTAGTACAGCATGATAAAGAACACCGTGACGATGACGATGGTCGTCATGAGCAGGTTGGGCAGCGACTGGCTGATCATCTGGCGCAGCGTGTCGATGTCGTTGGTGTAGTGGCTCATGATGTCGCCGCGCTGGTGCGTGTCGAAGTAGCGGATCGGCAGGTCCTGCATGCGGTTGAACATCTTCTCGCGCAGCTTCTCGAGCGAGCCCTGCGTGACGATGGCCATGGCGCGGTTCCAGAAGAGCGAAGACAGGATGCCGACGCCGTAGATGCAGGCGAGGGTGGTCACGAGCTGTGCGATCTTGGGCTGTGCAGCTTCCCAATCGCCCGACTGCCACGATTCGCTAATAATCTGCAGGGCGCTCTGAAGGAAGGTCGCGCCGATGGAGTTGATGATGGCGCAGAGCACCACGCCGACGACGACGAGGGGCAAAAGCACGGGGTAGAAGCCAAAGAGCGTCTTGATGAGGCGCGACATGGTGCCACCCTTGCGGTTGAGCGCGCGCTCGGCGGTCGTTGCCTTACTCATGTGCCTCGCCTCCTTCCTGGGTCTGAGCTTGTGTTGCGGATGCCTCGGTGTCGGCTTCGACGGCCTCTTCGCCCTCGGCAGACATCTTGTTCTGCGAGGTAAAGGTCTCGCGGTAGATCTCGCTCGTCTTGAGCAGCTCATCGTGGTTGCCGATCTGCGCGATGCGGCCGCCCTCCATGACGATGATGCGGTCCGCGTCCTGCACGGAGCTGATGCGCTGGGCAATGATGAGCTTGGTCGTGTTGGGCAGATAGCTTGCCAGGCCTGCGCGAATCTTGGCGTCGGTCTTGGTGTCGACGGCGCTGGTGGAGTCGTCCAGGATCAAGATCTTGGGGCGACGCAGCAGGGCACGCGCAATGCACAGGCGCTGCTTCTGACCGCCCGAGACATTGGAGCCGCCCTGTTCGATCCAGGTGTCATAGCCCTTGGGGAAGCCATCGACAAACTCGTCGGCACAGGCCAGATGCGCGGCCTCGCAGACCTCTTCGTCGGTGGCGTTCGGGTCGCCCCAACGCAGATTCTCGGCGATGGTGCCGCTAAACAGCACGTTTTTCTGTAGCACCATGGCGACCTGGTGGCGCAGGGCGTCCAAGTCGTAGTCGCGCACATCCACGCCGCCTACGCGCACGGTGCCTTCGGTGGCGTCGTACAGGCGGGCGATGAGGTTTACGAGCGTGGACTTGGCCGAGCCGGTGCCGCCGATGATGCCGATGGTCTCGCCGCTCTTAATGTGCAGGTCGATATCGTCGAGCGCCTGGCGCTTCGCATGCGCGGAATACTTAAAGCTCACGTGGTCAAAGTCGATGGAGCCATCGGCGACCTCGAGCACGGGCTCGGCGGGATCGGCGATCGTGGGCTCGGCGGCCAGCACCTCGGTGATGCGGTGCGCCGATTCGTCGGCCATGGTCACCATGACAAAGATCATCGACAGCTGCATCAGGCTCATGAGGATTTGGAAGCCATAGGTAAAGATCGAGGAGAGCTGGCCCACGTCGAACAGCGTGCCCTGGCTCGTGATGATGAGCTTGGAGCCCAGGTAGATGATGACGACAAACGCGCCGTTGACGCAGATGTTCATCATGGGGTTGTTAAAGGCAAGCAGCTTCTCGGCGCGGGTGAAGTCCATCTGGACGTCGCGCGCAGCGGTCGCGAACTTCTCCTTCTCAAAGTCTTCGCGCACATAGCTCTTAACTACGCGCATGCCGGTGACGTTTTCCTCGACGGACTCGTTAAGGGCGTCGTACTTGTGGAACACGCGCGAGAAGATGGGGCGCACCTTAAAGATGATAAAGAACAGTCCAAAGCCCAGCAGCGGAATGATGACCAGGTAGACCATGGCGACGCTGCCGCCCATGATAAATGCCATGGTAAAGGCGAAGATCAATACCAGCGGCGCGCGCACGGCGATGCGGATGATCATCATAAAGGCCTGCTGAACGTTGTTGATGTCGGTGGTCAGGCGCGTGACGAGCGAGGAACTCGAGAACTCATCGATGTTGGCAAAGCTGAACGTCTGGATCTTGTAGAACAGGTCATGACGCAGGTTCTTGGCGAAGCCGCAGCTCGCATGGCTGCAGGTGACGCCGGCGGCGGCACCAAAAGCAAGCGACGTCAGCGCGATGAGCACCAAAAAGCCCGCGGTGGGAAGCATCTCGGCTACGGTGGCGCCGTCTTTGATGGCGTCGATCAGGTTGGCGGTGATAAATGGAATCAGCATCTCGCAGAGCACCTCGCCAAGCACTAGCAATGGCGTGGCAACAGTGACTTTCATATAGTCGCGGATGCTGCCCATGAGGGTTTTAATCATCCAGTTCCTCCCAGGTTACACGGATTTTCTCGAGCATTTCGGCGAGCTGCTCGCGCTCGTCGTGAGTGAGGGCACTAAAGGCCCGTTCTCTAAAGCGGATGCGGGCCGCCTGGTCGATGCGGGCGTTTTCCCGGCCGGTTTCGGTCAGGCGAATGGTGAGTTGCCGTCGATCCTTGGGGTTACGGCTGCGCTCGATGAGACCGTTGACCTCGAGCTTGGACAGGATCTCGGAAAGCGACCCCGGCTTGAGGTCAAAATGCATGCCGAGTTCCTGCTGCGACATCTCGCCGCCGGGCTGCTTGGCCAGCAGGCAGATGATGGGCGCCTTGCCGGACACGCCTCCGCCATGAAAATGCATGTAATGGCCGCAAAAGCCCAGGCCATTGAGGATGCGCTTGGCAAGCTTGTCTTCTGAGCTAACCGCTTCGGGTGCATCCGCCGGCTGTGACGGGTCGCCGTCGGGCTCGTGCGAACAAAGGTTAAGAGGTTCATCGCACATGAATTAGTGTTGCTCCTTTCTTTAGTTAGGTAGTGGAATTGTTTTGTGCCTAACCAATCTAGGAGCATGAGAAACCAATGTCAAGGTACCAAACTTATTAAGTTACGGCGTTTTGCCAAACGCCGTAACCGCTCGACGCTGCAAACGTTCCTAAGCGGCAATCTGGCGTTCAATCGTCGGGCATGGCCACAAGGCCTATGCCCTCCTCTTTCACGCCACCTTGCTCGCTTAGGAACGCTTTCGCTGTCCGTCCTCAATCTGCAGCGCTGCCTGGGTTGGCATTTGAGTGATCCGTGGGGGACGGAGGATAACGGATCATTTTGGGCTGCGGTGACACCCTTCCGAAGCTGCTTTGCCCAAAACTATGCCGGATTACTACGATGAATTCGAAATCTCAGACCTCGGCATTGTTTTTCGGAAAATCACAAGCTGTCTACCTGCGGTTTTGCTGGAGTGCAATTTGTTGTGGTTGGAGACTGGCGGTTTATCGTAGTAATCCGGCATAGTTTTGGAATGGTAGTAAATAGGTGGCAGCTACTGTGCCGCTACTGCCGTGATTTGCCTCCCATTTCCGAAACCTTTCCGCAACAATGCGCTCTTCGCGACCGTAGCGCCCGCTCACAACGTCCCCTGCGCTACACTTAGTCGCACTGTGGCGCTGCAGCGCCGCGCCCGAACCAAGGGGGACTCTCATGAAGAACACTCAGCTGCTGCTGATCAACGATATGTGCGGCTACGGCAAGGTCGCGCTTTCTGCCATGCTGCCGGTGCTGTCGCACATGGGCTACCGTATCCATAACCTGCCGACGGCGCTTGTGTCCGATACGCTCAACTATCCCAAGTTCTACATCCACGACACCACCGAGTACGTGCGTCAAAGCCTCGCTATCTGGGAGGAGCTCGGCTTTGAGTTCGACGCCATCTCGACCGGCTTTATCGTGACCGAGGAAGAGACGCGCATCATCTCGGACTTTTGCCACCGCCGTGCGCAAAAAGGCACCAAGGTGTTCGTCGACCCCATCATGGGCGACAACGGCAAGCTCTATGCGGGCGTGCCCGAGTCCACGATAGGCCTTATGCGGCATCTGCTGGAGTGCGCAGACTACGCGGTACCCAACTATACCGAGGCGTGCCTGCTTGCCGATACGCCTATCGCCGAGCAAATCACGCCCGACGAGGCCCGCGCCCTTGTGGACGCCGTGCGCGAGCTGGGTGCCAAGTCGGTGGTCATTACGAGCGCCGTGGTCAATGGCACGAACGCGGTTATCGGTTACGACCATGTGGCGGGGGAGTACTTTACGATTCCCTTTGAGCTCATTCCGGTTTATTTCCCGGGCACGGGCGACACGTTCTCGGCGGTGCTCGTCGGCCGCGTTATGGCCGGTTGGAGCCTTCAGCGCGCGACGAGCGATGCCATGCGCGTGGTAGCGGAGCTTATCGAGCGCAATGCCGACCAAGAGGACAAGTCGGCCGGCCTTCCCATCGAGGCCTGCCTGGATGTGATCGACCATGAGTAACGCTGGCGAGAACGGCGCCAGGCCTGCGGGCGGGGGCAAGCCGCTCGGCGCGCCGCGTGGAAAGCGTCCACGTATCCGCGTGAGTTGCGTGGACCAGTTGGGCACATGCCGCTGCCATCACGGGCACAAGCCGGGCGACGTTTTTGACTTCGACCGAGATCGCGGCAAGATGTGCGCCATGGCCTGCCATGCGGGCTTTCCCTATATCGATATCTTGCGCTATGGCGGAACCGTGCCCGGCAACGAGCCTGGTACGGCAAAGTTCTGCTGCCCCGAGGTCGATACGCTGAACGTCTGGCTTGCCGAGATCGTCGACGAATAGTCGAGCGCAATGTGACAAAGGGACAGTCCCTTTGTCACATTCGCCGGTGGTGTTCCTTCTATTGTGCTTGTAATCTCAAATCTCTGCATTTCATCCGATTTTAGGTTCTAAAAACTCTGCATTTCATCGATAATCAAGCGTATAAAACTTTGCATTTCATTTGATGACACTGAGGAGGGCCTATGCTGCGCAGGAAAATAGCGGCAGAGCTGGAGCGTTGGCTGAAGTCTTCCGAGCAAAAGGCCTTGTTCATTACGGGTTCTCGCCAGATCGGCAAAAGCTATTCGATTCGCGCATTTGGCAAAGCCAACCATGCAACCTACATCGAGCTTAACCTCATGGAAAATCGCCAGGCAAAAGATGCTCTTCTCGAGGCGCGGGATGCCGATGATTTCATCAGCAGGGTGACGCTTCTTTCGGGAAAGTCGATTGCGCCAGGCAAAACGCTTGTGTTTATCGATGAGGTCCAAGAAGCTCCCGACATCATGACGATGGCAAAGTTCCTTGTTGAGGACGGGAGGTGCCGCTGGGTGTTTTCGGGGTCAATGCTTGGGACCCAGTTCAAGGGCGTCAGGTCCTATCCCGTGGGGTATGTCCACGAGCTTAGGATGTTCCCGCTCGATTTTGAGGAGTTTTGCTGGGCAACCGGAGTGAGCGAGGGGGCTCGCCAAACGATACGTGACGCGTGTATCAGCGAGAGGCCCATTCCTGATTACATTCATGACGCGATGATGGCAAACTTCAGGACCTATACCGTTGTCGGCGGAATGCCGGAGGTCGTGCAGCGTTTCCTTGACACGCAGGGCGACCTTGCCTCTGTTCGTCAGCTACAGTCCGAGCTCAACGAACAGTACCGACGGGATATTTCCAAGTATGCAAGCGGGCGTGCCCTTCAGGTGCAGGGCATCTACGATCAGCTCCCCATTATGCTTGAGGGCGAACACAAGCGTTTCGTGCTCAATTCCATTGACCCCAAGGCGCATTATGAGAAGTACCAGCGAGATTTTGTCTGGCTTGTCGATGCCGGCGTTGCTCTCAAAGCCGATATCGTAACCGAGCCAAAGTCGCCCCTGCTCAAGACGGCACGGCCATCGCAGTTCAAGCTATACCAATCGGATACGGGCATGTTGATGGCGCGCTACCCCGTTGGAGTCGCCCAAGCGGCGTATCTTGATAGCAAGGAGCCCAATCTGGGCGGCATTTACGAAAACGTGGTGGCCCAGCAGCTGGCTGCCCAAAATCGCCAGCTTTACTACTATCAGACAAAAAAGCGCGGTGAAGTGGACTTTGTGGTCGACGGACCGGATGGGACGGCTGTTCCGATCGAGGTTAAATCGGGCTCCTATTACCACGCGCACGCTGCGCTCGGTCATGTGCTTGATACGGCTGAATATGGCGTAAGGCTCGGGATTGTTTTCTCGAGAGGCAACGTTGAGCGCAACGGAGCGGTTCTCTATTTGCCGCTATATGCGACCTGGGCCCTTTCGGATGTTTTGGGCGACTCCTGCGCCGAGGGGATAAAGCTGGAGGTCAAGCCGGTCTAGGGCCAGTCCCGGATGTGACAAAGGGACAGTCCCTTTGTCACATTCATGAGTGTGGATTTTCTCCCACCGAGATAACGAGCGTGGATTTTCTCCCGTTTAGAGCGCACTCGAACGCTCAAAGTGGGAGAAAATCCACGCTCGTTTTATGCCGATGGCGTGGCCCGTGTGCCCGCGCCGCCCGAGCGCCTACAGCTGCTCGAGCATGGCGGTGCAACCGGCGAGTACATCGCGGTAGGTGGCGTCGAAATTGCCGGTGTACCAGGGGTCGGCCACGTCGCCGGGGCGATCGGTCCAATCGAGCAGGCGCGAGATCTTGCCATCGGGGTCCTTCCCAAAAATTCGGTACAGGGCGCGGGCGTTCTCGTCGTCCATATAGACAATGTGGTCCCAGTCGCCATACTCCGCGCGACGCACCTGACGTGCGCGATGTGCGACGACGGGAATCCCGACCTCGCGTAGCTTGGCAACGGTACCGTGGTGTGGTGGGTTGCCGATCTCCTCGGTCGAGGTCGCAGCGGAGTCAATGACAAACTCGCCCGCGCGCCCGGCGCGCCGCACCAGCTCGGTAAACACCGACTCAGCCATCGTCGAGCGGCAGATGTTGCCGTGGCAGATAAACAGTACACGTTGCATATGCGGTTTCCTTTCGATCGCCATCATCGAGCTCGAGTATCGCATCTACGCCTGCGCCAGCGCCCTCTTGCGTTCCCAGCGAGCCAACTTAATCGTCACCAGCGTAAGCACCCAGGCCACAAGCGAGAACGCGGCACCCACTGCGCCTACATATGCAATGCCAGCTCCGCTTACCACGGCACCGCCCACCGCGGTGCCAAACGAAATGCCGACATTAAACGCCATGGGTTCTACCGAGCTCGCGAGCACCATCGATTTGGGATGGCGGCTGCGAGCCACGTCCATAAAGTGCGTGATGCACGACACCGAGAACAGGTACATGAGCATCGCCAGGCTAAAGACAAAGACAAGTGCGAGCGGCATGGCAGCGCCCACGGCAAACAACCCAAACAATGCCGCTGCCTGCAGCACAAACGTAACCAGCAGTGCCTTCATGCCAAAGCGCGCGTCAATCCATCCGCCCAGGATGTTCGAAACCAGGCAGAACACGCCGTAGGCCATGAGCGTGGTGCTGGCTTCGACCGTGCCCATACCCAACACCTGCTCCAGATAGGGCGTCACGTAGCCGTAGAACACATAGACCGACCCCACGCCAAACAAGAAGATGAGCATACCGGTGATGATGCTCGGCTCGCGTAGCAGCCCCGCCTGCTCGCGAAAGGTGGCGGGCTCGTCGGTTTGCCCAGCGCGCGGCATAAACATCACGAGCGCTCCGCAGATCAGAACGGCAAAGGTCAGCGTGCCGTACATGGCCACGTGCCAGTCGAGCGTGTCGGCCACAAACTTGCCGATCGAAGTGACAAAGACCATTGCCACGGAAAACGCACCATATACCACCGAGATGGCAAGCGAAGTTTGCTGCGGAGACAGAAGCTCGGGGATGTACGTCACGCCCACGGCGAGCAGTGCGCCCGAGACGGAGCCCAGGATGATGCGCGAGATGAACAGCACCTGGAAGTTGGGCGCCAACGCCATGACCAGGTTGCCGAGCACAAAGACGATGCTGTAGCACACGAGCAGCTGGTAGCGGCGAAAACGCCCCGTGCTGAGCGCGAGCACCGGCGTCGAGATAGCGTAGATCAGTGCGAACACGCTAATAAGTTGGCCTGCGGTGGCAAGCGATACGCCGAGTTCCGTCGCCAAGTCACTTTCGATGCCGATGACCACGAACTCGGAGCAGCCGAGCGAAAAGCCTAACAACACGAGCAGCGCCAGGCAGAGCTTGGTGCGCGCGGGGGAGAGCGCGGCGGCGGTTGACTTACTTTTTTGCGTGGTTGCGGCGGTCAAGGTTGTCACTCCAATGTCGCATGAATAAGCGGGATTCAATCCCTGCAACTCTAACAGAATGTGACGAAGGGGCAGTCCCTTTGTCACATTCGCGGCGTGGCTGCCGCCCAAACCGTCACAACATTCGATGAAAATCTCGAAAACGAGGAAAAACGTCGAATGTTGTGACGGTTTTCGTGTCCGGCGCGGGCGAGCTTCGGTGCCGTCTGGGGGTATAAGGCTAGCAAGTGTTTATTTGCGAGGCCTAAGGGGCGCCCCGTATGGATATCGATAACTTTGAATGGTGGTATAGCGAGGGCGAGGCTCCGGACGAGGAGTGGGACGAGCCCACGCCGCGTGACGTGTCGATCGACGAGGACGGGATCGGCAACGACGTCGCCGCCGACTCGGACGCTGCCTCCGACCCCGTCGAGCCCCTGACCTTCGAACAAGCCTGGGCCCAGGCCGAGGCAGACGAGGCCAAGGCCGACGCTACGGCCACGCTCGGCGAGCCAGCCGACATGTCGATCTCGCCGGCAAAGACCCCGCAGCCGCGCCACACTATCGATCCCGACAGCACGGCATCCTTCAGCATTCTCGACGTGCCCTCGCAGGGTGCCCAGGCGCCCGCGCCCACACGCCGCCCCAATCTGTCTCGCGAGGAAGATGCAGGACGTCGCTCGCCGCTCGGCACCATCCTTATCGCCTTTATGGCCGGCGTTATCGCATGCTCGGTAATTGGAAACGTCTGGAGCCATGTCGAGCAGCAGCGAAAAGACGCCGCCAAGGTCGAGATGTCTGTCGAGCAATCGCTCGGCCGCACGCGCTCGGTACATGTGTCGGTCGAGGTCAAGGACGGCGCGACGTGGGACACCGCGCGCGGCGACAGCCAAATGCTCATTCACATCGTGGGGCGCACGCTCAAAGGGCAGACGATTGACGAGTATCAATACGTCAATTCCGCTGGTGACGGCATCGAACTTAAGCCCGGCGACTACGAGCTCACCGTCGATGAACCGCCCGTCGCCACCGACGGCACGCGCTTCCGCGCCTCAAAGCGCATGGTCCCCGTGAGCTTTAACTCACAGGCGCCCGACACGGTCGACACCACACCGCAGGGCGGGTTCGACCTTTACGTGGATACCCAGTAGGAGCTCGCCGCTCATTCCGCTATGGCTACTCAATAATCGCCTGCCGCCCCGTCCCGCCGCCAAGAGTGGGACAATAGCCCTCGACACTATTGTTTACTTTTGGAGGAAGTAGCATGTCTACCGTCACTACCATCAAGCGCGGCGGTCTCACCGCGGCCATCGATTCCATGGGCGCCCAGCTCACGAGCCTTGCCCTCAACGGCAACGAGTATCTGTGGCAGGGCGACCCCGCCTTTTGGGGCAAGCATGCGCCCATCCTGTTCCCCATTGTGGGCTCGCTGCGCAACAACACGGCGACGTCTGCGGCTGGCACCTGCGAGATGCCGCGCCACGGCCTCGCGCGCATCGTCGAGCACAAGCTGGTCGAGGTTTCGGAGGACGGCTCCTCGGTAACGTACGAGATCACCGACACGCCCGAGTCGCTCAAGGCCTTTCCGTTCCACTTTAAGCTCAACATGACCTATGCCCTGACTGGTGACGCCACACTTACCCAGACCTTTGCCGTCACCAATACCGGCGACGTGGACCTGCCGTTCTCGGTGGGCGACCACCCCGCATTTAACGTACCTGCTCCCGGTGCCGAGGACGAGGCATTCGAGGATTACGAGCTGGCGTTTACCGAGGCTTGGACTAATGAGGCTCCCATCATCACGCCCGACGGTCTTATGACGTTCGAGGGTAGTTACAAGGCTCCCGATAACTCGGACGTGCTGCCCATCACGCACCGCAGCTTCGATAACGACGCCATCATGTTCACCGATACCCCGGGCTCCACGCTCACACTGCGCGGCCGCAAGTCGGGCCACGGCGTCAAGATCGACTTTGAGGGCTTTAAGTACATCGGCGTGTGGTCTGCCGCCAACGACGCCCCGTTTGTGGCGCTCGAGCCCTGGACCGGTCATACCACCACGGACACCGAGGACGACGTCTTTGAGCACAAGGTCAACACCATCACCTTGGCTCCCGGCGAGACGGACAAGCGCAGCTTTAGCGTTACCTTGCTCTAGAGGTTCCGCCGCTCGGTCGATGCTGCGCGCCGTCCAGAGCGATAATTTGTCATTCAAAAGGCAAGGCATGACCAGAAGGTTTATGCCTTGCCTTTTTCATGCCTAGTCGTTGGGTGTTCCTATAGTTTTGTCAACCGTCGGGGCTACTCCCGGTAGGGCACCCGGTCGCGCATCACGGCGTATATCGCCCTGAGCCGCTTCCTCGCGACGGCCTTGAGCGCCCGCCCGTGCCCCATGCCCCGCGCCCTGCAGGCCCGGTAGTACTCGCCGTAGCGCCCCGAGGACCTCACCAGGCTGTTGCACGAGAAGATCAGCAGGGACTTGAGCCTCGCGTCGCCGCGCCTGGACGCCCTGACCGACCTCACCGACGTGCCGGAGCTCCTCACCCTCGGGGCTATGCCGCAGTACGAGGCCAGGTGGTCGTGGTCCGGGAACCTCCCGATGTCGACCGACACCGCGAGCTGCGCCGCGGTCCTCG
>CAJMRP010000029.1 GCA_905215765.1 uncultured bacterium
CTCATCCGGTTCCACCGGGCCGCGCGGCAAGGAGATATATTGCCAGACCGGAGGGGCGCCGGGGGCGGGAATCTGGGCGTACACATTTCCTACACATCTTCTGATCCGACTAACGTTTGCCAGCCGTTAACTACCGCTCGCCGAGCATCTCTTTATATAAGGCAGTCTCATGGTTAAAGCGGATACGTCCCCCTAGCTAAAGCACAGCCAGCATCGAGCAACTCATCACGTTCTTCCACCGAGAACCCCTCGGCGTAGACGCGCACCACTGGTTCGGTCCCGCTAGGACGGACCAGCAGCCACGTGTCATCCTCGAATGACAGACGCAAGCCGTCCATATGACTAACGTTTTGCGGCACCTTGCCACAAATCGACTTGGGGTTTACGCCCGGCAGCAGGGTTCGTAACGTTTCGGCATCTTCGGCCTCAAGGCGCAAGTCGCGTCGACCGTAACTCGTCTTACCAAAACTGTCCTCGAGTTGGTCGACCAGAACGCCCAAAGGCGCGTCCGTCTTTGCCATAAGCTCACACAGAATCAGACAGGCGAGGATTCCATCACGCTCGGGCATATGCGCGGCGATGCCGATACCACCGGCTTCTTCGCCGCCCATGAGGACGCCGCCCTTCTTCATCTCCGCCGCTATATATTTGAAACCGACTGGTTTGACGGTCACGCGGCAGCCAAGCGCCTCGGCAATGCGACGCACGAGCGTCGAGCATGAAAGATTGACGACGACGCGCCCCTCCAAATTGCGAAATTGAACCAAGTCGCCCAAAACGAGCGCCATGATCTGATGCGGATGTATATATCTGCCGCGCTCGTCAACCGCGCCGATACGGTCGGCGTCGCCGTCGGTCACCAGGCCAGCGCAAGCTCCGTCCTCGATAACCGTGCGCTCGCAAGCGTCCACCCACGGTTCAACGGGGTCGGGGCAGATATCTTCTTGGTCAGACGCCTGCCCGGCGTGAATCTCGTGCACCTCAACGCCAAGCTCGCGCAACAAGTCGGCTAGATAGCCCTGGGCTGCGCCGCCCATGGGATCGACAACCACGCGCAAGTGCGCGGCGCGGATGGCTTCGGCATCGACAAACGATGCCACCGTCTGCATATAGTCAGGAATGATATCCGCGGTGCGATATTGCCCCTCGATCCCCATTGGCTCGGGAGCCATAGTCTCTTCGAGCTCTTCGATGACATCCTGGTTGGCGGTCGAGCCGTCACCCATGCGAATCTTGAGGCACAGATAGCCCTGCGGATGATGGGACCCCGTCACCATGAGCGCGCCGCACGCTTCACCGTCATAAGCCACCGCCCACGTAAGGGCAGGGGTCGGGACAGGTCGCGAAGCGAGCACGGCGTCTAGCCCGTGCGCTGCTAGCACGCCCGCCGCAAACTCAGCGAACTCGCGCGCCAGGGGCCGGGTGTCGAACCCTATATATACCGTTTTGCCCGGATTGGTCTTTTGCCACAACTCGCCGACGGCATCGGCGATACGGGCAACGTTATCGGCAGTGAAGTCCTCATCGACGCGAGCGCGCCAACCGTCAGTTCCAAAATGAATTATCGCGCACACGCGCAGACACCTCACAGTGTTTGGATCATGGTACGCATGGGGTATACCCGCAACATGCACTCGGCAACCTGCCGGCACCAGCATTCACCATTTGGGCAAATGCTGCCGAGGACATGCAAGCAATAAAAAAAACGCCTCGTATGGAGCGGTTTTGCCCTTTATATATCGAGCGCCTCGGCCATCGCGGCCGTAGTGATTGCCGTGGTTCCACAGCAACTGCCCACCATTGCGGCACCGGCATGTCTCCATTCGATGCATGCGTGCGCGAAAGCTTCGGGGTTCTCGTGCCATACGGGGCCATCCTGAGTCTGGACCGGATCGCCTACGTTGGGACGCACCGTGACGGGAGTAGTCGCCGATGCAACCATCCTGGGCACCGCCGTGTTCGCGGCCGCAAGCGAACAGCAATTAACACCAACCGAGTTTGCGCCGTGTTTTTCGGCGTACAAAACGGCTGCCTCGATGTTGAGGCCATCGCCCAACAGGTCGCCTTTATCGTCAACGACAAAACTCACCAGAACAGGCATGCCGTCGGCGGCATCTCGAGCGCCGGCAAGTATGGGCTGCAAATTACGGATAGACGTCACCGTCTCGATCAGCAGACCGTCAACGCCGGCATTGAGCAAGGCGTGCGCCTGTTCGCGCGCAATGCCTCGGATTTCACGATACTCGGCAGAGTCCTCGGCAAACCACTCAATACCGATCGGGCCCATCGAGCCTAGCAGCAGCTGAGGGTGCGCCTGGCGGGCATCGTCGACGGCCCCGCGATTGACCTCCGCCACGGACGGCGCAATCTGGTCGTGCTTGAGGGCATAGCTCGATGCCTGAAAGGTGTTGGTAATGAGCACCTGCGCGCCGGCGGCGACATACAAGCGATGGATACGAGAAACGGTCTGCGGCTCTGCCAGATTCCAAAACGCCGGTGGAATGTCGGCGGCATCGTACTCACTCAACAGAACACTGCCCATGGGACCCTGCGCCAACAAGGTCTCGCTCGACAAGCGGCGCGTAAGTTCCTCGGCACCAAAACGGTTGTAATAACTCGTATCCATATATATCCCGCTATTCCTCGACGCTGATTCCCTGCTTTTCGAGATAGGCGAGCCAGCGGTTCATCGTGTCCTCGGAAAGCGCATGCTCCATCATGCAGGCCTCGGAATCGGCTCGCTCAAATTCGACACCGAGCTCCTGAACCAAAAACGTGCGGATGAGGCGATGACGGTACCAGATAGCCGTACCAACCTCGCGGCCGCGATCGGTCAGGACTACCTTGCCGTAGTGCGATTGCTCGACAAGTTCGGATGCCTTGAGCGCCGAAACCGCTTTATTGACCGATGCCTTGGAGACGCCAAGGCGCTGCGCGATGTCGACCGATCGCACGCCGTTGGTTTCCCCCTCTTCGCTTTCAATGCGAACCATGCACTCCAAGTAGTCTTCGTTCGCCACCGTCAGATGTAGTTCGCGCGAGCTATTTGTCGTATCCATGATCTTCCGTCCCTTCTGCATTCAATGGCTGATTCTACCCCATCCAAGCGTCGTGGTATGCCGTGGCATACCGTGCTAGAGTTCTTGTTGCACACGACGACCAAGATTGGAGCGGTCTTTATGGAAAACACCACCACGAGCCCCGATGTCCTCGAGCGCTTTTTGCGCTACGTCCAGATCAACACGCAGTCCGAGGATGCAAACTGCGACCAGGTACCCTCGAGCGCCGTTCAGTTTGACCTTGCCAACGTACTGGCTGAAGAACTGCGCGAGCTTGGTGCGGAAGATGCCCACGTGACCGAGCACGCCTATGTCTGCGCGCATATCCCAGCAAGTGCGGGCGCTGAGGACAAGCCCGCCCTGGGCCTGATCGCCCATCTCGACACCACCGAAGTTGCACCGGGCGCCGGCGTGAAGCCGCACATCGTGCACTACGAAGGCGGCGACCTGGTCTGCGGCACGGTTGACGGTAAACCCGTTGCCATGAGTACCGCCAAGCTTCCCGCCCTGAACGACCTCGCGTGTGAGGACCTGGTCTGCAGCGATGGCACCACGCTGCTGGGCGCGGACGACAAGGCAGGCGTCGCCGAGATCATGTCGCTTGTCGCGCGTATCGCTCAGGACCCTTCTCTGCCCCATCCCACACTCGGCATTTGCTTCTGCCCTGACGAGGAGATCGGCCACGGAGCCGAGCTGTTGGATATCGATGCCTTTGGCTGCAAGTACGCCTACACGGTCGACGGCGGCCCCATCGGCGAGCTGGAGTGGGAGTGCTTTAACGCCGCCGAGGCGACCGTCCGCTTTGAGGGCCAGTCCATCCACCCGGGCGACGCCAAGGGCCGTATGGTCAACGCAGGCAATCTGTTCTGCGACTTCAACGCGTTGCTCCCCTACGTGCAGCGACCGGAGTATACGGAAGGCTACGAGGGCTTTTATCACCTTGAGGGTGTATCTGCGACCGTCGATCACGCCACAGCGCGCTATATCGTCCGCGACCATGACGCCGCCAAGTTCCAGCAGAAACTCGACCTTATTGATGCCGCCGCCTCGATGCTCAACCAGCGTCTAGGTGAGGAGCGCGTGACGGTCGAGATTAAGCAGCAGTATCGAAATATGGCCGAGATCGTTCGTGACTATCCCGAGCTTATTGATGTTGCCAAGGAAGCCTATCTTGCCTGCGGCGTTGAGCCCCAAGTGCTGCCGATTCGTGGCGGCACCGACGGCGCTCAGCTGTCGTTCCGCGGTCTGCCCTGCCCCAACCTCTCGACGGGCGGCTACTGCTACCACGGCGTCAACGAGTTTATCCCGGTCAGCTCACTCGTCAAGATGACTGACGTCCTGCAGGAGCTCGTCGCCCGCTTCGCATAAGGAACTCGCATAATCTAGGTAAGAAAAATCGCCTCGTCCTCAAAACCGAGAACGGGGCGATTTTTGGTGCAAGAAAAGTAGTCGGCATCGCAGGTTGAGCCAACGTCAGCGAGCGCTGCCCAGAGCGAACAAGTTGGCATGAAAAAGGCAGGGCATTGACCTTCTGGTCATGCCCTGCCTTTTGAATGACAAATTGTCGCTCTGGGCGGCGCGCAGCGTCGAGCCGTTACGCGGGCTGGTAAGCCCGCGTAACTCTAATAGTTGGCCTCGTAGCCGTTGCCGTCGCCGGTGGGCTCTTCGTAGTAGTCCGAATCGCTCGAATCGCTTGAGTCATCGGAATCGTCAGAGCTGACCGATGAGGTTGCGGTGCCGTTTGCGTAGTCGTCAGACGTGTTGTTGTTCAGGTCGCCGATCGTAGAGCTGGAACCGTCGGAAAGGCCCATGGTGTTGGGACCCTTGGGGTCCTTGCCGGCGTCGACGCGCTCCATCATTTCCTTGAGCTCGTCCTCGTAGACAAAGACGTAGCTCACACCGTCGATCATGGTGCTGTCGTCGGCGTACGAGGGCAGGTTGGCCGAGTAGATACCGTCGACATCCATACCGCGCATGGCGTTGACCGTAGCCACGATATCCTGAACGCTCATATCGGTTACGAGCATATCGGACAGCGAATTAACCAGGCCAAAGATCTTCGTGGCATCGAAGTTATTGAGAATCTGGTTGGCAAGGGCGCCAAGCACCTGACGCTGGTGGCGCATGCGCGTGTAATCGCCGTCGGCATAGGTGTAGCGGCAGCGGGCATAGGTAAGGGCGGTGGCACCGTCCATATGCTGCTGGCCAGCGGTAATCTTAATATCCAGGTGCTCGGGGTCGTCAACATCATCGGTTGCGTTAATGTCGATACCGCCAACCGAATCAATCAGCGCCTGCATACCGTCGAAGCTGACCTCGGCATAGTGGGCAATCTGAACACCGCACAGCTCGTTGACCGCCTCGACCATGGCCTCGGCGCCGCCAACGGTATGGCAGGCGTTGATCTTCATGGTCTCGCCCTTGTACTCGACCTTGGTGTCGCGCGGAACGGAAATGAGCGTCGCCTGCTTTTGCGTGGGGTCGATGCGTGCCAGGATAATCGAGTCGGCACGATACGTATCCTCGCCCGGACGGCCGTCGGTGCCAAGAAGCAGCACGTAGAACGGATCCTTTGCCTCATCGGTGTCAACCAGAACCCGACGCAGATTGTCGGTAATGACATTAGAATCGCCGAGCTTGCCCATAATGGTGGCAAACCACAGGCCGGCAGCGGTAGTGGCACTCAGCAGCACGCCAAGCACGACAATGAGCGCGACGTGACGAATCGTGTGGCTACGACGACGTTGACGAGCGCGCTCGGAATAGCGAGCCACGTTATCGCGACTGTAGATCTTGGCCTGCGCACCAGTTGAGGGTCTTCGGGCGGTGGTATCCGCGAGGGGCTTTTTATTAAACATAGGCAACCTGTATTAGTAGATGACGGGATCGGGGACGGTAGCATGCTCGACATGCGCGCCGAGCGCCTGCAGCTTTTCGACAAACTGCTCGTAGCCGCGCTTGATGTGATGGATGGCCGAAACCTCGGTCGTCCCGTCGGCGATCAAGCCCGCTACGACGAGGGCCGCTCCGCCACGCAGATCGGGCGAGGTAACCTGTGCACCCGAGAAGCCCTTGACGCCATGAATCATGGCATGATGGCTCTCGATACGAATGTCGGCACCCATGCGCACCAGCTCAGAGGCAAACATAAAGCGATTCTCGAAGA
The DNA here is from genome assembly GCA_905215765.1 of uncultured bacterium. Classification (GTDB taxonomy): domain Bacteria; phylum Actinomycetota; class Coriobacteriia; order Coriobacteriales; family Coriobacteriaceae; genus Collinsella. The sequence goes on from CAJMRP010000029.1 coordinate 6,226, forward strand.
TGTTCTCGGTAATAACGGAACTGGCGTCGGCAAGGGCGGAGAGCACCATAATCTGCGCCTGCATGTCCGTCGGGAAGCCGGGGAACGGAAGCGTCTGGATGTCGACCGGCTTGATACGCTCGGCACGGTTCACATGGACGCCATCCTCGACGCGCTTGCAGTCGATACCCATGAGCTCCATCTTCTTGAGCACCATGCCCAAGTGAATGGGGCAAAAGCCCGTGACATCGACACCGCGATCGTCGGCCATCAGCGCACCGGCGACGATAAAGGTACCGGCCTCGATGCGGTCGCCCACTACGCGATGGGCAACAGGATGCAACTCTTCCACGCCCTCGATGGTCACGACAGGCGTACCGGCGCCGACAATCTTAGCGCCCATCTCGTTGAGCATGTTGGCGAGATCGACGATCTCGGGCTCGCGGGCGGCATTGTCGATAACAGTGGTGCCCTGTGCGCGCACAGAGGCCATGATGAGGTTCTCGGTCGCACCGACGCTGGCGAACTCGAGCGTGACGGTGGTACCGTGCAGACCTTGGGGCGCATTAGCGTTGATGTAACCGTGGGCGGTATCGAACTCAACGCCCAGGGCCTCAAGACCAAGAATGTGCATATCGATCTTGCGAGCACCCAGGTTGCAGCCGCCCGGCATGGCGATCTTGGCGCGATGGAAGCGACCCAGCAGGGGTCCCATGACGGCGGTGGAAGCACGCATCTTGGCAACGAGCTCGTAAGGGGCCTCCCAAGAATCGACCCGAGAGGTATCAATCTCGAGCGTGTGCTCGTCGAGAACATCGATCGTAGCGCCCATGCCCTTGAGCACCTTGCCCATCACGTGGACATCGGAAATATCGGGCACGTTCTGCAGCGTCGTCTTGCCCGGCGCCAGAAGCGTTGCCGCCATGAGTTTGAGTGCGGAGTTCTTGGCGCCCGAAACGGGCACGGAGCCTCCGATGGCGTGGCCACCCTCAACGCGGATAATATCCAAGGTCTACCCTTTCAAAAAGCATGCCCGGGATGGCTGAGCCATCCCGGGCATGATGTGTTCGCAAATGGTCGAACGCTAAATCGTTTGACTATTGGGCAAGCTTGAGCTTACACCATGCGATTTCATTATAGAGGTAGGCGCGGCGTGCATCATCCTCCGACAAATTACCCAGCTTCTCTTCAAAACCTTGAATATCAGCTTTAAGCTTGTCGGCATCGACGGTCGCCAAATCGCAAGCGCGCTCGGCGAGAACGGTCACGACATCGTCCGCAACCTGGGCATAGCCGCCGGCCACGGCAAACGTGTGGTCGACAGTGCCCATGGCCTTATCGGAAACGCGAACGTAACCGCGGTCGATCGTGCAGATCTCGCTGGAGTGAGCAGGCAGGACGCCAAACTCGCCATCCGTGGACGGAATCGACACAAACGCAGCGTCGCCCTCATAGGCGCAGCTCACGGGGCACACGATGCGGATACGCATAACCTACTTCTCCCCCATCTTGCGGGCGCGCTCGCGCACGTCCTCAATCGTGGAAGCATAGCGGAAAGCCTGCTCGGGCAGGTCATCGGCCTTGCCGTCGACAATCTCGGCAAAAGAGCGGACGGTATCCTCGACGCGGACGTAGACACCGGGGTTGCCGGTGAACTTCTCGGCGACGTGGAAGGACTGCGAGAGGAACTGCTGAATCTTACGGGCACGGTTGACCGTAAGGCGCTGCTCCTCGGACAGCTCGTCCATACCCAGAATGGCGATGATGTCCTGAAGGTCGGAGTACTCCTGCAGGAGCTCCTGGACCTTGACGGCGACACGGTAGTGCTCCTCGCCAACGATCGAGGGATCGAGAGCGTCGGAGGAAGACGCGAGCGGGTCGATAGCCGGGAACAGGCCGAGCGACGAAATGCTACGCGAAAGAACCGTGGTGGCGTCGAGGTGCGTAAACGTCGTGGCAGGCGCCGGGTCGGTCAGGTCGTCTGCGGGGACGTAGACAGCCTGGACGGAGGTAATGGAGCCCGTCTTGGTCGAGGTAATGCGCTCCTGGAGGTCGCCCATCTCGGTTGCCAGCGTGGGCTGGTAACCAACGGCGGACGGCATACGGCCCAGCAGTGCGGAAACCTCGGAACCTGCCTGGGAGAAGCGGAAGATGTTGTCGATGAACAGCAGAACGTCCTGGCCACGATCACGGAAATACTCAGCGGTGGTAAGGCCGGCCAGACCGATGCGCAGACGCGCTCCGGGCGGCTCGTTCATCTGACCATAGACCAAGCAGGTCTTGTCGATAACGCCAGACTCGCTCATCTCGAGGAACAGGTCGGTGCCCTCACGGGTACGCTCGCCGACGCCGGTGAACACCGAGGTACCGCCGTGCTCCTGGGCGAGGTTGTTGATGAGCTCCTGAATCAAAACGGTCTTGCCGACGCCGGCGCCGCCGAACAGGCCCGTCTTGCCGCCACGAATGTAGGGCTCGAGCAAGTCAACAGCTTTGATGCCGGTCTCGAAGATCTCGGTCTTGGTGGTGAGTTCGTCGAAACGGGGCGCTGCATGGTGGATGGGGTAGAACTCCTCCACCTCGGGCATGGGCTTGCCGTCGACTGGCTTGCCCATGACGTTCCAAATGCGGCCGAGCGTCTTGGGACCAACGGGCATCTTCATGGGCTCACCGGTATCGGTGGCGATGAGGCCGCGCTGCAGGCCGTCGGTCGAGGACATGGCGACCGTGCGGACGACGCCGCCCGGAAGCTGGCTCTCGACCTCGAGGATCGTGCTCAGATGACCGATCGGGGTCTCGGCCTCGACCGTGAGCGCGTTGTAGATCGGGGGCACCGCGCCGTCAAACTTGACGTCGACGACAGGGCCGATGATTCGCACGATGCGACCATCACCGGCAGTCGTCTTCTTGGTGGCTTCCTCGACCGCAAGCTTTACGGTGTTATTAGCCATTACTGTTCCTCCAATGCTGAGGCTCCGCCGACGATCTCGTTAATCTCGGTCGTGATCGAAGCCTGGCGCACGCGACTATACGTGCGGGTAAGGGTCGAGATGATCGCGGTGGCGTTTTCCGTCGCGGAGTGCATGGCCTTGCGGCGTGCACCCTGCTCGGCAGCCGCCGAATCGATCAGGGCCTGGTAGATGACCGTCAGGATATAAGACGGCACAAGCTTGCCGAGAACATGCTCGGGAGAGGGCACGAACTCGAACGTGGACGAGATGCGCTTAGGGGCGTCGGTCTCGTTCTTACGCGGACCGTGGGCCATAGCGATCATCTCGGGGTCGAGCGGCAACAGATGCTCGACGCGAAGCTCCTGATCCACGCGGTTCTTGGCGTGGTGGTAGACAAGCTCGACACGGTCAAGCTCACCGGCACGATACGCATCGCAGATATGAGAGGAGATCATGCGGGCCTGATTGAAATCGGGCTCAGAGGAGTTGCCCTCGAAGTGCATGATGACGTTTGCGCGGTCACGGAAATACGTGGCCGGCTTACGCCCGCACGCGATGATCTCGCACTCGATGCCGTCGTTCGCCCAAGAAGCGGCGAGCTTTTCGGCCGTGCGCTCCACCGTCGTATTGAAACCGCCGGCAAGGCCGCGGTCCGAGGCAATAACGACAATCAGGCCATGCTTGACGCTCTCATGCTTCTGCAGCATGGGATCGGTGCCCGAACAGGAGGCGTCGCCGGCGACCGTCAACATGACGTCGGTCAGCGCCTCCTTATAGGGCTCGGCCTGCTTGGAGCGATCGAGGGCACGACGAATCTTGGCCGTAGAGACCATCTCCATCGTGCGCGTGATCTGCTTGGTCGTGGTAACCGAGGAGATTCGCTTCTTAATGTCGCGAAGGTTGGCCATGGGGCTTAGTTCTCCTCTGATCCAGAAACATCCGAATGGTGCTTGGCCATGAACTGCTGCTTGAAGTCGCCGATGACGCGCAAGAGCTCAGCCTTGGTGTCATCATCGATCTTCTTGGCGCGAACCTTGTCGAGCAGCGAGCCAAAGCCATTGTCCATGTACTCGATGAGCTCGGCACGGAAAGGCAGCACGTCGGCGATCTCCAGGTCATCCAGGAAGCCCTCGTTGCCAGCGAACAGCGTAACGATCTGCTCGCCAACCTCAAACGGCTTGTAACGCGGCTGCTTCAGGAGCTCGGTCATGCGAGCACCGTGGGTCAGCTGCTTCTGAGTAGCCTCGTCGAGGTCGGAGCCGAACTGCGTAAAGCCAGCGAGCTCCTGATAGGAAGCGAGGTCCAGACGGAGGTTGCCGGCGACCTGCTTCATGGCCTTGGTCTGCGCATCGCCACCGACGCGGGACACGGAGATACCCACGTCGACTGCCGGGCGCTGACCCTGGAAGAAGAGCTCGGACTGCAGGTAGATCTGACCATCGGTAATGGAAATGACGTTGGTCGGAATGTAGGCCGAGACGTCGCCGTCCTGGGTCTCGATGATCGGCAGTGCCGTCATGGAGCCGTAACCGTTCTTCTTGGACATCTTGACGGCACGCTCGAGCAGACGAGAGTGCAGGTAGAAGATGTCGCCAGGATAGGCCTCGCGTCCGGGCGGACGATGCAGCGTCAGCGACATCTGACGGTAGGCCACAGCCTGCTTGGACAGGTCATCGTAGATGACGAGCACGTGGCCGCCGGGGTTGGTCTCGCTGGCGGGCTTGCCGTCCTCGCCGTTGTACATAAAGAACTCGCCAATAGCGGCACCGGCCATAGGCGCGATGTACTGCATAGGGGCGGAATCGGCAGCGGTGGCCGAAACGATGATGGTGTAGTCGAGCGCACCGTGCTGAGCGAGGGTCTCACGGATGTTGGCAACCGTGGAGGCCTTCTGGCCGATGGCGACATAGATGCAGACCATGCCCTTGCCGCGCTGGTTGAGGATAGCGTCGATGGCGATGGCGGTCTTACCGGTCTTACGGTCGCCGATGATGAGCTCACGCTGACCGCGGCCAATAGGCACCATGGAGTCGATAGCGAGCAGACCGGTCTGAACCGGCTCGCACACCGGGGTACGATCGATGACGCCGGGAGCCTTGAACTCGATGGGGCGACGGTGCGTGGCGACGATGTCGCCCAGGCCGTCGATGGGCTGGCCGAGCGGATTGACGACGCGGCCGAGCATGGCACGGCTCACGGGGATATCCATAACGCGGCCAGTGGTGCGGCACTCGTCGCCTTCCTTGATGGAGTCGACGGCACCGAACAGAACGGCGCCGACCTCGTCACGGTCAAGGTTCTGGGCAAGGCCGAAGACGGTCTCACCGGTATCGGAGCTCTTGAACTCCAGAAGCTCGCCTGCCATGGCGCTCTTGAGGCCGGAGACGCGCGCGATGCCGTCGCCTACCTCATCGACCGTTGAAACCTCATGCGTATCGACCGTCGCGGAGAGGCTCGTGAGCTGCTCCTGCAGTTTCTTGGCGATATCCTGGGCATTGAGGGTTTCGGACATTAGGCTTCACCTCCGTACGAATTAGCAGAGTTTGCGAGGGTCTCCTGCGCGATGCGCAGCTGCGTCTTGACGGAAATGTCACGACGCTCGCCGCGGGCCTCGAGCACCAGGCCGCCCACGATAGACGGGTCGACCTGCTCGATAAGGAATACCTTGCGGCCGAAGTCCTGCTCGCATTTCTTAGTGATGGTTTGACGCAGCTCGTCGTCGAGCGGGATCGCCGTGGTGACGGTCACGCCCACTACATCCTCGTCTTCCTCGGCAACATACTTAAAGGCAGCTGCCACCTTGGGAAGAAGGTCGAGCTGGTCGCGCTTGGACATGGTGTCGAGCACGGCGATGATCTCGGGGCTGGCAGAAGCCAGGCGCTCGATCATCTCGAGGTCCTCAAACACATGGTCCTCGGCCTTAGCGGCTTCCAGAAGGGAGCGCGCGTAGGTCTCGAGCACCTTGTCCTGATAGCGGCTAGTCGGCATTCAGGCTACCTGCTTCCTGGATGTAGCGCTCGATGAGCTTCTTCTGCTCGGCATCGTCCTCGAGTGCCTCGCCCACGATCTTGGTGGCGACGGCAACGGACAGGTCGGCGATGGAGCTCGCGGCACCGGCGTAAATGGACTTGCGCTCGTCCTCGACGGTCGTATGGGCCTTGGCGATGATCTCCTCGGCCTCCTTGTGAGCAGCCTCGATGATACGGGCGCGCTCGGACTCGGCGTCCTTACGGGCCTCGAGAACGATGTCGGCAGCCTGACGACGGGCGTCGGTGACGATCGAGTCGGACTCAGCGCGCTTGGCGATAGCCTCCTGCTTGGTCTTCTCGGCCTCGTCGAGGCTCTCCTCGATCTTCTTGCCGCGCTCCTCCATGGTTTTCATGATGCCCGGCAGGGCGACCTTTGCCAGCACGATCCAGATGATCAGGAAGGCGATAAGCGCCGGGATGAACTCCGCCATCTTAGGGATGAGGATGTCCGCACCGGCAGCGCCGTCCTCGGCGAACGCGGAAACCGGCATAAGCAGCGCGGCCGCGGACGCGGAGAGTGCGATCGCGCTCTTCTGGGATGAAAGATTCATACTTGACGCTCCGTGCTATTTAACGATCAGCGCGACAACGAAGCCGATCAGAGCCAGAGCCTCGCCGAAGGCGGAGCCCATGATGAAGACGGTGAACACGCGGCCCTGGACCTCAGGCTGACGGGCCATAGCACCCGTAGCACCCAGAGCAGACAGGCCGATAGCAAGACCAGCGCCGATAACACCGAGACCGTAACCGATAACTCCCACGATTCCTCCTTTGTCGTGCGTGTCTTATTTCACGCAGGATAACCTTTTTATAACTGCCGGGCTCCATGGGTACGGGCACCGGCGGTTTAACGAATTGCCTTACCTTTAAGGCGCGAACGGAAGATTACTCCTCCTCCGCGACCTCCTCTGCCTCGGAGACATACACGGCGGTAAGGACCGTGAAGACGTAAGCCTGGATGGCGCCGACCACAAGCTCGATCGCATAGATCAGGATGAGGATGGCAAGCCAGGCCAGCGAAGGCAGGGCGCCGACGGCGTGGGCCGCGGAAACCTGCTGAAGCAGCGGCTGCATGAACATGCTCGCCATGATGGCGAACGAGCCCATGACCACGTGTCCTGCGAACATGTTGCAGAACAGACGGACGGCGAGCGTGATGAGGCGCAGGAAGGTCGAGAAAAGCTCGACGACCCACACGAGCACGTTCATCGGGAAGCTCACGCCCTGCGGGGCGAGGCTCTTGATGTAGCCGATCACGCCGTGAGCCTTGCATCCGTAGTAGATGAAGTACACGAAGGCGAAAATGGCGAGTGCGGCGGTGGAGCCGATTGCGCCGGTGCCGGGCTTCATTCCCGGGATCAGGCCGATCATGTTATTGATCAGGATGAACAGGAAAAGCGAGCACAGGAACGGGAAGTGCTTCTTCCAGTTCTCACCCACGACACCCTTGCCGATATCGTTCTCGACGTACTCGATGATGTACTCGAAACCGTTGACGAAGAAGCCCTTGGGAACCAGGGTCTGCTTCTTCTTGAACACGGCCAGGACGATCAGGAGCACGATCGTGGAGACGATCAGCCAAAACGAGTACTGCGTGATGCCGCAGCTCAGATCGCCCACGACAGGGGTGGAGCTGAACTCGCTGACCAGATGATTAATCTCATCAGGCAGCTTTTCAAAAATTTCCACGACTTACCTTTCGACCTCATGAGGATCTCGCAGCGCCTTGGCGACGCGAACCGCGCAGGCGGCCATAAAGGCCACGAAGCCGATCGCCTCGCCCAGGAGGAACATGCGAAATGCCTCTCCGAACAACACAAACACAACCAAGGTAAAGACAAGCAACGCGATTGCCGAGACCGCGAGACTCACCATACCCTTGAGCATGTCCGCATTCTGCTTATCGTCAAGAACCGGCTTGAGCGTAAAGACAAAGGGAAGGAAGGCAATCGCGCCCGCGATGGCACCTGCAACGATAGCGAGCAGATCGGCTATCTGAAACACTGGCATCCTCACTTTCCTTTTTAACGCCTTACAGAACAGTTCCCGCCAAACATTGGTGACTATTGTACGAGCCAATCGCTAAAGTACAACCGAAAAAGCATCGGTTAATACGCACCTGTTCGTTTTCTTAAGACCTTCTTTATGCCGCAGGTACGGTAATACGTTTTTCTCGAACCCTGCAGGGCAAAACGTCCGTTAACAGGAGTGCGCGTGGTCGTCTTTTGCTCGCCCGCGCGCACCATTTCTTCGTATTTTCGACGTTAGCCGGTATGGCCCAGAGATTACAGCGTGCCGTAGATGCGGTCGCCGGCGTCGCCCAGGCCGGGAACGATGTAGGCAGCTTCGTTGAGATGGTCGTCGATGGCGCAGGTATAGATATGCACATCGGGGTCCTTCTCAGTCAGCGACTTGAGGCCCTCGGGGGCCGCGACGATGCACAGCATGCGGATGTCCTTGACACCGCGCTCGCGCAGGTAGCTGATGGCCATCTCGGCCGAACCGCCCGTGGCGAGCATGGGGTCGACGACCAGGCAGATGCGCTGGTCGATATCCTTGGGCATCTTGCAGTAATACTCGTGCGGCTCGTGGGTGACCTCGTCGCGCTCCATGCCGATGTGGCCCACGCGAGCGGAGGGCACCAGGTCGAGGATGCCGTCGACCATGCCAAGGCCCGCACGCAGGATGGGCACGATGGCGAGTTTCTTGCCGGCGAGCTGCTTAAACGTTGCGGTGGTGATAGGGGTCTCGACTTCGACGTCTTCCATGGGCAGGTCGCGCATGGCCTCGTAGCCGTCAAAAAGCGCGAGTTCGCGCACGAGCTGGCGGAACTGGTTGGTGCCGGTGTTTTTGTCGCGCAGGATCGACAGCTTGTGCTGGACGAGCGGGTGATCGACAAGCGTCACACGGGACGTATCGTAGGTGACGGTCATGGGTTGATTGCCCCTTTCGTTGCGGCCGCAAAACGGCCTTGCTGACAAGGCGCACAGCAATGTTGCCGCCGCACGCCATGCATAAGTTTAGCGGTTTGTTGTATCGAGCAGCCCATCGCAGCCCTACTGTGCGGTACTGAGCGAGCGCTTGACTGCATCACGCCAGCCCGCAAGGTTTTGCTCGCGACGCTCGGCGGACATATAGGGAAGGAAGGTCCTAACGATCTGGGCATTTTGCTCCAGCTCTTCAAGGTCTTCCCAATAGCCGACGGCAAGACCCGCCAAGTACGCGGCACCGATTGCCGTGGTCTCCACCGTCTCGCATTGCAGCACGGGGATATCCAGCAGGTCAGCCTGGAATTGCATGATGAACTCGTTGCGCGAGGCACCGCCATCGACAGACAGGCGCTCAATCGAAAGCCCCACGTCCTGCTCCATGGCGCGCAGCACGTCGTAGCTCTGATATGCCATGGATTCGCAGGCGGCACGTACGATGGTCGCACGGCTCGAGGCGCCGGTCAGACCGCACACGATACCGCGGGCATGCGGGTCCCACCAGGGAGCACCCAAACCCGCAAAGGCGGGAACGAAGTAGCAGCCCTCGTTGTCGCTAATCGAAGCGGCGAGTTGTGCCGACTCGCTCACGCTCGAGATGATGCCCATGTTGTTGCGCAGCCAGTTCATGGTTGAGCCGGCGGCAAAGATAGAACCCTCGAGCGCATAGCTGATCTTGCCGTCCGCGGCGATACCGATCGTGGAGACCAGACCGTTCTTGGATTCGACGACCTCGTCGCCGGTGTTCATGAGCATAAAGCAACCCGTGCCATAGGTGTTTTTGGTCTGGCCGGGATGGAAGCAGCAGTGGCCGAACAGCGACGCCTGCTGATCGCCCGCCACGCCCATGATGGGCGGCATGTTGGTCATGATGTCGCTCGCGACGCGGCCGTAGTCGCCCGAGCTCCAACGAACCTCGGGCATCATGGAACGTGGAACGTCAAAGAGCGCCAGCAGGTCGTCGTCCCAATCGAGCGTATGGATATTAAAGAGCGCCGTGCGGCTGGCATTGGTGTAGTCGGTGGCAAAGACCTGACTGCCGGTGAGGTTGTAGATGAGCCAGGTGTCGATGGTGCCGAACATGAGGTCGCCCGCCGCCGCGCTCTCACGCGCACCGTCGACGTTGTCGAGGATCCACTGCACCTTGGAAGCCGAGAAATACGGATCGAGCGTGAGTCCCGTGCGGGAGCGCACCAGCTCTTCTGCGCCCCGCTCGACCAGCTCGTCGATCAGAGGTGCAGTGCGACGGCATTGCCACACGATGGCGTTATAGATGGGTTGGCCGCTTATGCGGTCCCACACCACCGTGGTCTCGCGCTGGTTGGAGATACCGATGGCGGCGATGCGGTCAGAATGGATGCCGCTCTTAAACTGGACCTCCATCATCACGCCGATCTGGCTGGCAAGCACCTCCATGGGGTCTTGCTCTATCCAACCGGGACGCGGGAAGCTGGTTTTGACGCTACGACGTGCCTGCGCGACGATGCAGCCGTACTCGTCGACGATGGTCGCAAGTACCGAGGTGGTGCCGCAGTCGAGCGCCATGATGTAGGAACCGCCAAAGTTAAACGAGGCATCTTCCATGCCCAGGCTGCCCAGATTCAACGACATCGCTTACACCTTTCTATTGCATCGGGTCGGACAGGACCCGTTCGATCTCTGATGCGGGAAGCGCGCCTTGGCGCAGGATCTGGAGCCCACCGTGCTGGAACGACACGATGGTCGAGGCGTCGCGACACGGGGTCTCGCCGGCGTCGACGGCAACATCGACCCCCTCCAGGATGCGCTCCTCCACCGTGACAAAACTTGCCGGCGCGGGCGCGCCATGCGTGTTGGCGCTGGTGCAGGCAAGAGGGCTGCCGCAGGCGCGGATGAGCGCTTGCACCACGGGCGAGGCCGAAGCGCGAAGTGCCACGGTGTCGTCGGCGGCGCGCATAAAGGTCGGCACGCAGGGAGCCGCCTTTACCACGATAGTCAGGGCTCCCGGCCAGCATCGTCGCGCGAGTACGCGAGCCTCTTCGGGGATATCCACACCATAGCGGTCGAGTGCTTCGGCATTATCAACCAGCCAGGCGACCGTTTGGGTGAGCTTGCGCTGCTTGAGGGTAAAGATGCGGCGGTAGCCGGTACCGAGCGCAGGGACCGCGGTGCCATTGACGACAGCCTGCGGATCGCGCGGCCACGATGGGAATTCGCTTGTATCTTGGGGCACGGCGTCCGAGAAGGCGTTGACTGCCACGGCGACACCGTAGACGGTCTCGGTCGGGATCAAGGCCAGGCCGCCGCGGCCGAGCACCTCGGCCGTGCGCTCGACGGCGAGCCGATGCGGCTCGCGCGTTCCCTCGTATACCCGATAGACCGTCTGCATGTGTATGCCAGCCCCTTACGCTCTGGTGAAAGTTTGTTTACTGAGGGGCATTCTCGCACGAAACATTCAGCCTATTTGCCCAGAGCGCATGTTGGTTTGGTGAGCGGCTCTAGTAGTCGGTGAAAGTGAGGGGGTTATTGGACTGCGACGAACTTCTTTGGCCTGCCGGCGTGGCGTTTTTGGGCGGCGTAGCGCTCGATGCTGTCTATCGTTATCATCCGACGGCCATCGACGAGTTCAACATCGAGTTTTCCGGCTTTGACCAGCGCGGTAATCCGCGGAGCGGAGACTTTGAGGTCCAGCGCCGCGTCTTTAAATGTTCGGCACGCCGCTTCCCGAGCGTCCTCGTGGTCGATTTCGACTGAAAGGGCCACGACCTCGGCCGAGCGTTCGTACCCTGCCGGAGTCAAACCGTTGTTGAGGTCGTCGGCCAAAAACGCCATCAGCGCCTCGGTGGCATGGGCAATCGCTTCTTCGCGCGTATCGCCGTCGGCAAAGGCGCCGGGAATCTGCGGGAAGCTGGCGCAGTAACCGTCGTCTTCTTTTATGAGAACGCAGTCATAGGTAAATCGCTGCCTCATTTTGCCTCCAACTACCATCCAGCTTGGCGACGAATACTTGCCCACGTGCCCTTCTTTGGTCGATCACCACCAGAGCCGTTCACGGTGACAACGCGATCGCCAGAAACATACTTAGCATGACTACCGACTTGCGCGACCTTCACGAATCCATCGTGCTTGAGTAAGGCAGTGATTTCCCGAAAGGTAGGAGGTTGCATGGGCCGACCTCTTTCAGCCGTCCTAATTATAAACTACTTTATAATATTTGTTAACCAGTTAATAAATATTACTGGCGCTGCTTGGGCTCGGTGACGACGGCTCGGACGATGCGGGGGCGATCGGTGAGGTCGCAAACGATGCGCACGTCCGAAAGGCCTGCCTGGCGACAGAGCTCGGCCGCGGCATCGAGGGCACCCTCGTAGAGCTCGCAGGCAAACAGGCCGCCGGCGCGCAGCATGTAAGGCGCCGCATTGAGCAGGCGGCGGAAGATATCGAGGCCGTCGGCGCCGCCCTCGAGCGCCAGGTCGGGCTCAAAGTCCTTGACCTCGTGCGGCAGCGAGCGCATGACGTCGGTCGGGATGTAAGGCGGGTTGGAGACGAGCACATCAAAGGTGCCCCACTCTTCGCGGGGAATGGAACTCACCAGGTTGGTGAGGCTAAAGGCAACCTCATCTGCCGTGAGGCCGAGGGCGTCGCGGTTTTTGGTGGCCAGATCGATGGCGCGCGGCTCGATATCGGTGGCGGTGCAGGTAACGTGGCCGCGGCGCTCCCAGGCAAGGGAGAGCGAAATGCAGCCCGTGCCGCAGCCGACCTCGAGAACGCGGGCAGTGCAGGGCTCGGTTGGGGCAGGCGCAGCGGCATCCTGAGCTGAAGCCGTCTCCCGGCCGGCACCCTCGATGGCGATGCCGTATTCGTCGAGCTCGGACTCGGCGGCTTCCGCGGCTTCGGCTTCTGCTGCCTGCGCGGCGGCTTCCTCGGCCTCGCGGTC
>CAJMRP010000030.1 GCA_905215765.1 uncultured bacterium
AACTGGTGTGTCCATCCTCGCAGTATCCGGTTCTCAAGGTGCACGCCCCGCGGCTCATCCGGTTCCACCGGGCCGCGCGGCAAGGAGATATATTGCCAGACCGGAGGGCCCCCGCGGGCGGGAATCGCGCACTCCATATTTTGTTCACAAATGAACAGGTCCCTCAGTCGCATCACTGAGGTTAAAACTGAAGCAGCAGCTTCTGATATTGGCGATGACCAGCTGGTTTATAGGTGTTAAGACATCGGTCATCTCTGGAGCGCCACTTTACTCCAAAAGCATCAGCTATTTGTTTCCCGTCGGTAAAAGGCAGGTTTTGTTCGCCAAGCGTTCTTATATATAGATAGATACGGGTTCGAACCCATGAAAGGGCGACAAAAAAAGACGGCCAACCGAAGTTGACCGCTTTCTATTCTATGCTGGAGCATCCAGAGGGTGCTTCCGAACTCGTTTTCTCGCTGCCATTCATGCTTTCGAAGCATCTTTCGACCTTCGCAGTCTCATGTTTTGAGGATCTGCCGTGTTTACCACTGTTATCAATGAGTGTGTGGAAGTGATCCGCATACAGATTCATGCGATCCGCCAGAGAACTGAGAAGCATCTTTCTGCAGCCCTCGTTGTCTATCCTCGCATCTCTCAGGTCTTCCGGAAATTCACAAGCAGTCTTAGGGTCAATTTGTTTCTGCTTTCAGAGACCTGTTTGAGAGTTTTTAAAGACAGTTCAAAACAATAAGCGAGACACCATAAAGCAGAGCAAGATGTGCCGGATAGAAAATGTAGAAGAAATATTTCAGCTTCAGCCCTCGCTTGCCATTATAAAGATCGATAAGCAACAACGAAATTATCGCGGCAGCAACATCAGGATTAAAAATATTAGCTGTAGTGAACTCAAATCCGCCGCCAATTATATGGCATGACGAAAGGAGCACTGCACATACTGCAGCAAAGAACATCTTAGCTTTGCTGTCATGGAATAAATAGAATGCAGCCACAAGCAGAATGCCATACGCACCGCCATCCAGCTTAGTGTATTCAGCTGCCAGTGCTGTCAAAACAATCAGAGCAATTTCTGCAATGTGCCTCTTCCATTTTGAAAGACTTTGTATCTTTTCCAGAATAATCAAAAAGACCAAGGAAAGCAGGAGCTCATACATAACATTCTGTTGCCGAAGGTCAAATAGCTGCCCGGTTTGAACGAAATCGTATATGGGCTCCGCAATGATTGCGAAGACAAGCATATTTCGCAGGTACTTCTTTATGTCATGAGTATGCAAAAATCCCTCAACTATCAAAAAGCAAAATAAGGGAAATGCAATTCTGCCAAGAACATGAAGCACATCCGAAGCCTCGCTTAGAATCGCCCACTGTTCGTCTGATATCTGATTGTACGATGCGTGAGTCATGATTCCATTGGTCAGGACGATCCTGCTTACATGATCGTGAACCATCGAGATGGCCGCTATTATCTTTAATGTGCTGCCGCTAATTCCGTATCTATCTGTTTTCATTTCTTTTTCCTTTCTTTGGGTGGGCCGTCAGGGGTTCAGCCTGCTTCGCAGGCGGCCGCTGCGGCGCTTTCGCGCCTTGCGCGCTGCGCTGGCAAACGCTCGCGCGTTTACTCAGCTCCGCGCCCCCCGACGGGTTCGAACCCATGAAAGGGCGACAAAAAAGACGGCCAACCGAAGTTGACCGTCTCAACAATCTTTGGGTGGGCCGTCAGGGGTTCGAACCCTGGACCTTGGGATTAAAAGTCCCCTGCTCTGCCAGCTGAGCTAACGGCCCGCGGGTGGCATTGTACCACGGTCTGGGACTATTCCCAACTCCATTGGCCGTTCTGGAAAATCACAACTTCACGTCCATCAGGCGTAATGCCCTTAATATCGATGTCGTCCGTGCCGATCATAAAATCGACGTGCGTGCTCGAGACGTTTACGCCATGCTCCAAGAGCTCCTCCTTGGACATGTCATACCCACCCTCGATGCACTCGGGGAAGCCGACGCCCAGCGCAAGGTGGCAGCTGGCGTTCTCATCATAGAGTGTGTCATAGAACAGAACGCCGCTTTCGCGGATCGGGGTGTTCTTGGAAATGAGCGCGACCTCACCCAGATGAGCGGCACCTTCATCGGTGTCAATAATGCTCGCAAGCGTCGCCTTGCCCACGCGGGCATCGTAGTCCACTACGCGGCCGGCCTCGAACTTAATCCAAAAATCGTCAACCTTGTTACCGTGGTGAATGAGTGGCATGGCCGAGTACACGATGCCGTCGGCACGCATACGATCAGGCGAGGTGAAAACCTCCTCGGTGGGTATGTTGGGGAAGAAGGGGTGTCCATCGGGCGTCCTGCCCTTGCCGCCGGCCCACTCGTGACCCTTCGTCATGCCAATCGTCAGATCGGTTCCATTTGCCGAGGTGTAATGCAGGCGGTCAAAACGATTGTCGTTCAGGAAACGCAAGTTCTTTTCGAACGCTGCGTCATGAAGTTCCCAGTCGCTCTCTGGGTCCTGGCCATCGGCACGAGCAGTGTGCAGAATCGCATTCCATAATTTATAGATTGCAACCTCATCGGCATCTCCCGGGAACACCTCGTGCGCCCAAGCCACGACCGGAGCGCCGGCGATGCACCACGGATTGATGTTGTAATCCAGTCCACGGCGGAAAACTTTGCACTGCGTATTCCTCGCCTTGGATGCCGCGGCCGGCTTGGCTGGATCGATGCCCTTGAGGGCTGCAGGATCCGCACCCTCAATAAAGATAAAGCAGGCACCGTCCTGGGCCAGGGAATCCAGCTGCAGGCGCTTCCACTCGGGCGTCTGCTCAAAATAGCTTTTCTCGACATGCTCGTACGTGAGCCTCGTCACGGCATCATCGGCCCAAATGACCGTCACGTGGCCAGCGCCGGCGGCATAAGCCTCCGCAACCACCACGCGGGCAAAGGGCGCGCACTCGACCGGAGACTGAACGACGACCTCCTGGCCGGGCTTAACGTTTACGCCCTTGCGGACAACCAAGCGCGCGTAGTTTTTAATCTTGGGCTCCAGGGCCTTCATGCCCTCCAGAGCCTCTTCGACCGTCAGGGCAGCTCGAATCATGTGCCACTCCATCTATCTATAGAACAGTAAAAAGGCGCGCCGCAAAAACGACGCGCCTTATATCTTAGCGATATGTATGGATACAAACGCTACTTCTTCTTGGAGTCCTTCTTGTCCTCCTCGGCAGCCGAGCGCTCGATAAGAGCGTTGAGCTTGTTCTCGGACATGCCCTCGGCCTGCGTGCGGTACATGTTGCGTAGGGGACGGATACGAACGAAGTCGTAGATAAAGTCGCCCAGAATGATGACATAGGACAAAACGATGCCGACCATCTGGACGGGACTGGACACCGTGCCGCCGGGAGCGAAGTAGAGCGAAGCCCAAATTGCCACGACGAGTACCATGCCGATGGCGAGCACGGCCCACCAGATACGACGGCGCTTGGTGTAGTCCTCATCCTGCTTAAGGAGGATATTCGACACCGTGTAGATACGATCCTCACGAGCACGCTGCTTAGCCTTGCGGGCGCGCTTCTCCTCCTTGGAAAGGCCTTCCAGGTTTTCACCCTTCTCGAGCTCTTTGCGGCGTGCCTTGGATGATGCCGGCACGACGCGAACGGAGCTCGCTGCCTGGCGGGCGGGCTTAGCAGATGCGGCGGACTTGCGCGCAACCCCGGTAACTTCGTGGGATTGCGTGCGCTTGTTCGTGGCGCTACGGGTACTCACTTATGCGTTCTCCTTCATGCTTGTGAACTGGGAGCCCGTGATGATCTGGAAGGCCTCGCGATAGCGCTCGGACGTGCCATCGATGACCTCGGCGGGCAGGTGCGGGGTCTCCCCCGTCATATCCCAGTTGGCTTTGAGCCAATTGCGGACGAATTGCTTGTCGTAGCTGGGCTGAATCTTGCCCTCCTCGTAGCTGGCGGCAGGCCAGAAACGGCTGGAGTCGGGCGTGAGGCACTCGTCGATCAGCGTAACCTTGCCATCGATGACACCGAACTCGAACTTGGTGTCGGCAATGATGATGCCACGGGTCGCTGCATACTCGGCGGCAGCCTTGTAGATCTTGAGAGACAGGTCGCGGATCTGCGTGGCGATGTCCTCGCCAACGATCTCGCAGCAACGCTCAAACGAGATATTCTCGTCGTGGTCACCGATCTCGGCCTTCGTGGACGGGGTGAACAGTGGCTCGGGAAGCTTGGAGGCCTCGGTCAGGCCCTCGGGCAGCTGAATGCCGCAGACGGTGCCGTTCTCGTCATAGGTCTTCTTGCCCGAACCGGTCAGATAGCCGCGGACGATGCACTCGATAGGAATCGTCTGGGCCTTCTTGACCAGCATGGCGCGGCCTGCGAGGTAGTCACGATACTCGGCAAACTCCTCGGGGAAATCCGCCGGATCGATGGAGACGAGATGGTTGGGAACGATGTCGGCAAACTTATCGAACCAGAATGCCGAGATGCGGTTGAGCACCTCTCCCTTAAACGGAATCTCGTCGGGAAGAATGAAGTCGAACGCAGAAATGCGGTCGGTGGCGACCATCAGCAGGTTTTCACCGGCATCATAGATATCACGAACCTTGCCACGGGAATCCGGACGACGCTCCATCGTTGTCACGTGAGTCACTCCTTACCTAAATACGACAGTAATGCAGGTTCTTCCCCGCACGTTTTCGCAAACTCGGAGCGGCAGGGACGAAGCCCCTCCTTCACCGAATAGCGAAAAGCTAGTGCTCCATTGTAGTAGATGCCGCGTCCGCCGTGTGCTCGCGAGGCAGATGAATCGTAAAAGTCGTACCCTTTCCAAGCTCCGACTCCACAGATATGTAGCCGTGATGACGCTCGACAATCTGCTTGGTCACGGCGAGGCCCACGCCTAGGCCACCCGCCTCGCGGGCGCGACTGGCGTCGGCACGCCAAAAACGTCCGAAAATGCGCGACAAATCATCCTTGGCGATACCGATGCCTGTATCCGAAACCGCGATATCGACGTGCTTGCGGTCGCTGAGCACCGACACCACGACCCAACCCCCCTCGGGGGTATAGCGCATGGCGTTACTCAAGAGGTTGATGACGCATTGCGTGATCATGTCGGGATCCGCCTCGACAACGTCATCGTGGCCCTGCGTCTCATCTGCAAAGCGCAGACGCAGGTCACGGTCGGCAAACAGGCGCTCCTGGCCATTCACAATCGAACGCACAAACGGCACCATATCCACCGGCTCCAGATTGAGCGGCGCGGTACTGTTTTCCATGCGCGACAGGTCGAGCATCTGCTGAACCAGACGGGCCAGACGACGCGTCTCGGAAGCGACCGTCTCCAGATGCTCGTCGTCGGTGGGATACACGCCGTCCTGCATGGCCTCGACCGTTGCAAGCATGGCCATGAGCGGCGTGCGCAGCTCATGGGCAACATCAGAGGTCAGGCGCTTCTCGTGCTTCATATCCTTTTCGAGTGAGGTGGCCATCTCGTCGAAGGTCTCTCCCAGCTGATCGATCTCATCATCGCCGCGCAAGCCCGTACGAGCGGACAGGTCTCCATCGCGAATCTGCTTGGCGGTGCTGGTAATACGATGAATCGGCTTGGTGAGCATGCGCGACATGAGCGCTCCGATAACGACCGAGATGCAGACGGCCACAACCGCGGCAAGGGCCATGGCGTTAAAGGTCTTCTCTCTGAATGCTGAGTCTGCCCTGGTGAGCAGGGCATCGGAGCCAATCGCCCACAATTTGACCTGACCCACGTGCTCGCCGGAGGACGTCACGATCTCAACGTTGGCAACACTATTGGAATCGGTGGGAGCAGACGAGACTGGACTGTGCGATGCCTTCTTTCCGCTCGTATCATCGGTCGTCGCCTGATTTTCGCGTACATCGGCAGTAGCGCTTGCCGAGGGCCACGAGTCGTCGTAGACGATGACGCCCTTTTTATTGACGACCTGCATACCAAGATCGTCGGACACCAAACTCGATGTCGCGACCGTACGCAGCTCCCCCGCAGTCCAAGAACCGTTTTCCTCATATGACGTTGCCAACTTTTCGGCAGCGGAATTGGCGATTTCGACAATATTGGAGCGCGTGTAATCCGTAAAAACCGTGCCCCATACAACGGAGACTACGCCCACCAGCACCAATACCGTCATGAGCGATGTCAGGGCAAAAGCCAGGGCCATACGCGAGGGATAGCTCATCGTTGGCCGTGAATCGGAACGAGGCGTGTTCCAACTAGCCTTGGAACCCGCCTCGCTCTCCTGCTTGTGCTTTTGTCCGATTTCAAAGCGCGCAGGTGTCATATGTGATTTCCCTATTTCTCGTCCGACTTATCGGCCTTGGCCGGAGCCTCGAAGCGATAGCCGACACCATGGACGGTGTAGAGCCACTTGGGCTTCTTGGGATCATCGCCCAGCTTGGCGCGAAGATTCTTCACGTGGCTATCGATGGTGCGCTCATAGCCCTCAAAGTCATACCCGAGCACTTTCTCGACCAGCTCCATGCGGTTATACACACGGCCGGGATGACGGGCAAGCGTGGTGAGCAGCTTGAACTCGGAAGCCGTCAGATCGACTTCCTTGCCCTCGACCAAGATCTTGTGGCCCGAGATATCGATGACCAGATCGCCGAAGTCGAGTACCTCGACGGCGGGCTCGTCGGCCTGATGGGCACGGCGGAACAGAGCGCGAACGCGGGCGACGAGCTCGCGCGGCGAGAACGGCTTAATCAGATAGTCGTCGGCGCCGAGCTCAAGACCGATAATACGGTCCTCGATCTCGCCCTTAGCCGTCAGCATGATGATGGGGACATCCGAGGTATCGCGAATGGTGCGGCAAACGCGCTCGCCGGGGATCTTGGGGAGCATAAGGTCGAGTACGACCAGGTCGAACTGATGCTTCTCGAACTCCTCGATCGCGGACTGGCCGTCGCCGACGCCCACAACCCAGTAGCCTTCGCGCTCGAGATAGGCAGCGACGGCGTCACGGATTGCCTTCTCATCCTCGACCAGCAGAATCTTTTTTGCATCTGAAGCCATAACACGGCCCCCCTGTCTCAATTAGCTAAGAACAAGCCCATTTTAACGCACCTGAGCCCGCCGGATGCCGCTATGACGCGGCAGCTCGGCGGGCGGTACTCACAATTACAACGCGTTTATTCCCCTGTTGGCGCCTTTTTAACCCCTCTAAGCTTAAAGAGAGAATAGGCGTGCAGTAACTGTCTCTGGTATACCCTGGCTGTTGCGCACCGTGGCGTACGTAAGGAATGAGTCCGACTTTCCCGCCGTAGCTGGATAATCGCCATACTCCAAAGCGCGGTCGGGCGACAGCAGCGAGCCATAGGTCTTGGCAGAGGTGTCGATCAGGAAATGCGACGCCTGTACCTTAACAAGGTATTTATTCTTCTTGCCAGCCGCACATGCGAGCGGCTCGCGGGACAGGAAGAGGTACGGCCCTCCCTCATTACCAATATACGTGCCCATGTTGCCCAGGCTGCCCACGCCACTATAGGTCGCCTCGATAGAAAACACGAAGGTATCGCCCATATATACGGCCTCGAAAGGCGAGACTGACGAGGGAAGGACTAGCTGGGCACGCTTGGTGTTGTTGCCGTCGGTCAGATCGATTGCCGTTATGCCGTAGTAGACGCCCTCGTCGTTGCGGACACGCGGCGAGATGGTCAAAATGCCGTCGCTCGCGCGCGGGGCCGATGCAAAGCGACCCGTCGATTTCCAAATTGTCTCGGCCTTGGATTCATCAAGCGAGCGACGATAACAAAACGAATCGCTACTCGTTTTATTGCCACCTGCCGAGGGCATTTTATACCAGATGACTGATGACCCGAACGCCGTAAACAGCGGCGGATCGTAGTCCTTGCCACCTCGATCGAGCTCAACCACGTCGCCGGAGAGCGAAGCGCCCGACAGATTTTGAGCGTAGAGCTTCCACGATGAATTGGCAAAGCTCATCTCAACCCACGCGAATACGCCGTCGCCAGCACGGACATCGCAGAATGCATATCCCGTGCCCTCGATGGGGTCCTCGATAAGCGTCGTGAGCGAACCGTCGCCCAGGTTGAGCACGCCGAGTGTGTTGGCGTGCAGTGCCGATGCGGGCGCCATCATCGCCGCGGCGTAATCGCCGTCGCAGTAGTACAGCAGCGTACCCAGAGGCAGCGTCCACGACGCCGCCGGCTCAAGATCGATGTCGACTGCCTCGTACTCATCCGTAATCGAGATGATTTTGGAATCATCCTTGATAACCTGCGGCTCGCCGGCGGCATCATCGCTGGTACCCGTTTTTTTCGAGCATCCGGCAAGCACCGTGGCAGCGCCCGCAGCAACCCCACCGAGCACAAAGCCGCGACGCGATATTCCGTTCTTGATGTGATCGGCGATACCCATTAGGCGATCTCGGCGCGAGCGGCCTCGATAGCGCGTGTAAGCTGGTCGGCGCAGGAGGTCTTTTTCATACCGCAGGTATTACCGGCGAGAACCTCGATTACGCGATCGGCAGGAGCGCCCTCGACCAGCTTGGAGATAGCCTTGAGATTGCCGTCGCAGCCGCCGGTAAACTCAACGCCCATCACCTTGTTGCCGTCATCGGAAAGGTCAAGGTGAATATTGCGAGCACACACGCCCTGAGGCTTGTAATCAAACGAAATCATGCGATCCCCTCTCAGAATGTTATTCGAGACGACTATTATCCCCGTCTTTCCCTAAATGCAACGAGGCGCTTTGCCGGCAACACACATTACCAGCAAAGCGCCCTAAAAAGCTAACGTTATGCCCGAACCTACTCGAAGCTCAGCTGCTCCAGGCGATCGAAGACCGTGTCGATACGGGTGAGGAAGTCCCACGGATCAAAGATCTCGTCGAGTTTCTCCTGGCTGACGGTGCAGCGCGGATCGACCTCGAGACGTTCCTTAAAGGTAGGGCCGGAGACACAATCCTGTACCTCGTGCCAGGTTGCCATGGCGTTCTCCTGCACAATGGCGTACGCGTCCTCGCGGGTGATGCCCGTGTCGACGAGGGCGAGCAGGACCTTGGAGGAGAAGATGAGGCCGCGTGTCTTGTTGAGGTTGGCCATCATGCGAGCGGGATACAGCTGCAGGCCGTCGATAACGCGGATGAGGCACTGGAACATGTGGTCGAGGGCGATGAAGCTGTCGGCCTGGGCGACGCGCTCGGCAGAGGAGTGCGAAATGTCACGCTCGTGCCACAGGGCGACGTTGTCGAAGGCAACCTGCGCGTTGGCCTTCACGACGCGCGACAGGCCGCAGACCTTCTCCATGGTGATGGGGTTGCGCTTGTGCGGCATGGCGGAGCTGCCCTTTTGACCCTTACGGAACGGTTCCTCGGCCTCGAGTGTATCGGTCTTCTGCAGATTGCGAACCTCGGTAGCGATGCGCTCACAGGTGGCCGCGGTGGTGGCAAGAACGCCGGCGAGGTAGGCGTGATGATCGCGGCTAATAACCTGCGTGGACAGCGGGTCGTGAACCAGGCCCAGGTGCTCGCAGACATATTCCTCGACAAACGGCTCGATGGAGCTGTACGTGCCGACAGCGCCCGAGATGGCACCAAAGGCAACGTTCTTGCGGGCATCCTCAAGACGGTCCAGATCGCGCTTGAGCTCCCAGGCCCAAGAGCCAAACTTCATGCCGAAGGTCATCGGCTCGGCATGGATGCCATGAGTACGGCCGGCGCAGAGCGTGTTGCGCTCCTCAAAGGCGCGACGCTTGCAGATCTCGCCGAGTTTTTTGACGTCCTCGATGATCAGGTCGCAGGCCTGGGTGAGCTGGTAGCACAGGGCCGTGTCGCCCAGATCCGAGCTGGTCATGCCATAGTGAACCCAGCGGCTGGGCTTGGGGTCGCCCTCGGGAACATCGGCATCGATGTATTCCTTCATGTTGGTCAGGAAGGCAATGACGTCGTGGCGCGTGACTTCCTCGATCTCATCGACCTTCGCCTTCTCAAAGTTGGCATGGTCGCGGATCCACTGGGCCTCGTCTTTGGAAATACCGATCTTGCCGAGCTCCGCCTGGGCCTCGCAGGCCAGAACCTCGATTTCCTGCCAAATGGCGTACTTGTTCTCGAGGGAGAAGATGTGTCCCATCTCCGGGCGGGTATAGCGATCGATCATAGCGGCTCCTTTTTGGTTATTGGCACGTTGGTCGTAACCCAACCATTGTACCGTGCGCAGGTGCAAGTATGGGCAGCAGGCATTAACCTAACATTTTGGAATTGGGGCGGGCAACGTAAATGGGCTGCGGTGTCACCGCAGCAAGCGGCAATAGTTCCGTGAACTAATGTAATTTCAGTCGCTATCTGCGAAGCTACATGCAAAATTACATTAGAAGGAGACGTACTGTTTGCCGTTTCCCCTGGCAGCTGCCCTGCAAGGTCAATGGAAAGCGCAAACATTATATGCATTGAAATATATGAGCTCACAGCTGGTCTACAGTCTTATGTGCGACTGACTAATGTAGCGAGAGATATAATTACATTAGTTGCGGATTAAATTACATTATATGGAGTGTCATGATACGAAAACCGAGCGAAATGCCCTCCCTGCTTCTGCGCATCATTGCCGACGTCGAGACCGAGGTCGTCGAATACAAGGCAGCAAAGCAGAACTATGATTTCGAGGACATTGGCAAGTATTTCTCCGCCCTCAGCAATGAGGCCAATTTGCGCAAGGCAGAGTGTGGATGGCTTTTCTTTGGCATTTCAAACGACCGCCAAATAAAGGGGACCGCTTACCGTAAAGAATCCCAAACGCCAAGCGTCGGCCTGCGACGCCTAAAGCACGAGATCGCCCAATACGCAAATAACGGCATGACTTTCGAAGAGATTTACGAGTTTGAGGTTGATGGCAAGAGAGTCATTGCTTTCCAGATACCGGCCGGCAGCTTCGCAACGCCAACGACTTGGCACGGAATCCCCTGGTCACGTGAGAATGAATCCCTCGTAGAGATGCCCAAGTTCAAACTCGACGCCATCTATGGGCAGAGTCGACCCGACTGGTCGCGTCAGATTGCCTACGAGGCAAACCTCGATGACCTTGATCCAGAGGCAGTTAGCTTTGCGTGCTCCAAATTCGTCGAAAAGTTCGGAGAAAGCCAGCCAGCCATTCGTAGCCTCGATGAAGAATCCATCCTCAGCAAGATGGCGCTTGTAATCCACGGCCACGTGAGCAATGCGGCGCTCGTTCTTCTGGGCAAACCGGAATCGAGCGTCTTTCTGGGTGGTATCGAGCCGCGCATCACTTGGACGCTCTACGCGAGCGACGGCTCCACTATGGCCTATGAGCACTTTGAGCCGCCCTTCATTCTGCAGGTCGATCGTATCCTGGGAAAGATAAGAAACGAAAAATATCGCTTCTTCGACCGTGAAGAGACGCTGTTTCCCACCGAAGCGCATCGTTACAGTCCCGAAGTCATTCGAGAACTTCTCCATAACGCCATAGCACATCAAGATTTCAGGATGTCAGGGAAGATCAACGTTCTCGAGTATGAGGACAAACTTGTATTCAAGAACGAGGGCGCCTTTATCCCCGGGACGATAGAGAATGCGCTCGCGAGCGGTTACAAGCCGCCGTACTATCGTAATCCCCTGCTTTCAAGTGCCATGAACAAGACGGGCATGATGGACCGCAACGCCATAGGCATTCGCAACGTCTTCGATATTCAGCGTAACCGCCTGTTACCAATGCCCACCTACGATCTATCTGAGGCTGGACGCGTTGCCGTGACACTGTACGGTACGGTACTCAACGAGGACTATTCTCGACTCCTCGCAAGCAATCGAAATCTTGATTTGGCGACAGTGTTGCTGTTAGACCTCGTTCAAAAGGGACTACCCGTCACAAAGGAACAGTCACGCCTGCTTCACGAACAAGGCCTCGTTAGGGGCCGTTACCCCAAACTGACGGTCTCAGCTGAGGTGGCAGCAGCCACCGGTGCCCACAGCGAGTATGTGCGAAACAAGGGTGTAGACAACAGTGTCTTCAAGGAGTTGATCTTGGAGCTCCTGCGCGTGCGCCCATGTTCAAGAGCGGAGATTATCGCAGGGCTGGATCATGCCTTGCCGGCAGACCTTACGGCAAAGCAAAAAGGCGACCATGTAAGCTATCTGCTCCAAAGCCTACGGAAAGCTGGCCGCATCACCAACGCCGGAAGCACTTCGGCAGCTGAGTGGCACATAGTCGAGTGATATGGCTCGCGATTTCGATTCTGCCAAACAGGCACATTCCAAGCCAAGTGCGCAACTAGCCCAGAATGTGCCTGACTACCAGTCGTGATAGGACGCATCCTCCGTCGCCTGGCATCGCACAGCGTCAGGCAACAGCGCATATGGTTGATCCAACTGAAGTCGACACCCAGTCGGGCATTGCAACCTTGCGAGACAGCAGTCTCATACAACAAAAATAGTTCCCTGCCACTCCATGCATGAGCGGCAGGGAGCACTCATGGCGGATCATTTCTCAAGTTCCACCTTCCTCAACCGTAAAAACGTCCAATGTCTTAGAGGCCGTTTTTACATTTGTTGGCTTCTGTTTCTTTAATTAAAAATCATCCTTTACCTGCTGATTCGTGATATTTTGCTTATCTACATCTAGGTATAGACCTATACTAATTCCTATTATGGCTAAGCTATGTCCTTGGGAGGTGCCATGCCGTCAGAAGCTCAGAAGCGAGCCGATCGTAAGTACAAGCACGACAAGACCCAGCAGTTCTGTTTGCGGTTCTATCCCGCCGAAGAGGAGATTTGGTCATTCCTCTCCGCACAGGAGAACAAGCAGGGATTTCTTAAAGATTTGATTAGCCGCGAGATGGGCGTCGCATCGGGCGGCCCCGCACGCGTTGATACCAACGCCAAGGTTGGAAGGACGGAATCGTAATGTCGCAAGTGAGCAAGACTTCGGTCATCCAGCCGGAGACTATACTGGACTTCATCGACGGCGTGACACAGCGCAGGGACACCCCCGAGGAGCGAGTGCGCCAGGAAATCCTAAAGTCCCTCGTGCGTGAGTACGGTTACAAGAAGGAGCAGATCGGGGTCGAGGAGTCGATCAAGTTCGGCAGCAACCGAAAAGCGGTCGACGTCGCCATCTGGGAGCCGGGAAAAGCGCACACCCAGGAAAACATCCACATCATCGTCGAGTGCAAAGACCCCAAGACCAAGGCCAAAGGCAAAAAAGACGGCGTAGATCAAATGCACTCCTATGCGTCTGCCTGCATGAACTCAACCTATGGCATGTGGACCAACGGCGACGAGTTGCTTACCTTCCGTTACGTGGTGGACGATGCCGGCAAGCGCGGCCCCGAGGCCGTGCCCGATCTGCCACATGCTGGTGGCGAGGTACCCGACGACGCGCCGCGCTTCAACCAGTTGCGCCCCGCTGCCAGTGACTCGCTGCTGTACTCGTTCCGCCGCTGTCACAACTACATCGCCGGAAACCAAGGCATCCAAAAGGCCGAGGCATTCCTTGAACTGCTCAAGATCATCTTCTGCAAAATCCAGGACGAGCGCGACTCCGAGACGCCAACGTTCTACATCACGCCGACCGAGCGCCAGGGCGCCGCGGGTAAGAAGAAGTGCCGCAAGCGCATCGAGGCACTCTTTGGAAACGTCAAGCAGTCGTACGAGACCATCTTCAAGGCCGACGAGCGCATCGCATTAACCGACGATGTGCTCGCCTACATCGTGGCGCAGCTGCAAATGTAATCCCTGCTCGAGAGCGACGTGGACGTTAAGGGCCACGCGTACGAGACAATCGTGGGCTCCAACCTGCGTGGTGACAAGGGCCAGTTCTTCACGCCGCGCAATATGTGCCACATGATGGTGCGGATGGTCGACCCGTCCGAAAACGACGTCATCCTCGATCCCGCCATGGGCACCTGCGGCTTTTTGGTCACGGCCATGAATTACGTGCTTGAGAAGATCGGAGACTCCGTCGAGGTGAGCGGGCGCAGCAAAGCAGCCAAACAAGAGGCTCTGATCGCGCGCAAGCGCGAGTTCCTGTCCAAGCATATCGTGGGCATCGACTTTGATCCCATCCTAGTGCGTGCTTCCAAGATGAATATGATTATGAACAACGACGGCACGGGACAGCTGTTCCACGCCAACTCGCTCGAGCCGTTCTCGGGCTTTGAACCCAAACTGCAAAAGGCGCTGCGCCTGGACGCCGCCGACGTTGCGGCAAATAAGGCGCTGCAGCCGGGGCACGGCGTTACGGCGATTATGACCAACCCACCTTTTGGCTCCAAGATTCCTATCGAAGACCCGGCGATTCTGGAATCCTTCGACCTTGGACACACCTGGTCGTGGTCCGGGGAAGATGCCGAGTGGAGCATGGAACCCAAGCTCTTCTCATCTCAGCCGCCCGAGATCCTCTTCATCGAGCGGTGTATCCGCCTGCTTGAGCCCGGCGTGGGTGTGGCGGCGCTCGTCATTCCCAACGGCATCCTGGGCAACCCGGGTCTGGGCTACGTGCGCCAGTGGATTTTGCGCCATGCGCAAATCCTGGGCTCGGTAGACATGCACCCGGATGCGTTCCAACCCAACGTGGGCGTGCAGACATCCGTCCTTGTGCTGAGACGCTGGGACAGTGAGGAAGAGGCATACTGCAAGGACGGTACCTTCCAGGATTACAAGATATTTATGGCCATCTGCGACCACGTAGGGCACGACAAGCGTGGTCAGACCACCTATGTACGCGACGATGACGGCTACCCCATTGTGCAGGAGCAGACCACCGCGGTGACGGGCAACGTGGGCTCCGAAGAGGAGAGCAGCCACACCTCGAAGGAGCGCGTGGTGGACGACGAGACGATGGCGATCGCCGGCGCCTTCTTTGAATGGAGGCGAGACCAATGACGAACGCGCCTTTGGTGAAGAGCGTCCGACTTTCCACCGTGCTGGGCGGCGATGTGAGGCTCGAGGCGTCAACCTACCTGCGCGACGGGTACGGCTTCGTACGCCTTGCCAACCAGTGCGACAACCACAAAAGGCTCGGTGACCTTGCCAACATTTGGCAGCCGAGCAGACTGACGGGGTATACCGTGCCGGAAGGCAAAGGGCTACCCTTCTTTACCGCCGGCCAGGTGTTCGAGGACTTTCCCCGAGTGAGGAAGTGGCTCGCCGCGCCTTTCGTGCCCCAGGCTGATTCTAGATTCGTCAAGCAGGATTGGCTGCTGCTTTCGCGCTCGGGCGTGGTGGGCAACGTTACCGCCGTGTATCCGCATCACGTGAACAAGGTCATCACGGACGACCTGTTGCGCATCGAGCCGAAGGACCAAGACGAGTACGGCTGGCTCTACGCGTATATGAAGACGGACTTCTTCAAGCAGATCGCACGAGCGTCTCAGTACGGTCACATGATCAAGCACATCGAGGTGGCCCACGCCAACGAGTTTCCGGTCATCATGCCCGATGCGACCACGCGCAAAGCCATCGGCGACAAAGCCGCCAAGGCCGTGCGCCTGCGCGGCGAAGCATGGAAGCTGCGGGGCCAAGCGTTTGAGCTGCTGGAGAAACATCTGAAGGCAAGAAGCGATTCTCCGGTTCATAACACTGGATCAAAACGATTTAGCGAAGTGGGACTTAGCGAAGTCTTGCAGAACAGACTGAGGCTTGATGCCGATAGCTATGCTGGAAATATCGATGACATTGACGACTTGGTTACCAGTGGAGACTGGTGCACTCTTGGCAATGTAACAACCTTCTGCTCGGATCTTGGTCGTTTTGCGCGTGTCTACGGCAACGGCGGTAGAGCGTATGTGTCAGCCTCAGAGCTTTTTGATGTCAATGCGGCGCCGACTAAAATGATCTACGCCAAACTCGTTAACAACTGGGAGAAATACATTCTGCATAGCGGAACGATCATCATGGCTTGTTCTGGCCAGAAATACGGCATCCTTGGCAGGGCCATCATGCTTACGGAAAATCAAGAAGGTCTTTTTGGGAGCCACGACCTGATGCGCATCAAAGTTGACGAAAGCAAGGTGCGTGCAGGGTATCTCCTGACTTTCCTGAATGATCCTCTGCTGGGTCGCCCCTATGTTGTTCGTAACGCATATGGAACTTCAATCCCCCATCTAGACTCAACGGATTTACGCTCCGTTAAGGTGCCGAGGCTTGCCGTAGACGTTGAATCCGTCATCGCCGACCTTATGGACAGGAGCGTGAGCATCTCGGCCAAGGCTGACCGACTTGAAAACGAGGCGACGAAGCTGGCGCAGGAGCAAGTCGATATCACCATCGGAGAGATTATCTCAGACGCCTAATAGACCCATTAAATGCTTGGCATCTCATATCCTTAGCATACAAGACCAGCGCTGACGGTACCCATTGGCAACGCTACAAAGTGTTACCAATGGGTACCCTGTCGGGTTCGAGTCCCGGCGCTTTGTTGAAAAAAGCACGGCACCGAAACGGTGTCGTGCTTTTACTTTTTTGGAGCGGGCAACGGGACTCGAACCCGCGAGTGTCAGCTTGGGAATCTTACACGCAAGTGTTCAAAGAGATAAAAAGCGTTGCTATCGTTGCAGGTAAAACGCGCGTTATGTGCCATAATGTGCAACGTAGACCAAATCAATACACGCTATTTGGTCTACGTTTGGTCTACGTTTTGGTCTACGGAGCACGCATGGAATACACGCACTACATAGCCGCGAACCTCGAAAGCAGGGGCGGGAAATATCGCGCGGCGCTGAAATACATCGACGAGGACGGCGCGAGGAGGAAAACGACCAAAGCCCTCAAGGCCACCGGGAAACGCGCGGCCCAAAAGGAGCTGGAGCAGTGGCGCGAGGAGATGGAAGCCGACTGGGGCCAAAGACAGCGCGAGGGTGCGGCGTTGGCTGTTCTGGGGTTCGAGCCGGAGACGGTGCTTACCGTAGCCGCCTACGTTCGCCGCTATATCGACGGCAAGCGCCCGAGTATCGACCCGTCAACTTTCAACGAGTACGGGCGTCTGCTCGACAACATCATTTCCCCGCTGCTCGGTGAGGTGGCACTTTCCGAACTTAACCCGGACATGGTGAGGGCGTGGGTTGCCAAGATGGGCGAGACATACGCCCCCGGCACGATGAAAAAGGCGCTCACGCTGTTGCGCTCGGCTTGCAATCAGGCCGTCGATACCGACCTGCTGGGCAAAGACCCGACCCGAGGCGTCAAGCCGCCCAAGGCCGGACGCCCGCGCCCCAACTCGCTTACCGCCGAGGGCGTGCGAACCGTGCGCGAGGTGCTCAGGGTGGCGGGCATGACCCCGGCTATGCTCGGGGTGAAAATCGCCCTATACACGGGCATGAGGGAAGGCGAGATATGCGGCCTCCGGTGGGCGAACGTCGATACCGATAGCGGCGTGCTCAAGGTGGAGGACAGCATAGGCCGCGACGGGACGAGGTTTTACGCCAAAGACCCCAAGAACGACGGCAGCGCCCGCGCAGTGTATTTCGGCTCAGAGCTTGCCGCCGACCTCGTGGCGCGGCGCGAGGAGATGGAGGCCGCTTGCCTCGCTGCGGGCGTGCCTTTCACCGGGGCGCTCTACGTGCTCGGGGACATTCGCGGCGGTTTCATGCGCCCCAACACGATTTGGCAGAGGTGGCGCAACCTTGCCGAGGCATTGGAGCTGAAAGGGACGAGGGGAACCCGCCCGACGTTCCACGACCTGCGGCACACGTTCGCAACCATGGCTGTAGCCGCCCACGTGGACATTAAGGCAATATCGGCGTCTATGGGGCACTCGAACGCGGCAATGACGCTCAACATCTACGCCGACGCGACCGCCGAGGGCAAGCAACGCGCGGCCCAGACCATGCAAGCCGTTTTGTCGGGCGGTGAGGCGTGATGGGCGCGGACTATATCGAATATCAGGACAAACACGGTAAACCGATAGCGCTTTCGTTGAATATCGAGGCCGTCGAAAAACTCACTGAGGCGGCGGGGCGCTACGGCGTGCCCCCGTTCTCGACTTTCATTGACGGCGGGCGCGGCGTTGCGGGACTGCTCGAAAGATTCGACATTCCCCGGAAAGAGCTAGCCGCCGAGTTGCAAGTATCCAAAGCGACGGTGACGAACTGGACGAGGCGCGGCGACCTCGAACCGGTCAAAGCCGAGCGTGTGCTTGACGCGGTATCAAAGATTCTTGGGCGGCGGGGAGCCGCCGACCATGACGCGGATATTGCGGCCTACGTTGCCCCAAGAATGGCCCCTATCGTGTCCATAGACGTGCCGAGGGCAAAACGTGGGTTTGTGTCTGAGACATTAATGCAATTGACAGATTCGCAGGTCGATATACTGCTAGAGGTCATGCGCGGGCTGCTGCTATGCAACGGGGATACGGAGACGGCAGATAACCTAGCGAGGGCCGTCGCTGCTGTCGAGGCCGTCAAAGGCTGAAAATCTTTTCAGTTCGTGCGGCGTTTCTACGGGCATTGCTAAATTGCAGAGACATACCACCTGCACAAATGAACCGAATATTTAACGACACGACGAGAAACAAGCGTCCTACTAAATAATCGCAGGTAGGGCGCTTGTTTTATGTTTCGTTGCAACATGGCTATAACCGTTATAGAGCGCTCAGAGAGAAAGCAACCGAACCACTGGAGGGACATACCCATGTGCACTCAGGAACATTTGGACGAACTCAGGAAAGCCGCGAACGAGGGCCGCTATTCCGACATTCCCAACCCGCTCACGGCACCCGAGGCGGCGGCTATCGCCCGTCGTTCGCGCGTGACTATCGCCCGCGCCTGCCAAAGTGGACAGCTCAAAGCCTCGAATACGGGCACCCGCTGGAACGTCAACCGCGATTCCCTGCTCTCATACGCGGGCCTCATCTAGGGCGCGGCGCATGAGGCCGATAATGGCGGC
>CAJMRP010000031.1 GCA_905215765.1 uncultured bacterium
CTCGGCCTGCCCTTCGGGCCGGGCCGCAGCGCCTCGGCGCCGCCCTCGCGGTAGAGCCTGCACCAGCGCTCCAGCGGGGACTTCGACCTGATCCCGAACTCGGCCATGGCGTCGGTCTTCGCCATCCCGCCGTCGACCACGGCCGACGCCGCGGCGACCCTCTGCTCGAATGTGTACCTGGATTGTTTCCCGCCCATGGACAGCAGCGCCTCGCTTCCGAACGCCCGGTATACCCACTGCCATTCTCTCACGGTCTCGCGGGGGACGGACAGGGCCTCGGCCGCCGGCTTGCAGCCGACGCCGGCGTCGAAGAGCTCGACGGCCCGCCTCCTGGACTCCAGGTCGTGCTTCACCCTGAGGTCTATACTCATGGAAAACCTCCCATTTCCCGATGTCCAAGAAATGGGAGGCAGTTCACAGGCACCTTTGTGGTGGTTTCCCTTGTGGTGGTTCCAAGTGTATAGCCTTTGCAACCGGCGGTCGCTAGACAAACAGCACGTGCGCGAGCAGGGCACACACGCACACCGCTCCAAATACCAGTGCCACGATCGAGATCACGCGGTCGGCCATGTCCATGTTGGCACGATTCGTCAAGAACCGATCTTCGGCGGCGTCGACGCGCGCCTCACGCACCATTTCGACCACCGCCTCACGGCCATCGAGCGCCTTTGTATCCATGTTTACCTCCCCGGCCTCATGCTTATCCATCAAAAACCAACTCCGTGTAGCCGCCGACGTCTACGGCCGCTCGTTGGGAGCCAGGCGTTGCATCTTGTTCACGGCCTTGAACTTGGTGAACAGCGGCACGTACTCAAAGCTCACGTTGGAGTTCTCCAGGCCGTACCAACGCGCGGGCGTGCCGGCGGCGCGGCGGATGATGTACTTGAGCGTGATGGCCGTACGCTCGCTGGGCTCCACATCGCTTTCGGGCGCCAGAAGCTTACGGATCAGGACGAACTTGAACGTGCCGATGTTACCCGGATCCTTGTAGACCGAGTAGTCATGCGTCTGCGGCGGCAGCTCGCCGGTGGCAGCCAGGTCCTGAACAACCTGACGCAGGTAGGCATTGACGCGCTGGTTGATCTTGTAGCCCAGATACAGATGCACGCGGAACACGTAGTCGGTGCCGAACGTCTCGACCGAATAGGCAAAGGTATGCGGTTCGTCCATGGTCTCGACGTTCACAAACCACCAGGCGTGGGCACGCTTGGGATGCTTGTCCAAGATCGAGTAGACGATATCGCGGTCGATGTAGTCGGTATGGGTGTCCTTGGTCAGGTACACGACGTTGTCGCTCATGCGCTCGTAACGGTCGTCGTCGCGCAGGCGCTTGAGCTGCGGCAGGTAGCTGCGCAGCGGCAGCAGCGTAAACTGGCGCTGCTCGACCGCCGTGCCGTTGTACCAGCACACCATAATGCCCATGATGAGTGCAGCCATGAGGATGGTGAAGTAGCCGCCGTGGAAGAACTTGGTGAGCGAGCTCACGAAGAAGAAGCCTTCGAGCAAAAGGAAGAAGGCCGCGAAGATCCACGGAGCAACCTTGAGCTTGCGCTCCTCGTGCAGGTAGAAGAAGAGCAGCAGCGTGGTGCACATCATAGTCAGCGTAATGGCAAGGCCGTAGGCGGCTTCCATATGCGCCGAGTTCTGGAACAGCAGCACCACGATGACGCAGCCCACGAGCATGACGTTGTTGACCATGGGGATGTAGAGCTGACCTTTGGTCTCGGCAGGGTAGAAGACCTGCATGTGCGGCATGAGGTCCAGGCGGCTGGCCTCGGACACCAGCGAGAATGCGCCGGTGATGAGCGCCTGCGAGGCGATGATGGCCGCGACGGTGGAAAGGCCGACGGCAAACGGGCGCAGGCCCGGGGCGAGCATCTGGTAGAACGGGTTGAGGTCGGCAATGCCCATGAGCTCGGGGTTGGCAGCGTTGTTCATAAGCCAAGCGCCCTGGCCCATATAGGAAAGCAGCAGGCAGCACTTAACGAACGGCCAGGTGGCGTAGATGTTGCCGCGGCCGACGTGGCCCATGTCGGAGTAGAGCGCCTCGGCACCGGTGGTGGCGAGGAAGCAGCTGCCCAGAATCATGATACCCGCGTGGTTGTTGGGGCTCAGCAAAAAAGCGATGCCGCGCACCGGGTTGAGGCACAGCAGCACGGCGGGGTGCTGGAAGACAAAAAACAGACCCGTGCCGCCCAGGAACAGGAACCACAGCGTCATGATGGGGCCAAAGGCGTGACCGATCTTGGCCGTACCGATGCGTTGCACCAAAAAGAGCGCGATGATGATGGCGAGCGTAATGGCGACGACGCGGCCCTGGTCATCGCCCAGCACGGCATGGACCGCCGGGATGGTGCGCAGGCCCTCGATGGCCGTGGTAACGGTAACGGCCGGCGTCAGGATGCCGTCGGCGAGCAGCGCGGCGCCACCCAGCATGGCGGGGATGATAAGCCACTTGCCACAGCGCTTGACCAGGCTGTATAGGGCAAAGATGCCGCCCTCACCATGGTTATCGGCGCGCAGCGAGATGAGCACATACTTGATGGTGGTCAGCAGCGTGACCGTCCACACGACAAGGGAGAGCGCGCCAAGCACGAACTCCTCCGTCACGCTTCCGATGCCGCCGTTGCCGGCAACGAGCGCCTTGGTTACATACATAGGGCTGGTGCCGATATCGCCGTACACCACGCCCAGCGTGACGAGCATCGCCGAGATGCTCACAGGAATCGCAGCGTGCGAGGCTGCCTCCTTGGCCTTTTGTTCCATAAGCCGGTTTCCTCCCAACTTTAATGTTCGAAGGAATTATAGGTAATCGGCCCATGTTTGAATGGCACTGTTTTCCCAGCTAAATAAACATTTATACGGCCTTTAGGCCACCGCGGCGATATGAAATGTGACAAAGGGACTGCCCCTTTGTCACATTCGTCATTTTCCAAGCCAGTTTTTGAACCACCATTCCATGGATCGGCTCATCTCGGCCATAAAGGGACTCGTGTGCTTTCGGGTATAGATGTCCACGACGCGCTCCCCCACCTCGCGGGCATGCGGACGGAACATTGCGTCCATCTCGGCCACCTGCGCGTCCATGGTCGCGGCATCCGCGCGGCAGTAGCGCTCCTCGTGCACCAGGTTCACCACGGGGTGCGCGATCGCCGGACGCTCCTTACGGGGCGTGCCGATGATGAGCATCGACAGCGGCATGGTATAGGGCGGCAGATCGAGCAGCTCGGCAACTTCCTCGGCATTCTCGACGATATCACCGATGTAGCAGCTCCCCAGCCCCAGGGCCTCGGCGGCAACCACGGAGTTTTGCGCGGCGATCACGGCGTCCTGGGCCGCGATGGCAAAGTCGCCCAAACCCGGCGCGCGGCGGGGCGCCTTACCCGTGCGCTCGACAAACTCGGGCTCAAAGCAGCCCATGTGCTCAAACAGATCGATCCACTTGGCATAATCGACCACAAATATGAGTGCCCAGGGCGCCTTGGCGATCATGGGCTGGTGATCGCACAGGTCGGCGAGGCGGTCCAGCGTAGCCTGCTCGCGAATGCTTACGATGGAATACATCATCATGGCGCCTGCCGACGGCGCACGGCTCGCCGCGTGCAGAATCGCCGCCCGCTGCTCGTCGGTCACCGCCACGGGACGGTCGTCGTCATCGCGCGCAAAGGCACGCGTGGACGAGCGGTGCTCCAAGATGTCCAGCACAGCGTTACCCGTAGTCTCGACCGGATAACCGTTCGCATCCACGCCCGCAGCTCCGTCGCAGCACTCGGCACCCGTCATACAAACCTGATCGCCCATAGCTCTATCCTCGCCAATTCTTTAAGAAGCCTTTACGTTTCCGTGTAATTCCCGTCCATTATCGCGCAGGTCGCCACTACATTGCGCCACACCGCCGCACATGCGCGTTAATATGGCTGGTTGTTGTGCGCAGCCCGCAAATGCAGCGCATATTTAGGTAACAATCGGGTAAACCCCCGCTTTCGTAGGTTTTAAGTTTGTGAGGAGTCTCAGCATGTTCGCTGCCGCCATCTCGCTCGTCGGTCTTGCGGCGACCGTCTACCTTGTTTTGCGCGAGGCCAAGGCCATTCGCGCTCAGTCGGGCACCGTTGCCAAAAGCGCTTTTGGGTGGAGCGTCGCCTTCGGCCTGTTCCAGCTCTTTTTGACCATTTGGGGCGCTATTGGCCTCGTCGCGCAGAACGAGCCGCTCGCCTTTGTGATGCTCATCCTGACCAACGCCATCCTCACCGGCTGCGCTTGGGCCAGCATCGCCCGCGACCGCATCGCCCCGCGTGTCTTTGCGTTCGCCGGGCCCGACGCCCCCGCCCCCACCGGCAAGCTCGCCCGCCTGCGCGGCGCCTTTGTGGGCAAACCGCTCGTCGCCGCCGTCTTGTGCCTGTTGCTCGCCGGCGTCTTTGCGCTGCTAGGCATGGAGGTATCGTCCAACCACGACTTTACCTGGGTCTACCCCCTGTGCATCCTGCTCGAGTGGGCCATCATCACCACGCTCATGGTCGGCCTGTTCTTCCTGTTCCAGCGCCACGGCGCAGCTCCCGCGGTCCTGGCCTTTGCCCTCTTTGTCCTGGGCATTGCCGAGTTCTTCGTCATCACGTTTAAATCCATGCCCATCCAGCCGGGCGACCTTTCGGCCATCTCCACCGCCGCCGCGGTCGCCGGCACCGGCTACACCTTCTCGATCTCACTGTTCTGCGTGCTGTCCATGGGCTTTACCGCCATCGCCATGCTGCTGTGCGAGTACGCCGGCCTGGTGGCACCGCACCGTCAGAAGGGCGCCGCCAACGCCAAGCGCATGCTGCTCACCAACCTGCTCGTGGCGGTGCTGTGCCTGGGCGGCGTGACCGCACACGTCACGCTCATCGACTACTACAACACCCTCGGCATCACCGTCTACACCTGGCGCCCGCTCGAGAGCTACTGGCGTGAGGGCTATCTGCCCGCTTTCATTAGCGCAGCGCAGTCCATCAAGCCGCCCAAACCCGCCGACTACTCTGTCGACGATGCCAAGGCCACGCTCAAAAAGTACGCCAAGGCCTACGACAAGTCCGACGCTGCCAAGAGTGACGAGCGCACCGCCGCAAAGGAGCAGTTCGATAGCGAGAAGCCCACGGTCATCGCCATCATGAACGAGACCTTCTCGGATCTGTCGATCTACCAGAACATGCGCGCCGGCTACGAGGGTCCGCAGTACTTTAAGAACCTGTCCAACTGCCTCAGCCGCGGCAAGCTCTACGTGAGCGCCTACGGCGGCGGCACCGCCAATACCGAGTTTGAGTTTATGACCGGCAACTCCATGGCCAACTTGGGCTCGGGCGTGTACCCCTACACCATCTACAACATGGAAACGACCGGGAACCTGGCAGAGCAGTTCAAGTCGCTCGGATATTCCACCACGGCCATGCACCCCAACCACGCAACTAACTGGAACCGCGAGAACGTGTACAAGGACTTTGGCTTTGACCGGTTCCTGTCTATCAACGACTTCCAGGGAGCCGACACCCTGCGCGGTATGGTGACCGACCAGGCTACCTATGACAAGATTCTTGAGCTGCTCGATCAGAACGCCGATCCGCAGTTTATCTTCGACGTGACCATGCAGAACCACTCGGGCTACGATACGGGTCTGCTGCCGGTCGACAAGCAGATGCATCTCAACATCGACACGACCGACCTGGACACCAAGACCGTCGAGGACGGCACGCTGTCCGATGTCGACGAGTATGTCTCGTGCATCGAGCAGTCCGATCAGGCGCTGCGCTACTTCCTCAACGCCTTGAGCAAACTCGACCGCAAGGTGGTCGTGGTGTTCTGGGGCGATCACCAGCCGTTCTTCCCGTCCAAGTTCAACGATAAGTGGTTTACCGGCGAGGACGACGCCACCCACCAGGAGCGCCTGTGGCAGACCGATTACATCATCTGGGCCAACTACGACGTTGCCGGCTGCGACCAGACAAGCGAGGTCGACGACCTGTCCACCAACTACCTGTCCACGCAGCTGATGCAGCTGATCGGCGCACCGCTGACCGACTATCAGAAGGCGCACATGACGCTGCGCGAGTCGCTGCCCGCTATCAACTCCGTGGGCTACGAGGACGCCAGCCTGCGCTGGGCGCTCTCCTCCAACGTCACCGGTGACGACGCCGCTGCCGCTGCCGCAACCAAGGCGCGCGAGGATTACGCCAAGATGCAATACTACGAGATGTTCCGCGACGGCAAGAACGTGTACACCGAGCACTTCCAGACCGAGGCCAACGAGACCGACCCCAACCTGGCGCCGGGCACGACCAAGATTAAGTAGCTGCTAGCTGCTGAGCCACAACTGAAACGTCTGTCCAGGCGGAGGCATATAAGGTTCCCTGCTCGGACAGTCCTGCGCAAGACGAAGGCCACATTAAGTGGCCTTCTTTGCGTGCGGAACTCGCGATGAACCTTATATGCCTCCGCCTGGACAGACGCCCTGATGTTGGGGCGTGGCTTGTCTTGGGTGTATCGCCGAACATATATAAGTTGAAGGCCACGTTATGTGGCCTTCTTTGTTTGCGGAAAGTGTGTCCCGGAATTCTTGTCTGGAATGGGATGCAGTTTCCGCTTGGGAGCCGATTGGGAAAGTGTGTCCCACTATTCAGCTGGATTCCGGGATGTATTTTCCGGTTGAGGCTCGTTGGGAAAGTGCGTCCCACTTTGGGGGCTGATTCTGGGACGTGGTTTCCGGTTGGCTCTCATTGGGAAAGTTCATCCCATTTCTCGGCCTAATTATGGGACGCAGTTTCCCGTTGAGGACCCTTTGGGAAAGTGCGTCCCGGTCTGGGCGCTCAAACTGGGATGGATTTTCCGGATGAGGGCTTGACGGAAAATGTGTCCCGTTCCGGGCGCTAATTGTGGGATGCAGTTTCCGCTTGCGGAGTCTCCACTCAACAGAAAACCCGGGTGGCCTGTTTTTTGGCTACCCGGGTTTTTGGGTTGTCGATATGTTCGACTGGCTACTAGTGGGTCTTGCGGCGCTTGATCAGCATGATGAGGGCTATCACTACGAGCGTTGCTCCCGCTGCTGCTGCGGTGGCGACTAGGGCGAATGTTTGGTCGCCGGTGTTTGCGAGGTTCTTCGCTGTGGTCGTAGTCTTGACCTTGGTGTCGGTCTTAGCTCCGTTGTCGGACTTGGGCTTGTCCGGGTTCGTCGGGGTCTCAGGAGTCTCGGGGTCCTTTGAGCCTTCGGAATCGGTTGGGCCGGCGGTGTTTACCAGCGTATGGTCCAGGAACTTCTTGGCGCCCGCACTTGCCTGTGAGAACAGGCGGCGCGTGCGGATCGGGGTGGCGTTCACCGTTGTGGGCGCCGTCTCCTCGGCCTCGATATTCACGAGCGTCGTGCCGGTGTCGAGGCCCACGTCGTTGTATCCCACGTGGCAGTAATACTGCGCACCGTCATCGTCTGCGGTCAGGTCAATCTCGAGCTTTGAGGCCGTTCCAGCCGCGAGGTTGCCATCGGCACCCACGAGCTTAAACTCTGTCTCGCCGCGGCCCTTGCGGTACCACATATAGGTCGGTGCCAGCCCTGTTTCGCTATCGTCGGCACCGAGTTGCTTCACATGGCCAATCGCCGAGAGCGTCAGGTGGCTTCCCGCCGCGCGCTCAACCGAAGAGTCGTATCCAAGATCCGACCCCTCCGCAGCATCCGCCGCAGGTCCGCTCACGGTCATCGTCATGCCATCGGGCATGGTCTTGACCGTGATGATTGCCGAACGAATACCTGTTTCGGTCGTGGATCCATTCTTAACGGCGGCGATGGCGAATCGATACTCCGTATTGGGCTGCAGCCCATCCCACTTGAGCGAGGTCTGCGCGTTGTCGGCAATCTTCCAGCTATTGACGACCGCATCCGCCGCATTGCTCTGCAGCATGCCCACGCCGTAGCTAAAGCCACTCTTGTTTGCGAGTACATCGTCCCAGCTAAACGTAACGCTGGTCGAATCGACGGCGTTTGCCGTAAAGCCCGTCACGGCCGGCGCGTCGGGCATCTCGACGTCCTTAACGTCATAGCCCACGATCCAGAACTGGTCGGTGTCCTTGGTGCCGAGCTTGTCGCCCGAGTCTGCCTCGAACTTGTCGACATCCACCGCGTTGACGCCCAGACGCCACACAAAACCGTACTTGCCCTGCGCGGCCTCGGGCAGGTTGTCGACGGTGCCGCCGTATTCGGTCGATTCACTCGAGGAGTTACCCGTAGTAAAGCCGGCGTTGGCACCAAAGCACAGGCCGCCAAACAACTCGTGCTTTGCGAGCTTCGCGCCCATGACAACGCTGCCGTTCAGCGTCAAGCCGAGCTCGAGCTCCTGCTCCTTGCCCTCCTCGACTTCGATGGTCTGCTCAATGCTCGCCCCCGACTGCGCGGCGGCGCCGTTAAACCCATCGTGCGTGTAGGCGCGCGTTACGCCAGGCTTGCCCAGGCCAAAGGAATCCCCAACGGGAGTCTCGCCGTTGAGCGTCGTTTGATAGGTTCCGGGTTCTCCCGACCGGTTGGTCAAAAAGTAGCTGAGCGGCGTCATATTGTGCTGTTTGGCAATGCGGTCATAGGCCTCGACATTAACGACCGAGGTCTGCGCGCCGAGCGACACGGGCGCCGCCATCACGCCCTTGCCACCAGTTTCCTCATTTTCGATCTCATACTCGTAATAGACCATCGGAATCGTGTAGAGCACGGCCTTGTCACCCTCGCCGGCATGCGACTCATAGCTTACGCTTGCGCTGACCGTGCGCTCGCTCCGGTAGTCATAGCATCCCTCGGCGGCAAAATCGACTGAAGCATTCATCGCGACCAGGGGCGGACCGGTCTGCACCTCGACGGCAACGCCCAACTCGGCGCCAATGGTATAGCCCTGGGATGTCCCCGTGCCCTTTTCCTCTCCGTATGACGTGCCGCCCAACACCAGATAGCCGTATGCCTGCTCCAGATCCTCAACATAGGGCGCATCCTGCAGCACGGCAAGCACGCGCGGGTTGGTATAGACCTTGTAGCGGTCCTTGTACGTGATCTTGACGCTGTCGTTGTCGACATCGGGCAGCGCGAGCGAGATAAATGTGCCGTAGGTAGTGCCGCGACGGTTGCTCTCGCTAATCACCTGCTCCTCGCCGCGGCGCACCTTTCCGTTCTCGTCGAGCGAAAAATGCGAGGCGGTCATCCAATAGTAGTCATCGTTCTTGCGCAGGTCCTCGTCGCGGTGCTTGCCCACCACGGCGATAAAGCTCTCGTTATAGCGGTCCGAACCCGAGACGCTGCCCGCCTTGACGTCGCTGATCCACACCTGTTCTATACCCTTGTGGTCATGCTTGTTGCTGCTGTTGTATTGCTGACCGCTCATGCTCATGGTTCCGACCATGGACCCCAAGCCCTGAGCCCCGCTCTGTGCCGTGTTGCAGGCAAAGTCGCGGAACACATCGCCGCCCACGAGCACCTCGTCAACCGCCAGCTGCTCGGACAGGCCGTCAAGGTTGGCAGTGGCAAGGGCAATAGGCGCCAAGGTGCACGGATAGCGCTTATCCTGAGCGCTATCCTTCCATGCGCTGTTGGGCACATGCATCAGCCCATAGGAGGCGAGGAGCCCGTCTCTGTATTCCTTACAATCGGAAAGCTTGAACTCGCCAGACTCCGAGTCAAAATACGCGTAGCGGTACAGCGCGCCGTACAGCCCCTTGCTGCCGTCAGAAGCGCCGTAATCAAAAGCGCTGCGTTGCCAGTCATAGCCCGCAAGAATAAGGCCCGTGACGGTTTCACCCGTCTTCTTTCCTTCTTCATCGTAGGCGGCAAACGTGCCGAACGTCGCATTCGCAGCGACCATGGTCTTGCCGTTCGCGGAGAGGGAGATTGCGCCCGCGTCGCCCAGAGCATCGACATGGACGAGCGCACCCTTGGATGCATCCCACGAAAACAGCTCGCAATGCGTTGACTTATCAATATTCTTCTTGCCGTAGGGTGCCGAGACCACGATGGCGAGGTCATCGCAAAAATCGCGATCGAGGTCGCCGGCCGCTAGCGAAACGACAGGAGCTGACTGAAGCTGCGTCCAGGAGTCGTTCCCGCCCTTGTTGTGCGTGGTGTAGTCCGCGGCGTTACCGGCATCGATCTTGACGACGCTTTGCTTCCAGTTGCCGCCCTCCAAGTCATACATGTCGACTACAGCCTTGCGCACGCGTTCTCGTCGACATAGCAGCCCGCGTAGACAAAAAGCTCGTCGACGCCGTCGCCATCGACATCGCCCGCCTCGACATCAAAGACGGCGTCGTGCTCTTGCAGGTAACCGGCATCCAGGTACTTAAAACGGCCTTCGTACATCATATTAGTGTTGACCGTCACCGGCAGGTGTGTGTCGAGAGTGCGCGTACGCCCGTTGCTAAACGAGTAGAGGACCAG
Organism: uncultured bacterium; assembly: GCA_905215765.1. GTDB lineage: Bacteria > Actinomycetota > Coriobacteriia > Coriobacteriales > Coriobacteriaceae > Collinsella. The sequence goes on from CAJMRP010000031.1 coordinate 10,421, forward strand.
CTCAACCTTTCCGGCGTATGACTTGCCGTCAATCGTCGTGGAGGAACTGTCGCCGTAGGCACGGAGCTCGGCAACGCGGCTCTTTTTGCCCGTGCTGGCGTCGCTGCAGAACTCAACACTCGTGGCGTGAATGCCCGAGAAACCGTTGTTGTCGTTGGCGAGTACTGTTGAGGACTCATTGTTGCTTAGGTACGACCAGGTGCCGCCACCGTAGTCGCTATGCTTGTAGAGATCGCTGTTCGTATCGAAGTTGTTGACGTTTTGCCAGAACTTTGCGGCGCCCCACACACTTCCATAGCCATCGGTGAGTTTGCTGCTGCCGCCAATGTCACCGCGCTCGACGTTCTCGAGCTTGTCGCGCAGAGTGTAGCGATTGCCATGGCTACCGTTAGCTGCCATATAGACCTCGCTGCGCGTGGCAAACGTCGTGGGGGTATCAGTGGAATAGGGGCCAACGGTATCGGCTGGAATGTCCTCGCTCGTGCCCAGACCCAGGGCTTGATAATCCTGCTCGGTCATATCGGTGATTGCGGGCGCGTCTGCCGCCTGGGCAACCTGGGGCGTGGCCGTGAAGCAGGCGACGCTCGTGGCGATCAACGCAGCAAGCGCCGCCGTCCCAACAAGCGGGATTTTCGACAGCCTACGGATACGGGGGTGTGGAACGTACATGAGGGACCTCGCTTTATTCGAGTGGAGTGGACTCATTTTTGCAAATGATACATCCGATGCCCGATATCACGTGTCTCATTTTCGCCAACGGCGTGTCTCATTTTTGAGAATCCGAGATGCCGCGGAAATCTTATCCCAGCTCAAAGGCCATTTCTGGGATGTATTTTCCGTCGAGTGCCTCATCGGGAAACTGCATCCCATTTCAAGCGTCGATTCTGGGACGCATTTTCCCCTTAGACCCTCAACCGGAAACCGCATCCCACTTTGAGCGCAAATTCCGGGATGCATTTTCCGCTTGAGCCTCATTGGGAAACGGCGTCCCACTTTGAGGGCTGATTGTGGGATGCATTTTCCGGTTTTTCTCTCATTGGGAAAATGCATCCCGTTTCTTGACCGAATAATGGGACGCAATTTCCCGTTGGAGCGCCTTTGGGAAAGTGTGTCCCACTTCGACCGCCCAGAGTGGGATGCACTTTCCGCAAAGCACCTCAACGGGAAACTACGTCCCATTCCAAAGGCAAATTCCGGGACGCATTTTTCGAAAGCCTGCCCATCCGGAAAGCCCGTCCCACTTTGGACGCATCCGGGCACGGAACCATCGACCTATCAGGCCTCCCATCAATAAAGAGGCGTCCTCCCGGACGGCGGGGCACGAAGTTCATCGCGAGTTCCGCACGCAAAGAAGGCCACTTAATGTGGCCTTCGTCTTGCGCAGGACTGTAGAGCAGGAAACCTTATATCCGGCCCCTCCGGTCGGGGACCGCACCCGTACGACTACAGCGTCATGTTTGGATCGGCGTCGACGTCGAACGGCGAGATTTCACCTCGGTCGAATTTACGGCGAGCGACCTCCGCGATCATGGCGGCGTTATCGGTGCAGGCAGACAAGGGCGGCACCGTTACGCGAATCCCCTGACGTCCAAGCTTCTTGATCATCATCTCGCGCAGATGCGGGTTGGCCGAGACGCCGCCGCCGATGCAGTATTCCTTACATCCGGTAGCGTGCAATGCGTTTTTGGCCTTCTTGTACTGCACGTCAAAGACAGCTGCCTCAAACGAAGCCGCCAGATCGGGCAGGTGAATCGTGCGCCCGGCCTTGGTCTCTTGCTCGATGTAGAGCGTCACCGCCGTCTTGAGGCCCGAAAGCGAGAAGCGGTAGTCCCCCCTGCTGTTAAGCGCACGGGGGAAATCGATCGCCTTGGGGTTGCCCGTCTCGGCCAGCTTAGAGATGATGGGGCCACCGGGATAGCCCAGGCCCAGCGCCTTGGCCACCTTGTCGAAGGCCTCGCCCACGGCGTCGTCGAGCGTCTCTCCGAGCACCTCGTAGTCGCCCCACGCCTTCACGTGCACGAGCATGGTGTGCCCGCCCGAGACAAGCGTGAAGATGAACGGCGGCTTGAGGTCGGGCTGCGCCAGCAAGTTGGCAAACAGGTGCCCCTCCAGATGGTTGACGCATACGAGCGGCTTGCCAGCAGCGTAGGCAAAGCCCTTGGCGAAGGCGACGCCAACCACGAGGGCGCCCACCAGGCCCGGACCCTGCGTCACGCCCACGGCGGCAAGCTCACTTGGTGCAATGGCTCCGCCCGTAAGGCCCAGCGATGCTGCGGCATCCTCGAGCGCCGCATCCACGACACTCACAATCACCTCAACGTGTTTGCGCGAGGCGATCTCGGGCACCACGCCGCCAAAGCGGGCATGAAAATCAATCTGTGTCGACACCTGGTTGGCCAGCATATTGCCATCCGCATCGATAATCGCCACGGCCGTCTCGTCGCAGGAACTCTCGATAGCGAGCACTAGGCGGCGGCGCTCAATTTCGGCACGCTCCCCCTCGGAGCGCCCAGGCGCAGGCAGCGGCCATACGCGCTGCTCTGCCGCCGTCGGCTCGGGCGAAGCATTGTCGACCGGAAGCACCAGGGGCAGCGGCGCCGTCATGACGATGGCATCCTTGCCGACACCGTAGTAGCCGCGGCGACGGCCAGCCTCGGTAAAGCCCAGAGCGTTATAAAGCGCGATCGCCCCCTCGTTACCGTCCTCGACCTCGAGCGAAGCCGTGGTGCAGCCGAGCATCTGGGCATCATAGCTCACGTGCGACAGCAGCTTGCGGGCAATGCCCTCGCGGCGATGTGCCGGGTCGACGGCGACATCCAGAATCTGCACATCACCGTCCACGACCATACCGCCGGCAAGGCCCAGCAGCTTGCCGTCGTCGTGTGCCACCCACCAACTACGCGGCGCAGCAACGTCCTCGCCCAGTTCGGACAGGAACATGCCCGGCGTCCACGCCTCGTGTCCGGCACCTTCAAAGCAGGCAGCCTCCAGCGCGCTCGTGCCCTCGGCATCCGCCGCGCCCATGGGACGGAACTGCAGATGACGACCGGCGAGCTCATCGGCAACACCCGTAATTTCGCTCTGCGCACTCTCGGCAAGACCAAGACGCTTGCGCTCGTTTTCCTCGGCATCCGAAAGGCGCGTGTAAATCGGCAAGACGCGGGCCGGATCGCCGTCACCCGCAGCGTGCGCGAGCAGCAAGCCCTCGCCCGAAGGCCACCACAGGTCGCGCTCCACGCAGCGGGCGGTCTCGTCCTCACCCAGCAGCTTGCCATAGCGCACGAGACCGTCACCGGTCAGCTGAACCTGGTCCCAGTCCGCTGCTTGGCGCCACTCATCGAGCGCCACGGCGGCCTTGACCACGTGTTCGCGCTCAAATTGACGCTCGGGACCCTCATCAACCAGCATATACAGCGCCGGATATACCTCACCGCGCATAGCATCGGCCAAGATACCAAGCTTGCCGCGCACGCCAGCCTTCCACGCCGTCCAAGCGCAAGCGTCGAGCGTCGACACGCCCAGCAGCGGAACATTGGCACCGCGCGCGAGGCCCTTGGCAGTGGAGATGCCGATGCGCACACCCGTAAACGACCCCGGGCCGCGGCCGACCACGTAGCAACCAACATCGCTGCGATCCAGACCGGCTTGAGCCAGCACGCCATCAACAGTATTCACGAGCTCAACGTTGGCGTGACGGCGACACATATGGTCGCCACTCACGAGCTTCGTCTCGCCCGTCTGCCCATCAATCCAGCTTGCTGCGCAGGCAAGCATGTCGGTCGAAGTATCGAGCGCCACCACCAGCGCGTTGTCGTTATGCAAGCTCATCTTGTACAGCCTTATCAATCAAATGGGAAAGCTCCATTGCGCGGTCACCGTGCGCCTCGAGCGTTATCGTTCGCACATCGCTGTCGCCCTCATCACGCTTGAGCGTCACCGAAAGATACTCATCCGTCAGCTCGTCCTGGAATTGTTCGCCCCATTCCAGCAGGCAAGCACCCTCATAGCCCAGCACATCGAAAATGCCCGTATCCTCGAGCTCGTAGGCATGCTCCAGGCGGTATAGATCAAAGTGAAACAGCGGAATACGACCTTGATCGTGAACGGCCATGAGCGCAAACGTAGGGCTCGTAACCATATGCCCATCGCCCAGCCCGCGCGAGACGCCCTTGGTAAAGTGAGTTTTGCCCACTCCCAGGCCACCGGTCAGGATGAGCACGTCGCCGTCCTCAAGGCACGGTGCAATTAGCTCGCCAAAGTACTCCGTATCGGCAGCGCAAGTCGTTTTGTAAGTACCTACCCCCAGGCGCTCCAGGGACATATATGCTCCTTATTATTCCGAGGCGTCCTCTGGTGCGGGATGTCGCCCCAGATAGTCGCCCAGCATCTTAAAGTCTTCCTCCAGCAGCTCCTGCCATGCCGGATTGCGCAGCGCTGCTGCCGGATGGAAAGTGGGCATTACTACAAAATGCCCCATCTGGTGGAACCTGCCGCGCAGCTTAGTAATGCCAATCTCGGTCTTAAGCACAAAGTGCGTCGCGGGGTTGCCGAGCGTTACGATAATATCGGGCCAGATGCTTCGAATCTGCTCACGCAAAAACGGCGAGCAAGCCAGCACTTCCTCGGGACGCGGATTGCGGTTTCCAGGCGGGCGGCACTTAAGCACGTTGGCAATGTAGACGTCTTCGCGCTTGAGCCCCGCCAGCGACAAAATGCCGTTGAGGTCCTCGCCTGCCGCCCCCACAAAGGGCTCGCCCTGCAAATCCTCATTGCGGCCCGGCGCCTCACCAATAAACATCACGCGGGCGTGGGGGTTTCCCACGCCAAACACGATATTGTGACGCGACTGGTAGAGCTGGCAGAGGTGACAATCGCCCAGAACGGCCTCGATTTCCTCGAGTGCGACCTCACGTGGCACCTGATGGGTATGGCCGGGGATGTGCATGACGCCCATAGCGGCTCCTACACGTAGACCTTGTCGAGACGCATGCCAAAGCCGCAGGCGACCTCGTAGTTAATCGTTCCGCGCAGTCGGGCCATCTCGTCCATAGTGATCTCGGCATCGCCATCGCGGCCGACAATAATCATCTCGTCACCATACTCGGCCTCGGGAATCTCGTGTGCCGGGTTGGACTGAATGGCGACCATAAACTGGTCCATGCAGATATTGCCAACCTGATGCACGCGCTCGCCGCGATACAGCACATCCATACGATTGGAAAGCGTACGCGATAGGCCGTCGGCATAACCGATCGGCAGCGTGCAGATCTGAACGCGCGTGCGCGGTACGCGGTAGGTAAAACCGTAGCCCACGCCCTCACCCATCGCAGGGTGTGCCACACGCGTCACGCGCGCATGGACGCTCATAACGGGATCAAGCTGCATCACGCGGCCACTCAGCTCGCACGGCTGCATGCCATACAAGCCAACGCCGGCGCGAATCATATCAAAATGCATCGAGGGGTCGAGCATCGAGGACGGCGTGTTGGCGCAGTGCACGATACCGCACTCAAAACCCGCATCCTTAATGGCTTGAACGGCCTCGGTAAAGCGCTGACACTGCAGCTTGTAGTCCCAGCCCGAAGGTTCATCGGCCGTGGCGAAGTGCGTAAATACGCCGTCGCACTGAATACCGCGATGGAAATTAATACCGCGGACAAAGTCGAGCACCTGTGTGTAGTGTACGCCGATACGATTCATACCTGTCTCGATGGCGAGATGATACTTGCCCACCTTGCCCGCCGCGACGGCACATTCGCCATACGCAAGAGCAAAGTCAGACGTATAGACCGAGGGCATGATATCAAACTCGAGCAACGTCGGAATGGCCTCGATAGGCGGCTCGCTTAGGATGAGGATGGGCTTCGTAATCCCGCCCTGTCGGAGCTCAACGCCCTCGTTAACCGTCGCCACGGCAAACATGTCGGCACCGGCCGAATACATGATCTTGGCGCACTCAACAGCTCCATGACCATAAGCATCGGCCTTGACCACGCAGCACAGGCGCTGACGTGGATTCAGCAAGTTCTTATAGGCCCTCGTGTTGCGACGGAGCGCCCCACGGTCGATCTCGACCCAGGACCAGCGCGTCAAATCGGCTTTATTCATGATTAGTCATCCGACCCTTCGTCCATGATTCCCAGATCTTCGAGCGCATCCTTTGCCGCCAGCTCCATGGCAGGACCGATCAAGTCGATAAGATCGGTCGCGATAACGCTCTTCTCACCATACTCCGTCGCCGCGGCAAAACCGGCGTAGCTGTGAAGTGCGACGGCGTACGAATACAGCAACTCCCAACGATCCATCTCGTCGCGCATGGTGGCAAGCGTGCCGGCCAAAATACCCGCGAGAACATCACCCGAACCAGCAGTTGCCAGAGAAGCCGGACCCGAGAGCGGCAGCAGTACACGCTCAACGCCACAGATAGCCGTCGTCGGCCCCTTGGCAATGACCACCAGGTTGTCGGAGCCTGCAGCCCAGACAACCTTCTGCGCGGCTGCAATCGCGGTACCAAGGTCGTTCACCTCGTCTCCGGCAACCAGACGCGAAAGCTCACGATAGTGCGGCGTCATAACCAACGGCTGCTCGCGACGATACATCTCGGGGTTACTATCAATACCGTCAATGGCAATCTTAGCAAGGCAGTTGAGTGCATCGGCGTCCAAAATAAGCGGCACATCAAGCTCGAGCAAGCCCGAAACCACCTGCATAGCGCCGGCAGATGTCGTCATACCAGGACCGCACAGTACGCAGCTGTACTTCTTTGCAATCTCGCACACCGTCATGCGCGCAGCGGCGCCAAAGGAGCCACGGGAATCAGACGGAATAGCAAAGACGGGAATCGAAGGAAGTGCCATGCGAATAAGATTGGCGCAGGCGTCAGGAGCCGCAACTGCCACGTAACCAGCACCCGCGCGAGCTGCAGACTTGGCCGCCATAATGGCAGCACCAGGATATTGCGCAGATCCGGCGACAATAAGCACAGAGCCACGGGAATACTTATCGATATTCGTAGGTAGTGGAGCAAAGTAATCAACTAAGTCACCGGGCTCGACAATCTCGGCGGCGTGGTCGACATCATCGATGACCTCGTCAAGACGGTCGTAAAGATTGCCGCAGATCAAATCGCCAGCATACTCAGGGCCATCGGCGCTATACAAACCAATCTTGGGCGCAATCATCGTCACCGTATGCTCGGCACGAATGCAGTCGTCATCAACAACGCCCGTCTCGGCATTCAGGCCCGAGGGGACATCAATGGATACGACACAGTCGGCGCATTCATTGACCGTAGGAATCCAGATGGAGAACGGCGCACGCAGATTCCCGTGAAAACCGGTACCAAAAATGGCATCGACAACAACATCGGCCTTATCGATCAAAACCTCGAGTTCATCACGCGAGGGGCCGACGCAAACGTGCACATCGCGGCCGGCAGTACGACGAGCAACATGACGTGCCAGAGCAGCAGGAATCTCATCCGGCTCAACCGGAGAAACGATATCGACGTCCACACCCTTATGGCTCAGAATATCGGCGGCAACCCAACCGTCGCCGCCATTATTACCAAAACCGACCAGAACGAGAACCCGATCGGGATTGAGCTTCAAGATCTCGTTGGCGGCAAACTCACCCGCGAGCTCCATAAGCTCGGCCTTCGAAGTCCCTTCGCGTTCGATGATATCCTCGAGACGAACGACTTCTTCGGTACTCAAAACCGGTTTCATCTATGCTCCTAGCGTATCTTGCGAAGCATCGCCCAGGTGCTCCGTCAATGCTGAATTCTGCAGCTGCTCAAGCTCATCTAAAACAGAGCGAGCCTCTTTAAATGTCTGCGCTACGCGTTTCTTGGTACTCACCTTTTCCTCTTTTGGCTTAGGCCGAGCATCTTCGGTAATCGCGATGGCATTCGCAACGGCTAAGTCTCCTGTAAGCGTAATGGAAAGAGCGACCTCAACAACACCCAGCTCTTGAGCGATCTCGAGAGCACGGCCAGAAAGCAGCGCCTTCGGTTTGCCGAGTTTATCACGCGTAACCGAAACATCCTTGCGACCCACGCCTTGACTAAAACCCGTGCCGAGAGCTTTAAGTACCGCCTCGCGCGAAGCAAAGCGGCTCGCATAGTGAGCAGCGGGACGCGATGATGCATCGCAATACGCACGCTCTTCTTCGGTAAACACACGCCGAGCAAACGACGGCGTCTTTTCAAGAATTGATTTCATGCGGGAAATCTCGACGATATCAACGCCGATACCAGCTTCAGCCATGTTCACCTCCATATCGCACAGACTAAGTTATTGTAGCCCGTTCGCAGAAGATGCGACAAACGAGGGTTATAAAACACAGCTACTATGTGAGACAAAAGCCCGCAAACGCAAAAAAGGGGGAGGCCGCGAGGCCTCCCCCTTCTCAGTTCAAGCGTACG
>CAJMRP010000032.1 GCA_905215765.1 uncultured bacterium
AGGCGGGCGAAGCCGGTGCGGATCCGCGCAGCGGATGCGCGGAATCCTATACGCCGCACCAATTGAACTTGAAGCCTCCGGCAACGGGGGCTTTTCTTTTATGCCGTCACCGCATGGATTCGAACCTCGGTCGAGGCGCGGGCGTGAAGCGGACGATTTCTTATCGACTCGTGTAAGATTCCGAGTAGGTATCGCGGCCTATCCGCGACCGCTCCTTCTCTAGACGACCGATCAGGGTGATATTTCGTGGCAGAGCGTCCGACATACAAGCTCAGGTTTCTCGATCCCAAAAAGCGCTTTCCGGCCATGCCCGAGCAGCCTGCGGGACGCTCGTATGGCGTGGTTTGGAAGCTCTTTGGCGAGGACCCGCATGAATCATGCTATGTCGTCGAATTCGTCGGCAAAAGCCATGTGTCGCTTTTGGGCTACGTGTGCGTTTCGGGTGAGGTCTATAAGGTGGACCGTCCCGTTAACGAGGAATCGCTGCCCGACGATCCCGACATGCAACTGATTCTTGACGAGTCCGATTCCACCATCGGTGAGATTGCGGTCAGGGGTACCGATGGGACGATGCACTCCCGGGCGCGAGTCATCGGCTCTCCCGAAGGCACCATGCGCGAACAAACCGATCGCGAGACGTGGAATTCGACGCGCAGCCTTCGCTACGGCGAGTTCATGGCCTCGATGTTCTTGCGTTACGTGATATTCGCCGATTCTGAAAACACTGTCTCGGGCACGGCAGATGCCGACGGCCTCGACGAGGGCATGAAAAATGCTGTCGACAAGATCAAACTTGTAAAACTCCCCGAGCCGGTTGAGGTACTGCTGGGTTTTGATTCCACGCCGCTGCCCGATGCAATCGAAACGTTGCTCTATCGCATTGACCATACAGATAATCCAAGTGGCATTGAGCGCTATGCCGCCGCTTTGATGGGCGAAGTTAATCTGCCTCGCCTGCGCACCATCGCGGCCAAAACCGAAATGAGCCTGGCGCGCATCGATCGCTCGAGGCTCTTCTATCTCAATTTTGACCGTAGCCTGCTGGACCAGGACGAGATTGACATGCTGCTTGCAATAGAGTGCCGTCTCAACCGTCTTTCCGGCATCCTTGAGCGCATCGGGGCTGGATTGGCCCCCGCGGCATCCTCGCCGAGTCTTGAGGGCTGTGCACTCTTTGATTCGTGGCATATCGCTAAGACGACCAACGATGTTCCCCGACTGCTCGATACGGCCTCGAGCGATAACCCGTGGGCAAAGCCGGGAACGGTTTCGTGCCAACCGGGCGGCGAGTGGGACGTGCGCACCCGTTTTGCGCGAATCGTTGAGGTGCTCAACGTGGTCACGCGGCTCGACTATACCTATCGAGTAAACGTTGCCGAGGGGATTATGCTCGTTCGGTTTGGGCAGTCTGTCGTTGATGCCATGCCGCAACGTGAATACGACGCTCAGGATGACGCCTGGCGCGAGCTGGACGAGGACACGCGCGCGATCTGGGCCGCGGAGCACGATGCGCGCGTGGCACTCACGCTTGCGGCAGCGTGTTTTGCCGCGGGCACCTGCATCACGCGCTGCTATGTGCAGATTGCTGCTCCCGACAGTGAGCAGGGCGAGCGCGTTGTTGCAACGTATTTCTTTGGGCGTGCGGCCTATCTGGCCGATTGCGTGCCTGTCGCCAAGGATCTTGAGAGCATGGACATGGACGATATGTCGTGCAAGCGTGTACTTGAGGCGTATGAGTCAACCGCTCCGGAGACGATTGAGCCTGCGGAGGTTCATGCTCGTCCGCGTGATGACCATCGCACGCTGCCGCCGGCGCTGCGCGATCTGCTGCTTGCCGATACGGCTGACGAGTTGGAGGTCATGGAAGAGGACGACGACCCATACGTGGCCCGTGTTGTTGAATTGCGCGAGCAGGCAAAAGTCGACCGTACAGGTGCTTTTGAAGGCTTTTCTCGTCTTGTCGAGGAGTTGGAGGCTAAGTGCGCCGTCGCCGAGCTTTTGGCGACAGGTCCGGTTCAAACGCAGTTTTGCGATAACCAGCTGGTGCGCATGGTGCTACCGGTGTTGGAAGAAGACCGCTCTGTGCGAATCCTTCGTGCGCCCGATGCGCTGTACTTTGCCCAGCACGAGATCTGCAGCTTTTACGCCGAGCAAGAGGACTTTGAACGAGCACTGCCCGAGGTGCGCCATCTTTACGATCTGGCGCGCTCGTCCATGCAATCGCACTTTGCGCTCATCAACGTGCTTGCGCGTCTGGAGCGCTTTGACGAGATTATCGAGGTGGCGCGCCACGGCCTACGTATTGCCAGCGATCGTTCTGCAATCGGCTACCTGTTCTATCGCTTGGCGTTTGCCTATTGGAATTGCGATCAGCTCGACCTGGCGCTGGCTTGTTACCGTCTGGTGCCGCGCGGCGAGGAGTCGGGCAGTAGCGCGCTGGAAGAAATGCAGGGCCTTATGAACGAGATGGGCGTCAGCGAGCCTCCGACGTTCGAGGAAGCGGTCGAGACCATCCGCAAGGCTGGACTCGAGCTGCCGCCAGTGTCCGCCGTGACGAATCAGCTGGCAGATGCCGCTGTTCAACTGGTCGACAACGGCTTCTTTTTCCTGGCACGCGGTTGCATCTTCCAAATGTGGCGCACCATGGGCAACGACGAGCTCGGCTCCCTCAACCGCTCGCTGGGGTAGGGGTGATATAGAGGGGCCGCACCGCGCTATTTGTATCGGCGCGGGCGGGAGGACCCGGCAGGATCGGTAAGGCATAAAGCCGCCGAGCCTGCTAAAACTGTTAAACTCTGCTAAAGTTGCTAAACTTTGTTAAAGTTGTTAAAACTAGCAGAGGAGGGCAGAATGACGAAAGCTGTTAACCCCTTTAAGCCAACGGCGGGCATGAATCCGCCTGAGCTTATCGGACGGGACACTGTTTTGGATGACTTTGCCGAGGCTCTTGAGAATGGTCCTGGTGCCCCCGATCGACTCATGCGCATCTCGGGCGTCCGAGGCACAGGTAAAACGGTGCTCCTTAATGCATTGGGTGACCTTGCACGCAAAAAAGGATTCGAGGTCGTTGACGTTGCCTCCAATGCTGGTTTTTGCAATAGAATCCTCGAGGCTCTGCAGCGAAACGTTCGTCTTGAATCAATCTCGATTTCCCCATCGATTTTAGGGGTCAGCCTTGGCTCCATGGAGATGTCGAAGTCGGCCTCTCATCTGGGCGAGGCGATGTACGATGCTGCGAAGCGCGGTGGTCTGCTCATTACGCTCGACGAGATCCAGGATGCCTCAACTGAGGAAATGCGCGAGCTAGGCAATGAGATGCAGCTCTTGATCCGCCAAGGAGCGAATGTCGCTTTCGCTTTCGCCGGGCTGCCGACATCGGTAGATGGCGTGGTGGTGGATGATACGTTGACGTTCCTTCAGCGAGCCAAACATGTTGAACTTACTCGGCTTTCCGATTTTGAAGTTGGCGGATCGTTTGAGGATACGATGAGACGAGCGGGCAAGGAGCTCGACAAAGGTGCCGCTGAGCTATTAACAAAAGCTTCGGCAGGCTATCCCTTTATGGTCCAGCTGGTCGGATATTACGCTTGGCAGGTTGCTGCGCGCAGTGGGGCGGAGAGCGTGAGCGAAGAGGCGGCTCGTAAGGGTATCCAGGCGGCTCTTGATAGCTTTAATGCTATGGTGATTGCCCCAGCGCTGCGTAGGGTGTCGGAACGGCAGTTTCAGTATCTCGCGGCGATGGCTCAATGCGAGGGCGTCGATATCGCCAACGGCGATATCGCCAAGAAGATGGGTTTGTCGGCGAACAAAGTTGGGTCATACCGCAAGCGTCTGATCGATGCGGGGTTGATTGAGCCCGCGGGCTATGGCTGTGTTTCGTTTGCAATTCCGTACATGCGCGATTATCTGTTGGAGACCGTTCGAGAGGACTAATAAAGAATGGGCTGTCCGCGCTGTCGCTGGGGCCGTCCTTGTATCTTTGTCTCAATCTGTAACATCTGGAGGGGATTACGGCCTGCAGATGTTACAGGTTGAGATGATTGACTGAGACGTTTACTGGTAAAAGAGAGGTAAAAGAGGAAACGCCTCAAAATTCCCCTTGCCCAACTTCGGCTGTTTGGTTACTATAGAACGGCTGTTACGGAGAGCTGACCGAGAGGCCGAAGGTGCTCGCCTGCTAAGCGAGTATGCCCCAAAAGGGCATCTGGGGTTCGAATCCCCAGCTCTCCGCCAGTATGACTTTGAAGAAGGGTCCCATTTGGGGGCCTTTTTTATTATCAAGAATGGCAGCTGGGGATTAGAGTCCGAAAGGGCGTGAACATTAGGCAAACACGGGGCGCTTGAAAACGGGGAGACCCAGGCGTGCTCGTGCACCCCGGTGTGGGGTTCCGAGGGGATGGAGTAGAAATATGGTAAAGGTCGGGCTGCGTAAGCCGAATCTAAAGACATCACTCAAGGCAAGAACGACCGGCAGAGCGAAGCGCGCGGTAAAGCGGGCGATAATCCCCGGCTATGGTAAGAAGGGCATGGGGTGGATCAAAAATCCGAAGAAGGCTGCTTACAATGCCGTATACAGCAGAACGACCGTCGGAGTTGGGGATGTCGCTCGCGCCGTTGCTAAATCAGGCGCTCGGAGCTCGGCGTCAAGGACGTCCTCAATTACTGTTTCATCGCATGAAATTACACCTTTGGCGAAGCCTGAACAGAAATCTCTCACTCGAGAGATTACGTCGGTTGATAGGGCAAACAAGGCGCTTTTGCTATGCTTCCTTCTTGGGTGGTCGGGCGCTCATAGGGCGTATGCACGGATGTGGGGTAGCTTCTTTCTATATCTCTTTACCTTTGGCCTTTTTGGATTTGGTTGGCTGTTTGATATTGTGACACTACTGATGAGACGCTCCGAGCTAAGGCGTCTCGGCGACAGTGATCAGACTCAACAGCAAGCGCCATGTTCCGTTGATTCTACATTCGATCGAAATGTCGCCGACTCCGGAAATTGGGAACAGCGTGGAGATGGGGAGGCTGCGGCTCGGCTAGAGCTTCAACGTAAAAACCGTGCCTATATGGAAGAAAACGGCATCGACGTGGAGATGTTTACCGAGGAAAAGGTCGCGGCGGACGCCTTGCGAACCATTGAGTCGGTATGCCCGTGCATGCTTAGGTTTGACCGAGGCATGAGCGAAGAGGAGCCAAGCATCAGCTTTTGCTCTCCAACAAAGACGGGGAAAATGCCCAAGAATGTCGTCGAGGCCCGCATTTACCATCAGGACGTGAAGCTATTGATGGATTCCCACGGCTTCGAATTGCCGGAGTATGGTGACAGCATCAATGTCATGATTAGTTATCTAGCTGATGGGCGCATAAATAAAGTTGATATCCATGGGCTCCATAATGGCCGCTCCGTTAGTGTCTCCATTCGCAGGCGGAGCGACGATCTTGTTATGACGAGTGCGGGCACCATCGGAGAAACGGGTGCCTGGCAATCGCTGTGTCCTGGAGCAGACCCCTCAGCTGGGGATCTTTTCAGGGCCTTGACCAAGGAGGTCGAAAGGATCTACTAGCATGCCCGGTGGACCCGTTTTCAAGGTCCGAAAAGACACAGCGAAGGTAAACGGCTAGCAATGTCGCTTTGGTGATTCTGACGCATCCCGTTTAAGAGGTATTCAAAAAGAGGCGCTCCGTTGGACGCCTCTCCAATCTCAAATGTAATGTTCCCCCAGCCCTACATCTCAGGAGCCTTGGCTACGGTCTCGCTCTCTGCCGCAAGTGGGCGGTTGTCGATGCGGCGGCCCAAGCGATCGAGCTTCACGAGCAGCCATTCAATGGGATTCGGCCCTGCCCCTTCCTCGTCGGCAACCAGGTCCATGACGGCGATCTTGGTGCCGTCCTGCTTGAGCGTAACGCTGCCCACCTTGTCGCCCACATGCACCGTGCCCGAAAGATCGTCGTGGCTAACCTTTTCGGTCACCTCGCCGGCAAGGGAAAACACGGTCGCTTGCGCCGTAGGATCGGCGAGTGTGGCGTCGATCGTCTTATCCGTCCAGTCGGTTTGGCCAATGCGCGCCATAAGCGGGTTGCCGTTGGCGGTCTTTTCCTGCGTGTTGGCGATCGCGACCGTCACCTTGTGACCGTAGTACCAATTGGCAAGGGTTGCGGTATCGGTAAAGCGCTGGTCGGTGGTGGTGGAGTTCAAAACGACGGTGTAGATCTCGTCGCCGTCGCGGTTGTAGGCGCTCGTAAAGCAATAGCCCGCGTCGTCGGTGGTGCCGGTCTTGCCGCCGATGTTGCCATCTTGGCCCAGCAAATAGTTATGCGTGTCCATGGAATGCGAATGGTCGGTGCCGTCGGCGCCCGTGACCTCGATCCAGGAATCCTCGCTCGCTACGACCTCGCGGATCGTGTCGTTTTTCATGGCCTCCTGCATCATCAGCGCCACGTCATGTGCGGTTGAGTGCATATCGCCAGCCCACTCATCAAAGTCCAGACCATGAGGGTTTTCAAAAAGCGTACCGGTACAGCCGAGCTTCTTAGCGCGCTCGTTCATGGCCTTCACAAAGGTGGCCTCGGCGTCTTTGGTCTTAGGGTCGATCTTCTTGCCCACATATTCGGCGAGCACGATGGCGGCGTCGTTGCCCGAGGGAATCATCAGGCCGCGCAGCGCCTGCTCCACGGTAAGCTTGTCGCCTTCGAGCAAGCCGGCGGTCGAATTGCCCACGGTGGCTGCGGCGTTGCTCACCGTGACCTTCTCGTCCATCTTGCAATTCTCGACGGTTAGGATTGCGGTCATGACCTTGGTGATCGAGGCAATTTTGACCTGCTCATCGGCGTCGCGGGCATAGTAGACGGTGCCGTCTTTGCCCATGACGAGGGCATTGGTCGCATCGATATCGGGCAGGTTTTCGGCCGTGATACCGCGCACATCGGCGGTTTTGCCGCAAACATTGTCGGTCGTGAGCACTTGGGCGCCGGCGACGGTGGGCACGCCAGCGGCAAGGGCGATAGCGCAGACAAAGCCGGCGGCAAGCTGGGCTGAGCGCTTTGCAAAAGAGGTGAGGGACTTCACGGATTTCGCTTTCGACGGGATGGTCTCTTCTGGAACTAGAGTATATCGTTTGCCGGCGTCGGCGATCATCGCGTGCGTGCGTGGCCCACATCCGCGCCCGAACGGGCGCAAGGGTGCTTAAGGCCGACTTAATCACCCACGCTTGTTGTGTGTGACGGGCGCCCCCTCGGGCATAATGGAGCGCGAGAGGAGCACGCATGAACGAGCGCATTTTGGTAGTTGATGACGAGAAGGCCATCGCCGACTTGGTTGGTATCTACCTTACAAAAGAGGGCTTTGATGTCCAGATTGCCTATAGCGGGGCCGATGCCGCCAAGGCAATCTTGGAGCAGGAGTTCGATCTGGCGCTGCTGGATGTCATGCTGCCCGATATCGATGGGTTTGAGCTGCTGCGTACAATCCGTTCCAGCCATACCTATCCCGTGATCATGCTGACGGCGCGCGATGCCCAGCAAGACAAGATCGAGGGCCTTTCGCTTGGCGCGGACGATTACGTGGTTAAGCCGTTCCGTCCGCTGGAGCTCATCGCGCGCGTGCACGCTCAGCTTCGCCGCTACACCAGCTACGGTAGCCGTGCACAGGCGGCCGAGTCGCCGACCATTCAGCTCGACGGCTTGGAGATCAACCGCGATGCTCGTTCCGTAACGGTGGACGGTTCACCGGTACGCCTCACACCCACCGAGTATTCAATCTTGCTGTATCTGGTCGAGCATCGCGGCAGCGTGGTGGCCGTGGAGGACCTGTTCCGCGCGGTATGGAACGAGGACTTTATGCCCGGCTCCAACAATACGGTGATGGTGCACATTCGCCATTTGCGCGAAAAGATTGGCGACGACGCACAAAAGCCGCGCTTTATCAAAAACGTCTGGGGCGTCGGCTACATAATCGAATAACGCCTTTGATGGTGGGGAAGTGGATATGACAAAAGACGATAGGCAGGCATTCGAGGTACCCGATCGGCTCTTTGATTACGTGAGGTCGGTCGTCGACAACCGCGCGCTTGCAACGGTGCTGCTCTTTTTGCTGAGCCTGCTGCTGATTGGCATCGACAACATCGTCGGAATCTTGGCGGTGCTGCTTGTTGGCTTTTTGCTGATCGATCGATTTGAGATCGTGCGCCGCTGCGTGGTGATTGGCGGCGCCGCGTGGGCCATGACGTTGACGATTGGCGCCATGGCGCTCGGCGGCATCGAAGGGCCGGTGTTGTTCGATGCCGGCTTTGTATTCAACATGCTTGGCTTTGTGCTGGCGCTTGCCGTGTGCGTGCTGTTCTTGTGCGGCCGCGCCCTGTACTACCAGGGCTACGAGCAGGGCGAGCAGCATGCCGATTGTGTGCTGGCTGCTCGTATTCAAGATCGCCTGATCGATCACCCCGACACCTGGGACAACATTGACGGCGACTTCTTGGAGGTCGAGGGCGCCCTTAACCGCGTGCGTGACCGTGAGCGCAAGGTGCAGCAAGCTCTGCGTGACGAGTCGCATCGCAAGGACGATCTGGTCACGTACTTGGCACATGACCTACGCACCCCGCTTGCCAGTGTGGTGGGCTATCTTTCGCTGCTGCAAGAGGCTCCTGAGCTGCCGGTTGAGCAACGTGCGCACTTTACGGGCGTGGCTCTCGACAAGGCGCACCGGCTCGATGCACTCATCGAAGAGTTCTTCGATATCACGCGCTTTGACTTCCACGATATCGTGCTCACGCGCGGCTATGTTGATCTGGGGTTGCTGCTGGCTCAGGTGGCTGACGAGTTCTATCCCATCCTCAACGAGCAGCATAAGGAAGCCCAAGTTGATATTCGCGAGGACCTGACGGTGCTCGTGGATGGCGACAAGATGGCTCGCGTGTTCAACAACATCATGAAAAACGCCGTCGCCTATAGCTATGAGGGCTCGACTATCACGATCGAGGCCGGGCGCCAAGACGATGGCGGCGTGCGCGTGCGCTTTATCAATCAGGGCGATCCTATCCCTGCGGCTAAGCTCAAGGTGATCTTTGAGAAGTTCTATCGCCTGGATGCGGCGCGCGCGACCAATTGCGGTGGCGCCGGGCTTGGCCTTGCCATCGCCAAAGAGATCGTTGCAGCGCACGGTGGCACGATCGCGTGCAAATCGACGCCCGAACACACGATATTCACCATCGAGCTGCCCGCCGCATAGCCAGCGTGCCCTTACAAACACTTGACAATGCGCTCACGTGCATATGAGCCGCGATTTCTACTATCGATACTGCTGAATTGATATCGATGTGGAGGTATGCGGTATGACGGCTGCTGCGGCTGTGGAGCCCACGGAGCTTGAAGAACTCATGAAAGCGCAGGTCGAGGCCGCGCGCGAGCGCGAGGTTGGGGATGCGACTCGCCCCACGGCAGAGGATCTTGCCGCCTCGCCGACGCGCATCGACGTCGAGGGCCTCGACCTGTTCTATGGCGACCATCATGCGCTCAAGGACGTGAATATCAAGATTCGCGACAAGCAGATCACCTCGTTCATCGGGCCTTCGGGCTGCGGAAAGTCCACGTTGCTGCGCTGCTTTAACCGCATGAACGACGGCATCAAGGATTGCCGCATCGAGGGCAAGATTGCGCTCGATGGTCAAGATATCCTGGGCGATTACGACATCTGCCGTTTGCGCCAGCGCGTGGGCATGGTGTTCCAGCGCCCCAACCCGTTTCCCATGAGCATCTACGACAACGTCGCCTATGGGCCGCGCGGTATGGGCGTGCGCGACCGCGTCGTGCTGGATGAGCTGGTCGAGGACTCTCTTCGTCGCGCTGCGCTATGGGACGAGGTCAAGGACAAGCTCAAAGAATCGGGTCTGGGCCTTTCGGGCGGCCAGCAGCAGCGCCTGTGCATCGCCCGCGCGCTTGCCGTGCAGCCCGACATTCTGCTGATGGACGAGCCGACCTCGGCACTCGACCCTGTGTCGACGCTGGTGGTGGAGCAGCTGGCCTGCGAGCTCAAAGAGACCTGCACGCTCGTGGTCGTTACGCACAATATGCAGCAGGCGGCGCGTATCTCCGATTCGGTCGCATTCTTTTTGCTGGGTGAGCTGGTGGAGCACGCGCCCACCGCGCAACTCTTCAAGAATCCGACCGATCCGCGCACGGCGGATTATTTGACGGGGCGTTTTGGCTGATACCATCTAGTGAAGGTACCTTTAGGGTTAAGATGCGGTCATGCCGGCCGCAAAGGGGTTCAACATGATCTATTACGTCGAGGACGATGACAACATCAGGGATTTGACGGTCTATGCGTTGCGCAAGCAGGGAATCGAGGCCGAGGGCTTTTCGTGCGACGGTGAGTTTAAGACTGCCGTGGCGCGACGGGTACCCGATGCCGTCCTGCTCGATATCATGCTGCCCGATACCGATGGCTTGGCGATTATGCGTCGCCTGCGTGCCGACCGCCTGACGGCGACGGTGCCCATCATGATGCTTACCGCCAAGGATACCGAGCTCGACAAGGTGATGGCGCTCGATGGCGGTGCCGACGATTACCTGACTAAGCCGTTTTCGCTCATGGAGCTTGCGAGTCGCTGCCGCGCACTGCTGCGTCGCAGCGGCATGGTCAAGCAGGCGAGCGATGTGCTCAGCGTGGGCGACATCGTGCTCTCGCCCAGCCATCGCGAGGTGACCGTTGCCGGCGAGCCGCTTAAGCTCACCCTGCGCGAGTTCGACCTGCTCGAGTACCTCATGCGCAAGCCCGGCGTGGTCTTTACCCGCGAGTCGTTGCTACAGAGCGTGTGGGGCTGGGACTTCGACGGCGGTTCGCGCACCGTTGACGTGCACGTGCAGACGCTTCGCCAAAAACTGGGCGAGCATGCCAGCGCCATCGAGACCGTGCGCGGCGTGGGCTACCGCTTGGCCGAGCCTTCTGCCGGCGATGGTGCCGAAGGTGACGACACCGCGGCCACCGCATCGGAGGAGTAGCCCGTGGTCTTCGCCCCCCAGGGAAAACATACGCTGTCGCACCGCGTTTTTGTGACGATCTTTGTCTGCGCCATGGCGGTTATCGTGGCGTTTACGGTGCTGGGTGCGTTCTTTGTGCAAAACACCTTGGCGGATGCCACGAGTGCCAATCTGGCGCAGGAAACCGAGCTCATTGCTGCCGCCCTCGACGAGCAGCAGGAGCCCATCCCGTTCTTGCGTAGCCTCGATCGCGAGGACTTGCGCATCACGCTGATTAACAAGGATGGATCGGTTGCCTACGACAACGAGGCGTCGCCTTCCACACTGCCCAACCATGGCGATCGCCCCGAGGTCATCGAGGCCTTTGAGAGTGGTTCGGGTTCCGCGGAGCGCGCAAGCTCTACGCTCGACGAGATTATGCTGTATCGCGCCGTCGCCCTTGATAACGGCCAGGTTGTCCGCTTGGCGCAGGCCCAGCCTGGCGTTGCGGCGATTTTGCTGTCGATGGTGGCGCCGATGCTGCTTATCGCAGCAGCGGGTGCGGTACTCTCGTTTTTTATGGCGCGCCGCGAGTCCCGTGCCATCATCGCGCCGTTGCAAGAGGTGGATTTGGACCACCCACGCCGTAGCTATGAGCACGCCTATGCCGAGATGGTCCCCATGCTTGAGCGTATCGAGTCGCAGCGCCAGGAACTCAAGCGCCAAATGGCGGTGCTGGCGGACAACGATCGTATGCGCCGCGAGTTCACGGCGAATATCACCCATGAGCTCAAGACGCCGCTTACGGCGATTTCGGGCTATGCCGAGCTCATCGCAAACGGCATGGTCGAGGGCGAGGACGACCTGCGCAACTTTGGCGGTCGCATCTATCGTGAGGCGGGCCGTTTGGCGGCGCTTGTCAACGACATCCTTACGCTGTCTAACTTGGACGAGGCCGAGCGTGCAACTGAGGGCGAGGCGGTGCCCATTGGGTCCACGGAGCCTATTGAGCTCTCGCGTGCCATCTACGCGGTTGAGCAGCGTCTTGAACAGGTCGCCCGTCAGGCGAATGTGACGATAAGTCATGAGACCAAGCCTGTGGTCATCGAAGGCGTATCGCGCTTGATCGACGAGCTCATCTATAATTTGGCAAGCAACGCCATCCGCTACAATCGACCCGGCGGTACGGTTACGCTGCAGTGCGGCACCAACGACGAAGGCCATCCGTTCCTCGCGGTCGCCGACACGGGAATCGGTATCGCGCCTGAAGAACAGGGCAAGGTATTTGAGCGGTTCTATCGCGTGGACAAGAGTAGGTCCAAGGCACGCGGCGGAACCGGTCTGGGGCTTGCCATTGTCAAGCATGCGGCCCTGTATCATCACGCCACGCTCGATCTGTCGAGCGAGTTGGGCGTGGGAACCACCATTACGGTGACGTTTCCCATACAGCAGGACGAGCCATTCGCATAGCGATACAACATAGATATTGATGTAGACGCCGCATTTGACTTTCGGGTGCGGCGTTGTTGTGCAATTTTACGATTGCTTCCGACATTTTTACAGGAGAGCCTGTTTCTTATGTATAGAGTTTGCTCTCGGTAAAAAGATGCGATAACATATGGACAGTTTTGTCAATCCGAACTGGGGAAATGAAAGGCAAGCTGCATGACCCTTCTCGAACTGTTCCAGCTGCTCAAAAAGCACCTTAAGCTGGTCATCACCCTTCCGGTGGTCTGCGCGATCGCCATGGGCATCGTGTCCTTCGTTGCGATGGACAACACCTACACCGCGACGACGAGCATGTACATTCTCGCCAAAACCGACGATAGCGGTCAGATGAGCTACAACGATCTCTCGGCGAGCCAGATGCTTTCCAACGATATCGCCACGCTGCTGGATAGCGATAGCGTTAAGAGCGGTGCTGCCAATGAGCTGGGCCTTGCTGACCTGGATGACTACAAGGTGTCTGTTTCCTCCGAGACCACCACGCGTGTCATTACGCTTTCGGTTACCGGCACCGATGCCAAGGAGACGGCTAAGGTCGCAAAGGCCATGGCCAGCTCGGTGAGTACGGTCGCTCAGAACGTCGGCGCTGCCCAGAGCATCAACGTTATCGACGAGGCTAAGACTCCCGAAGTCCCCAGCGGCCCCAAGCGCACGCTGTACGTTGCTGTCGCGTTCCTCGCCGGTATCTTTATCGCAGTTGCCTATGTCGTTTTGGCAGACATGCTCAATACCCGCATCCGCGGTGCCGAAGAGGCAGAAGAGCTCCTGGGCATTCCCGTTGTTGGCCGAATTCCGGCTATGAAAGGTGGTAAATAGGCATGGCTAAGGCAAAGAACACCGATAAGCTCGTTGTACAGAATGCCGCCAAGACCCTTCTGGCCAACATCCGCTTTGCGAGCGTGGACGACCCCATTCGCACCATCACCGTTACCTCCTCGATTCCCAACGAGGGCAAGTCTACGGTTTCCATTAACCTTGCTCAGGCAATCGCCACGAGCGGCAAGTCCGTGCTCCTGGTCGAGGCCGATATGCGCCGCAGGTCCCTTTCCGATATGCTCGGCGTTCGTTCGCGCGGCGGACTCTATGCGGTCCTTTCCGAGCAGATCTCCATTGACCAGGCAATTGTCGAGACGGGTCAGAAGAACTTCTACTTCCTCGATGCTGAGCCGCATATTCCCAATCCTGCCGACATCATCGTCTCTCACCGCTTTGCCAAGTTGGTAAAGGCACTGTCCGCCAAGTTCCAGTACGTCATCTTTGATGCTCCCCCGGTCGGCACCTTCATCGATGCTGCCGAGATTGCCAGCCTGACCGACGGTACGCTGTTCGTGGTGCGCGAGGACTTCACCAAGCGCGAGGAGGCACTCAACGCTATCGGCCAGCTTAAGAAGTCCGAGAAGGTCAAGCTCATCGGTACCGTCATGAACTACTGCGAGACCGAGACCAGCGAGTACTACTACTCCTACTACACCAAGGACGGTAAGAAGGTTAAGAAGGGCTCCGACGATCAGGGGACTTCCAAAAAGGGCATCTTCACCAACCGAGCAAACGTTTAGTTGATTAAGGCTGACCTATGCGTGACATTCATTGCCATATCTTGCCGGGTGTAGACGACGGCGCCGCCGATCTCGATGAGAGCTTGGCGATGCTCGAGGCTGCCAAGCGGGCCGGTGTAACCAGAATCGTTTGCACTCCTCACTGCCGTGATCCCTATTTTGATTACGACAAGATGTGGGATGCCTTTGAGCTGCTGCGTGATAACGCTGACGGTTTTCCGCTCCAGATGGGCTTCGAGGTCAACCATCGAAAGCTCGTTGAGCTTGGTATCGATGCCGCGGAGCACTTGCATTTCGATGGAACCAACGAGTTTCTGCTCGAGCTTTCGACGCATGCCGATGCGTATGCGTTTAGAGAGTACGAGAACACGATTTACGATTTGCAGTGCCGTGGCTACCAGGTGATCATCGCTCATCCTGAGCGCTATCGTGCGGTTCAAAAGGATGTAAGCGTGGCGGAGCGCCTGGTCGATATGGGCTGCAAGCTGCAGGCTTCGGCGGACTTTATTGCCGGCGGTCGCTTTGGTCGCGAGAAAAAGCCGGCACAGCGCCTGTTCGATCAGAACCTGTACAGCTTCATCGCGAGCGATGCCCATAACGTGGGTCATTACGACTGCCTGGCGAAGGCTCGCGCGAAGTTTAGCGTGCGTGGAGCTCATTTTCGCTAAAATCTGTCCCTAACGTTCGCATTGAATGAAGGGGCAGCCATGGATATTCAACTTAAGACGGGATGCTTTGATGACGCGGCGTTGGTGCGCCGCGTCGTTTTTATGGACGAGCAGGGCTACGAGAATGAGTTCGACGCTATCGACGAGGATCCGAACTGCATTCATGTGACGCTCTATGTAGACGGCGAGCTTGCCGGTTGCTCGCGCGTGTTTCCCGAAGAGCTTGAGTGCGTGGCTGACGCAGAGGCCCCGGTGTTGCCGGCATGCGACATGGACGAAGGCGTTGCGGCGGGGGAGACCTACATTATGGGGCGCGTCGCCGTGCTGCCGGCTATGCGTCGTCGCGGACTGGCGGGTGCGATCGTCGAGGCCAGTGCTTCGTGTGCACGCGATGCCGGCGCTAAGCTTATTAAGCTGCATGCGCAGGAATACGTGCTGCCGCTCTATGCAAAGGCGGGCTACACGCAAATTGCCCCGGTAGATTACGAAGACGAGGGCCAGCCCCATGTCTGGATGGCCAAGCGCGTAGATGGCAGATAGGGACGTTTCTTTTCTGCCGGCAGCTGGGGACACTCCTTGGCAATTGGCGCATCGGAGCGCTTAGACATACAGATTTTCGATTCCGTATGTATATATGCGCGCTAATGGGTTATAAAATCTAAGTCTGAACATAGCAGGTCTGCGATTCGGCTCGGGCGACCGGGCCGTTTTTGCGGACGGGGGTAGCGCGAAAGGACTGCACATGCGTCAATTTAAGACCGAGAGCAAAAAACTGCTCGACCTCATGATCAACTCCATCTACACCAATAAGGAAATCTTCCTGCGCGAGCTTATCTCTAACGCGAGCGACGCCGTCGACAAGCTCAACTTTAAGAGCCTGCAGGATCCGAGCGTCAAGATCGACCAGGGCGACCTGGCTATTCGCGTTTCCTTTGATAAAGACGCCCGCACCATTACCATCTCGGATAACGGCATTGGCATGACCGCCGAGGAGCTCGAGCGCAATCTGGGCACCATCGCCCATTCCGGCTCCGAGGAGTTTAAGACCGAGAACGCCGAGCAGCAGGGTTCGGATGTCGACATCATCGGTCAGTTTGGCGTGGGCTTCTACTCGGCTTTTATGGTCGCCAGCCATGTGAAGGTCGTCAGCCGCGCCTATGGCGAGGATGTCGCCCATGTGTGGGAATCCGACGGTCTTGAGGGTTACACCATCGAAGACGGCGAGCGCGCCGAGCACGGCACCGATGTCATCCTGACGCTGCGCGAGAACGAGAAGCTCGATGCCGACGGCGAGGCCGAGACCTACGATCGCTTCCTGACCGAGTGGGGCCTCAAGAGCTTGATTCAGCAGTACAGCAACTATGTGCGCTACCCGATTCAGATGATGGTGTCCAAGAGCCGCCAGAAACCCAAGCCCGAGGACGCGCCGGATGATTACAAGCCCGAGTACGAGGACTACCAGGAGCTCGAGACCGTCAACTCCATGACGCCGATCTGGAAGAAGCACAGCTCCGATGTCGAGCAGAAGGACTATGACGAGTTCTACAAGTCCACGTTCCACGACTTTGACGATCCTGCGCGCACCATCAGCTTCCACGCCGAGGGCACGCTCGAGTATGACGCCCTGCTGTTTGTGCCGGGACGCGCGCCGTTCGATCTGTACAGCAAGGACTACGAGAAGGGCCTGTCGCTTTACAGCTCCAACGTCCTGATCATGGAGAAGTGCGACGACCTGCTGCCCGACTACTACAACTTTGTCCGCGGCGTCGTGGATTCTGCCGACGTGTCGCTTAACATCTCGCGCGAGACGCTGCAGCAGAACCGTCAGCTCAAGGCCATCGCCAAGCGTGTGGAAAAGAAGATTACCGCCGACCTTGAGGATATGCGTGACAACGACCGCGAGGCCTACGAGAAGTTCTTTGAGAACTTTGGCCGCGGTCTTAAGTACGGCATCTACTCGAGTTATGGCATGAAGGCCGATGAGCTCGCCGACCTGTTGCTGTTCTGGTCTGCCAAGGAACAGAAGATGATTACCCTGGCCGAGTATGCCAAGGGCATGCCCGAGGATCAGAAGGCCATCTACTACGCCGCCGGCGACTCGCGCGAGCGCTTGGCCAAGATGCCCGTGGTAAAGGGCGTGCTCGACCGCGGCTATGACGTGCTGCTGCTGACGCAGGATGTGGATGAGTTCACGTTCCAGGCTATGCGTGAGTACGTTGCCGCCGATATGCCCAAGATCTACGAGGACGATGCTGCCCGCGAGGCTGCCGAGAAGGCTGTGGCCGACGGTGCCGAGCCCGAGGTCGAGGATCGTCATCTGGAGCTCAAGAACGTCGCGACCGGTGATCTTGACCTGGCGACCGAGGACGAGAAAAAGGAGGCCGAGGACGCCACCAAGGAAAACGAGGACCTCTTCAGCGCTATGAAGGAGGCGCTCGGTGACAAGGTCGAGAAAGTTGCCGTCTCCGCGCGCCTGACCGATGCCCCCGCTTGCATCACCACCGAGGGCCCACTTTCGCTCGAGATGGAGAAGGTGCTCCAGAAGGGACCCGAGGGCGCGCCCGACGGCATGCCCAAGAGTCAGCGCGTGCTCGAGCTCAACGCCAAGCACCCGGTCTTTGCCAAGCTCGTCGCTGCTCAGAAGGCAGGCGACGCCGACAAGATCAAGCAGTACTCCGGCCTGCTCTATGACCAGGCCCTGCTGGTCGAGGGTATTCTGCCCGAGGACCCCGTGGCCTTCGCGGCATCTGTTTGCAACTTGATGTAGTTCGGGGATACGGCACCGTAACTAGATTAGAACGAGAGTGGATAATCTCCCACTTTTGGCTCGAATGCGGGCTTGAAGTGGGAGATTTTCCACTCTCGTTTTCCTCCGTCCCCAAGGGATCAATTATTTGTCGGGGTTGTGGTTTTGTGACCTGCTGAAATTAAAGATACTGTACAACTGTACGTTAATTTGTCTTCGTAGTATATTGCTACCCGCAAAACTCAACACCATTGTGCTTTGAGACGTTAAAGCGCCTACTACAATGGTTGTCGATAGTACGATTCGATTTAACGACAGGATGGATGGTCCAAGCGTGAGTCTCGGCAGCAAACTATCCAATGCAAAGGTCTCCTTTGCGATATTTAAGCGCGACATTAAGCGATTGCTTATGAACCCCGTCGCCTTGGTGGTTACCCTGGGCGTGTGCGTTATTCCCTCACTGTATGCCTGGTACAACATCGTGGCAAACTGGGATCCGTATGGAAACACCCAGGGCATTAAAATCGCTATCGCCAACAATGATCGGGGCACCCAGAACGACCTAGTGGGCGAGCTCAACGCGGGCGACCAGGTCGTCGATCAGCTCAAGGAGAACGACCAACTGGGCTGGACCTTCGTCGATTCGGCGGCCGATGCCAAAGAGGGCGTCGAGAGCGGCGAGTACTATGCTGCCATCGTGATTCCCAAGAACTTCTCCGACAATCTCGTCTCGATGCTCGACGGCAATTACCATCAGCCGAAGCTCACCTATTACGTCAACGAGAAAAAGAGCGCCATTGCGCCCAAGGTCACCGATACCGGTGCAAACACCATCGAGGGGCAGATCAACTCGGAGTTTGTCTCCACGGTGGGCGAGACCGTCGCGGGCATTGCCAAAGATGCTGGCATCGACCTTAAAGACAAGGCAACCCAGACTCAGGATTCGTTGGCAAGTTCGGTGTCCGAGGCATCCGATACCTTGGGCGAGGTGCGCGATTCGATTGGCGACATGAATG
>CAJMRP010000033.1 GCA_905215765.1 uncultured bacterium
CCGCGGCTTGCGCGTGTGCGGCGCCCAGGTCGACCTCGAGCGACAGGCCCGCCCGACGCAGGCGCTCCAGCACGGCAAGGTTCTCGGGCACAGCCAGGAACTGCTTGACGCTCGCCGCAATCTTGGGACCGATGCCCTCGCACTCGGCAATGTCCTCTTCGCTCGCCAAGATGAGCTTGTCAATCGACAAGAATCGCTCGGCGATGACCTCGCCCACGCTCTTACCCACGTGGCGGATGCCCAGGGCAAACAGCACGCGACCGAGCGGCTGGCTCTTGGACTTGTTGAGCTCGGCGATGATCTTTTCGGCCGTCTTGAGGCCCACCGGAATAGGATCGCCCTTCTTGACGCCCTTTTTGCTGTTGGAGCTGGCATAGGTGCGCCCTGTGTCCAGGCCGGCGATATCGTCGACCGTGAGCTGGTAGAAGTCCGCGACGTCGTGGATCAGGCCGGCGGCGATCATCTTGTCGACGATCTCATCGCCCAGGCCGTCGACGTCCATGCAGCCGCGGCTCACCCAGTGAAGCAGGCGCTCCTTGAGCTGCGCGGGGCAGTCGATGGAGACGCAGCGGTAGGCGACCTCGCCGTCCTCGTGGACCACGGGGCTGCCGCACACGGGGCAGACCTCGGGCATGTGCCAGTCAACCGAATCGGCCGGGCGCTTATCGAGCACCGGGCCCACGACCTCGGGAATCACGTCGCCCGCCTTGTGCACGATGATGGTGTCGCCCTCGCGCACGTTTTTGCGGCGGATCTCGTCGATGTTGTGCAGCGTGGCGCGCGCGATGGTGGAGCCGGCGACCGTCACCGGGTCGAACTCGGCGACCGGCGTGAGCACACCGGTGCGGCCCACCTGGATGCGAATTTCGCGCAGGACGGTCTGCTTTTCCTCGGGCGGGAACTTAAAGGCAATGGCCCAGCGCGGCGCGCGGGCGGTAAAGCCCAGGTCGAGTTGCTGCTGGAAGCTGTCAACCTTTACGACTACGCCGTCGATGTCATAATCCAGATCACCGCGGTGCTCGAGCGCCTGGGCACAGAACTCGTGGACCTCGGCGGGCGTGGCGCAACGGGCAACGTTAGGGTTGACGCTAAAGCCAGCGTTGCGCAGCCAGTCGAGGAACTCGCGCTGGCTGTGGACGTGCAGCGGATCGGTATCGGCGATGGCATAGATAAAGGTGGCAAGATCGCGGCGCGCCGTGACCTTGGGGTCCTTTTGGCG
The DNA here is from genome assembly GCA_905215765.1 of uncultured bacterium. Taxonomy (GTDB): domain Bacteria; phylum Actinomycetota; class Coriobacteriia; order Coriobacteriales; family Coriobacteriaceae; genus Collinsella. The sequence goes on from CAJMRP010000033.1 coordinate 1,220, forward strand.
CAGGCTGCCGGCGGCGGCGTTGCGCGGGTTGGCGAAGGGATCGCGGCCCTCGACATCGGCCTCATCGTTCAGGCGCACAAAGCTGCCCTTAGGCATGTAGACCTCGCCGCGCACCTCGATGGTACGCTCGCGGTCGGCGCCCATGTGGGCGAGCGCCGGCTCGGACAGGTGCATGGGCACATCCTTGATGGTGCGCACGTTGAGCGACACGTCCTCGCCTGTGGTGCCATCGCCACGTGTGGCCGCACGTACGAAGGTGCCGTTTTGGTAGGTCAGGGCCACGCCCAGGCCGTCAATCTTAAGCTCGCAGGTATAGGTGACGCTGCCGGCGCCGAGCGCATCCTCGGTGCGTTGGAGCCACGCGTCGAGCTCGTCCAGGTCCATGGCATCGTCCATGGAATACATGCGCGCCATGTGCGTTACCGGCGTAAACTGCTCGCTCACGTAGCCGCCCACGCGCTGGGTATAGCTGTCGGGCGTCACCAGGTCGGGATAGGCCGCCTCGATTTCCTGCAGCTCAACGAGCATTTTGTCGAAGGCGGCGTCCGTGATCTCGGGCGCATCGAGCATGTAGTAGCGATAGGCGTGGTAATCGAGCTCGTGGCGCAGCTCGGCCGCGCGCGTTGCCGCCTGGGCACGGGCATCGGTCGGTGCGGTGGTTTCCGCGGTCGTGGACGTTTCGGTATCGATGTCCACGCCGTCACCAAACAGACTCGATTGCTCCATAGCGGCACTCCTTCGCTCGATTTCAAACGGATACTAGAGTACCACCGGTCACCATGGGGCCGAATAGCGGTCTCAAACCGCACCGAATCGGCAGCCGCCAGACCGGGGTGGACAGTTAGTTCAGATACGTATAAATCCTAGAGCTGAATCAGGCACGAACACCCCTGTTTCAACTAATTTGGGCTCCTCGAGACCATGTAAACGTCCCGCTCTCCCTTCCAAACACCCATTCGAGCCCCATCCCAATCAAAAATTGCTCAAAACGCATCCCAAGCTGCCCCAGATTTATACGTATCTGAACTAACTGTCCAGACCATTACGAACCAGGCCTCTTGTCAGCCCCAAGTGATCCGTTTTCCTCCGTCCCCAACGGATCAATAAGAAAAGAGGGGCTGTCCCGCGTTGGTGGGACAGCCCCTCTGGCATCGGTATGAGCGAAACGGCTCGCTAGTAGCCCTGGCCGTAGCCCTGACCCTGGCCCCGCTGGCCTAACAGCTCCTCCAGGTACTGGCGCAGCTGCTCGTCGGTAATACCGCCGTTGCCGGTGTCGGTCGAACTGTCGTCCTGCTGCTGGTTCTGCAGCTCCTCGTCGGAGCCCAGCTCGACGGTGACCTTTTTCTCTTCCTTGCCGCGCATAAGCGTGATCTCGACCTTCTCGCCCACCTCGTGGCTGCGCAGTGCGATAATCAGACCATCGGCGCTCGTGATTTCGTCGTCGCCCAGCTTGGTGATGACGTCGCCCTCTTGGATGCCAGCCTTGGCGGCGGGACCGTCCTCGACGACGCTCGCCACATACGCGCCGCTATCGGTGCTCAGCTTGTTGGTGCGGGCGTTGAGCGCATTGACGCTCGAAAGCGTAGCGCCCATGTACGGATGCACCGGCGTCTTGCCGTCGATAATCTGGTCGGCAATGTTCTTGGCGTAGTTAACCGGAATGGCAAAGCCCACGCCCGAGCTGGAGCCCGAGTAACTCTCGATGAGCGAGTTGATACCCACCAGCTCGCCATTGTCGTTGACGAGCGCGCCGCCGGAGTTGCCCGGGTTGATGGCGGCATCGGTCTGGATCATGTTGGCATAGATGGTGTTACCGCTGGTAGAGCTCATGGCCGTGGAGCGGTAGAGCGCCGACACAATGCCCGTGGAGACAGACTGCTCGTTGCCAAACGGCGAGCCGATCGCCATGACCCACTCGCCCACGTTGAGCTTGGAGGAATCACCAATCTCGATCGGCGTGAGCTTGGAGGCATCGGCATCCTTGAGCTTGATGACGGCCAGGTCGCTCGAGGCGTCGTTGCCCACGAACTCGGCCTCGTACGTGGTTCCGTCGTCCATGGTAACCACGTACTGGTCATAGCCATCGACCACGTGGTTGTTGGTGAGGATGTGACCCTCGGTATCGAGCACCACGCCCGAGCCGACGCTGCCCGAACTGTCCGACTCGTCGGCAGACTGCGAAAGCGAGCCATTCTGGCTGCCGCTCGAAGTGGCGGTAATGGAAACCACGGAGGGCAGGGCCTTAGCAGAAACGGCCTCGGCCAGCGTGGTGTCCTCGGAATCAATCGTAATCTTTTGCGTCGATGAACCCGAAGCACCCGCCGTCACGGCATTCTTGCCGCCACCGATATCGAGCGTGCCACTCATAATGAGCGCAATGACCAGCAGGGCTCCGCAGGCACAGCCGGCGAGTGCCGTAATAAAGATCGGCAGCTTTTTGGTCTTGGTCTTGACTACCGTGTGCTTGTTCACGACCTGTTGGCCGCCCAGCGGCTTGCCGGTCTGCGTGTCGTAGGCCTGCACGTAGGGAATGTTGCTGCCGGCAGGCGTCGACTCCACCTGCACGCGCGGCTGCTGCTGGGTCTCGCCGGCGTTGCCCGCATCCTGGGGACGCTGGGAATCGTACTCGCTCATAGCTGCGGTCCTTTCGTCAAATAGCCAAAGGCCCGCCAAACATGTGGCGGGCCATCATTGTTCACGTTGAGTTGTACCCCAATATGCGGGTGCACGTGTATGAGAACGCAATCTTTTAGGAAGGCTTAAGTTCTGTTGCAGCCCCAAAAGGACCCGGCCTGCGTCAAAACCACCACAAAGGTGCCTGTCCCCTTTGTGGTGAAAAGCTAGTCCTTAAACAGATAGCCCACGCCGCGGACGGTGGTGATATGTGCCGCGATCTGCGGGCCCACCTTGGAGCGGATGCGTCGGATGTGCACGTCGACGGTACGCGTACCGCCGCAGTACTCAAAGCCCCACACGCGGTGCAGCAGTACCTCGCGGCTGTAGGCACGGTTGGGATGCGTCGCCAAAAAGCTCAGCAGCGAGTACTCCATCAGCGTCAGGTCGATGGGCTCGTTATCGAGTGTCACCTGGTAGGTAGCCAAGTTGATCTCGAGGTTATCGATGTTGAGCACATCGTCGGCGGCGACGGTCTCCTCCTCGCCCATCAGGCGCTGCGCGCGAGCCTTGAGCTCGTTGGGCGTCGCCGTGGGGCATACAAAGTCGGCATGCGCGTGATTCGGCAGGCGCAGGGTGCCGAGCGCCTCGTCGTCGACGATCACCAACATGGGGACGCCGCCACGATCGTCAAGCCACTTAGCAATCTGATCGATGCGGTCGCTGCGGATGCCGTCGGAATCGAGGATCAGCAGGTCAAAGTCGTGCGCCGCAGTCGGCGAATCGGGGGTAGCCAGGCTCACCTCGACACCCAGGGTGGTCGTCAAGCTGCGGGCAAACTCGTGGAAGCGCGTCGTGCGCGCCATGAACAGGGCACTCTTTTCGGACATATCGGCCTCCAAGGAAATGAGCTCAATCGTACTGGAACAAGCCAGCGCGATTAGGAGTTCGCCAGATAATGCTTGATCTCCCACTCGGTGATCGTGGACTCAAACTTATGCCACTCGTTGCGCTTCTTTTTGAGGAAGAAGCTGTGGATGTGCTCGCCGAGGGCATCCTTCATAAACTGCGAGTCCTCAAAGACGTCGAGCGCCTCTTTGAGCGAGCGCGGCAGCGGCGTGTAGCCGGCCTCGAGCATCTGACGGTCGGTGAGTTTGAGTGTCTCGGCCGTGGCCTCGGGCGGGAGCTCCAGCTTACGCTCGATGCCGTCCAGACCAGCCGCCAGCGTGACGGCGTTGACCAGGTACGGATTGGCCATGGGGTCGGGGCTACGAAGCTCGATGCGCGTGGACAGCTGTTTGCCGGGCTTGTAGACCGGGATGCGGATCATGCTCGCGCGGTTGCGCAGGCCCCACGTGGCATACTGCGGCACGGAGTCGCCACCCGTGGTGATGCGCTTGTACGAGTTGACCGTGGGGTTGGTGATGGCGCTGATCTCGCGCGCGTGCGCCAAGATGCCGGCCATGTAGTGCTTGGCGATATCGGAGAGATGGTACCTCTCGTCGTCCTCGCCCCAAAAGACGTTGTTGCCGTCGTGGTCGAATAGCGACTGGCACAGGAACATAGCACTGCCATCCTCGCCTGCCAACGGCTTGGGCATAAAGGATGCGTGGCAACCGCTCTCGTAGGCCTGCTGCTTAATGATGAGTTTGGCCGTGGTGATGGCGTCGGACATGCTCAAGGCCTCGGCGTGACGCAGGCTCATGCCGTGCTGCGAGCGGCCGGCGGCATGGAAGGTGTACTCCACGGGCACGGACATCTTCTCCAGCGTGAGGACCGTGTTGCGGCGCAGGTCGCGGGCGGCATCGCTCACCGAAAGATCGAAGTAGCCCACGTTGTCGAGCGGCTCGGGGGTGTGCTCGTCGGGGAAGTAGTAATACTCCAGCTCGGCGCCCACGTTGAGCAGATAGCCAGCCTTCTCGGCCTTGCGGAACATGCGGCGCAGGGCATCGCGCGGGTCGCCGGCAAAGGGTTTGCGATCGGGAGTGCACACGTCGCAGAACACGCGGGCGACGCCGTTGTGGCTCGGGCGCCACGGCAAAATCTGGAAGGTCGAAGCATCAGGAAACGCCAGCATGTCGGCTTCCTCGGGCGTGGCAAAGCCCTCGATAGCGGAGCCGTCAAAGCCAATACCCTCCTCAAAAGCGACCTCGAGGTCCTCGGGGCTAATGGCAAAGTTCTTGAGGCGGCCGAGAATGTCGACAAACCACAGACGCACAAAGCGGATGTCACGCTGTTCTACGGAACGGAGTACGTAATCGATGTTCTGCTGGTTCATGTCGCTCCCCTTTCTTTCGGGCGGGTTTCGACTGGTCTATATCGCAGATACTATCGCAGAAAAATGTTTCCGCAGGGTTAAAGCGTATCAAGCGCTCAAAAAACGTGCGCGAACAGGCAGTTGCGAACGAGTTGCTAGCGCGAGGTTGAAGCGCGGTGTTCGATGTGGCCGGGGATCTCGATGCGCTTGGGGGCGAGCTTTGCGGCCTCGCCCACGGTGGTGGTAACAACGTCGATGCGCTCGGACAGGCGCTCGACCACGCGCTCGGCAATGGTGAGGGTGTCCTGCGCGGCCGTGGTCACGCCGCCAAAGAGCACGTGGTTCCAGGGGTAATCGTCAAACGTCGCGATCTTGAGACCCGCCGGCAACGAGGGTCCCAGCTGTGCCAACGCCTCGATCAGACGCAGGAAAACCAGGCCGTTAACGGCGATAAGGCCGAGCTTTTTGCCTGCATAGCCGCGGATGGTCTCGTCCAAGCGGCTGACGCCCGTGGCACCGCCGTCGGCCAGGGTGACGACCTCGCCCGCAAGGTCGCGTCGCGAAAGCTCGTCGGTAAAGGCCTCGGCACGCTCGCGACGGACGGGGCTGTCGTCGCTTGCCTCGGTGAGCAGGCACAGGCGCTCGCTGCCAGCGGCCAAAGCGTCTACCAAGCCTGCGACCAGTTCACGGTTGTTAGATGTCACCAGGTCGACACCGCTGGCGGCAACATCGCGGTCGAGCAGCACAACGGGCAGACGTCCCGCTGCCGCGGCGATCGCCTCGTCATTGCCTCCGCAGGTGTTGACGACCAGACCGTCCACGCCGGCATCGATAAGCCTGGTGAGCGACTCCGCTTCCTTAGCGGGGTCGTTGCCGCTAATGGCCGTCATGAGCGAGCAGCCACGCGCGGCGGCGCTGACGGAAAGCCCTTCGAGCATGGCGCTGGAGAACGGGTTGGCGATGTCGGCCAGGATCACGCCGATGAGGTTGGTGCGCGAGCTGCGCAGATTGCGCGCGGCGGCACGCGGGCGATAGCCGGTGCGCTCGATAACCGCCGCGATGCGAGCACGGGTTTTCTCGGTCATTTGCCCGGGGCGGTTGTTGAGGTAGCGCGAGACCGTGGCCGGACTCACGCCCGCCTCGGCGGCAATGTCCTTGATTCTCATCTGCGCCATAGCGCACCCCGTTTCCCAATGTCGGCAGTCTGAGCCATTTTAGGCATTTTTAAAAATCTCGGTTGCAAAACGCTGTAGGTGAGCAGCGTCGTTTTTGCGTCTCGAGCAGATGCGATGATGGGCTAAATAGACGAGTCTTTAGACAGCTCAAAATAGTCGGGATGCAGGGCGATAACCGGGCCCTGCTCCTCGGGCATCAGGTGCAAGTGCGTCTCTGCCAGATAACTCGCCGCATCGGTATCGCCCCTCTTAATGGCCTCGAGAATCCGGCGATGCTGCCGACGAATCGGCTCCCAATTCAGATCCTGCGACACCATACGCAACCAGTTGTATCGCTCAAAATGCGTGTTGATGCTCTTCATCCAATCCCACAACATGTGACGACCGGCAATCTCAAAACATGTCTCATGGAACAGGTTATCCAGGTCAAAGAAGCGGCGCGTTTCGCCATGGTCGAGCGACTCGGACTCGGTAAGAATCTGCTCAAGCCGCTGCTTTTGCTCGGGCGAGGCGGCCGAACAGCATTTAATAAGCACGCTTCTCTCGAGCTTCTCGCGCAAAAAGCAGGCGTTCTCGGCGCGCTCCATGCTGATTTTCGAGACATAGGTGCCGCTTTTGGGACGCGTTTCCACCAGCTCCTGCTCACGCAGGCGCACAAATGACTCGCGAATGGGCGTGCGCCCGATTCCCGTCTCCTTTTCCAGACCAATCGCCGAAAGGCGCGTGCCGGGCTTGAGCTCGGCATAGATAATCTTGGATCGTAATGCGTTGTATGCCTGATCTTGCAGGCTCTGATAATGCTGGTGCTGTTCCATAAAGCCCTCGGATAAACCCTCGGTTAGTCGAATACCACCATGCAATACTATCGCATCGACACGCCCCAGCTCCCAATCAGTCTTTTTGGGACGGGGCTCTTTTAGCTACCCTGGCCCGCAGATCGGCCCCCTTGCCACAAAAGTGGCCCATCTACTACGTTAACACGGATAGCCTCGGCCATACCGAAAACCGTGAAAACAAAACCGCAGGTAGACAGCTTGTCGATTTTCGAAAAAGCCGGCTATGGTTGACCTCTGCGGCTTAAACGTAGTAGATAGGCCCTATTCGTGGCACAGCACTACTCCATCCCAAATTGGCACCCCGAGCCCTCGTGAGTTGCCAACAAGCTGTTCGACCAGCGCTTTATCCGCGCGGCATCTGGAAAATAGCACCACCGCAAAACCCGCGAGTAGCGCTTACTTTGCTATATCTCACTATACTTTGCTATATCTCACTATACTTTGCTATATCTTGCTATACTTTGCTATATCTTGCTATATCTTGAGCAAAGGTGACTCACATGCAAACAAACCCTTTTAAGCCCACAGCAGGTAAAACACCTCCCACGATTATCGGCCGCGAAGATGTGCTCGAAGAATTCAATGAGGGCCTCACCAACGGGCCTGGTGCCCCTGGGCGCCTAATGCGCATAGCCGGCGTCCGTGGAACGGGCAAGACGGTCCTCCTTGACGAGTGCTCACGTTTGGCGCAAAGCCGTGGCTGGACGGTCATAAAAGAGGTCGCAACCGAGGGACTTTGCCAGCGCATTCTCGAACAGCTGCAGCCCAAATTCCAGGCCAAGCACGCCAGATTTGAGCCCACCGTAGCTGGCATATCCATCGGCAGCATAGACATTGAGCGAATCGGCCCATCGCTACGCGACGCCATGAGACAGACAATATCCAAGAATGGAAACGCCCTGCTCATCACTCTCGACGAGGTTCAGGACGCAGAGCTCGATGAGGTCCGAACGCTCTCCATTGCGATTCAGCAGGTTATCGACGAAGACCTTGATATCGCCTTTGTTTTTGCGGGTCTGCCTTCGATGATTGAAAGCATCATCAACGGAAAGACACTTGCGTTTTTGCGCCGCGCCCTCCCCTTTGACCTGAAGGCTGTGGCAGTAACCGAAGTGTTGTATTCCCTCGAGGAAACCATTGAAGCGTCTGGCATGGAGTTGCAGCCAGGTATTGCCGGCCAACTTGCCGAGGCAACGCAAGGTTATCCTTTCATGATCCAACTCGTTGGATACTACGCATGGCAGTTGGCAAGACGCGCACATACACCGATTATTGGAGAAGAAGAAGCCGAGCGCGGCATTGCAACGGCACGCGAACGCTTCTGTGCCATGGTGATTGAGCCCGCGCTACAGCGCATTCCGCCCACGTGCATCGCTTATCTGCTGAGCATGGCATCTTTGGGGCAGACGAGCTCGACCAGCATGGTTGCCGATGCCCTAAACAAAACGCCTCAACAGGTGAGTTCCGTCCGCAGCCGCCTGTTAAGAGAATCGATTATCGAGGCTCCCTCGTACGGCAAGGTCTCATTTGCCATCCCCTACATGCGCGACTACCTCTACGAGCACAAAGCCGAACTGGAAGTTGAACTGTAGAAACGGCAACTGCCCTGCAAGACGAAAACCGTTTTCGTACGGATTTAAAGCAGACGTAAACGATTTTCGTCTTGATTTGCGTACGGAATTAAGACGTAAATTGCGCTTTCGTACGCTTATTACCAGACGCAAATTGTTTTCGTCCGGCCATGCGTCCCCAATCTAGACGAAAAGAGCCCCGAGCTCGTATTGAACTGCATCCCAATTCTTGGACGGGCGCCGATGCCCTGATCTCTGCCATGTCGAGGTGCGAGATCAAATCCTTGGCGCGCTCGCCGGAGTGGTATGCCTTGTTCGGCGCCACCTTCCTGTAGAGCTTCTTGAGCTTCGTCTTCCCCTTGTTGCCCGGCGGCATCTCCGTCTCAGGTGGCAGCCCTAGGAAGGACAGGACGCCGGGCAGGTCGCACAGCATCACGTCCTCGATGTCGGCCTTGGCCGCCAGGTCGACGACTCTCTGCGCTGTCGGCGAGATGTTCGGGGTGCTGCTACCGCCCGCTGGTTCGGAAGCTGGCGGGCAGTAGCGGGCAGTAGCGGCAGTAGCGGTGTGGCTCGATAGGCCCGAATATCCGTAAGGAAGGTGCTCGCTCTCATATGTGCTGATATGCCTCGCCTCGCGAACCTTGGGATGCTTCCTGAGGTAATCCCTCAATTCGAGCCACTCTTTATGCTCATAACGCTTCGAAATCGTTTCCCCGTCGACAGTTTCCTTCACATAATGGTATGTTCGAACGCCTTCGAACTTGCCGAACCCGTTCTCGACGCTGAAGTTTCTGAACCAGCGCGAAAACCCATTCAGGTCCATGAAGTTGACTTGGGGATGCCTGTCTTTCGTTCGTTCGAATGAGTGAACGAGCGGAGTGCCTTTGACTTGTTCCAGGCCGAAGGCTTCCATTTCGCGGGCCTGCTCCTTTTTCCAGAATTCGAGATACGACGTCAGCGTCTCGCTTATCGAGATCCTCCGCACGCTTTTCTTGCTTTTGGGCGAGCGAACGCTTCGATCGGCCGCGAACTGCTGCTCAATGAGGATGCTTCTGTTCTCGACGGAGACATCGGACCACGTCATCCCGAGGGCTTCTGCCCTTCTCATGTCGGTGTCGAGCATGAGCATCACGCATGTGATGTGCGCGTCCGGTTCTCGATTGAGTAGGATGTCGAGTAGGCGAGCGGCGTGATGGTTCCTTCGCGGTTGTCGTGGAACTTTTTTGCGTACGAGCCGACGGTGTCCCTCGATTTTTGGACGTAGGTGCCGCTGTTGAGTTCTGCCTTGTAGGCTTCGAGTGCGGCGTCGACCTCTCGGCTTTTGGTGGTATGTATGGTCTGCCACGGCGAATAGCGGTATTTGCCCGTGACCGGATCCTTGCCGAGGCTGTGACGGTAGCGCCACGTGTATTTGTCGCGGCGTTGCTTCGTTCCTTTGCCTATGACGAGAGGTCGGTCGTTCATCGTGTTCCTTGCCTGAAGTGCCTGAGAATCGCGCTCGGTTGCGCGGAATGGCGCAAAGGGCTGGGGCGGGTGGGCATTACCCTTGGTGGTGGGCCCTGCGTGGGGTCACACCCCAAGGGTAATGCTCCGCCTGACCGCTTTCAAGCTCGTTGTGGGTCGAATTTGGGTCGAATTATTCCGCGTACTTTTCTTTCGTAAATCTATGAAAACATCAAATGACCTGGAGTTATATTGACTTCAATTTGGATCGAAATGTCTGAATGAAACAACGTCGTAGCGACCTCATAACCCGAAGGTCGGTGGTTCAAATCCGCCCCCCGCGACCATGAAACTTCAGGTCGGAAGCATAAAAGCTCCCGACCTTTTTCTTTGTCTAGGGGTTTCGGCATCTCTCGTTCTTTGGGTACCTCGAGGCGGGCAATCAGATAGATGCTTACGAGTATCATAGGGTCTTTTTACGTCGCGGTCGTGTCTCGTACTGGTGCGCCGCTCTTTGTGGGACGTGTCACTTTGTCATAGGTTGTCCGGCGGCGGGGCGCAGGTCGTTCCCCGTGGCGTCGCTCCTTTCGACGCTACGCTGCCTGGCTACTCGTTCCACTGGTGCTTTTTCATGTCGACGCAGCCGTTGTCTCGGAAGGCGACTCCTTCCTCCGTCAGTAGTGCTCGCTGGTCGGGGAAGTTTGGCGCGAGGCGTCCCGCGTGGTTGACGACGCGGTGGCAGGGATAATCGCCGTAGCGATCCGCCTCGCTCAGCACCGCTCCGACCAGGCGAGAGTTTTTCTCCCTGCCGATGAGGCGCGCTATCTGACCGTACGAGGCGACGCATCCGGCCGGAATCTCTGCCACGACGGAGAGAATCTCATAAACCAAATCTTCGTCCAGGACTTTTCCCATCGTATCGCTCCCGTGTTCGCTTTTGCCTTCGGGGGCGCGGCGCCGATCACCCGTGCTGCGATTTTCGCAGCTCCCCTTACCGAAGCATCGAGGGAAAGCGCGTGCGTGTCAAGGTTGTCTGGTCCAGTTGCTGGCTCGATGCCTCGAGATGTTCGCCTCAAGTGCGACCTGCCCCTATTGGAAAAGGATGCCGAAGATGTATTTGGTGATGGCGGAGCGGCGGATGACCCCCACGAGTTTGCCCTCGTCATCAACCACAGGAAGCTTCTTGAACTTCTTCTTCGCCAGCAGCGCGGCGACGCGGGCGATGCTCTGCTCGGGACGGGCACACACTACCTGGCGCGTCGCGAAATCCATGACGCAGCGATCCTTCAGGTCTTCGATGCGCTGCTCAAGGCTCTGATCGTCGAAGTACAGCATGGACGCGTCGCCGCCCGTGAAGATGGTGTGAGCGCGATGCTGCGCGATGGCTCCCATGACATCGCCGTCGGAGATGAACCCGACCACCTGGTTGCGCTCATCGATTACGGGCATGCTGCTCACCTCGTTTTCGGCGAGCATGCGCACCACGTCGGAAATCGTGCAATCCTGCGTGCAGGTGAACGGCTCTTCAATCATGATGCTCGAAACGGGCGTCCCCTCGAGCTCGAGCGGGATGCGCTCGGACAGAATCTCGGACATCGCTTATGCCTCCTTCGTTTTCGGTGCGGTTTTCTTGGTGCGCACGCTGAATATGGCGCAGATAAGGGAAACGAGGCCGATTGCCGCGCACACCTTGTAAGCGACGCCCGCGCCCACGGCGGTGGCTACTTGGATGCTCGCATCGACGCCGGCCGACGCGGTGACGCTTGTCATGACCGTGATGATGAGCGCCGTGCACAAACCGCCGGCGACCTGGCGGCCGGTGTTCGCGATGGCGTTGCCGTGGGCGATCATGTCATTTTTCAAGGCATTGACACCCCATGTGTTCACCGGCATGTTCGCGAGCGACTGGCCGGCGGACTGCAGCATGCAGAACAGCGCAACCACCAAGATGGGCGTGTTTACCGTCGAAAGCGAGAGCAGGAACAGGGCGCCGGTCATGAGGGCCAGGCCGACGATCGAGATGGCACGCGGACCGAACTTGTCGAACACCACGCCGGAGATAGGGCTGATGATGATGCCCACCGCCGCGGCGGGAAGCATGGCCATACCGGTTTCGAAGGCCGAAGCGCCAAGCGAGGTTTGCAGCAGCAACGGCAACAGCGTGTTGGTGACCAGGCATGCGGCGTTGATGAGCGTGACGATGATGGCGGCCACGCGGAACTCGCGCGTCTTGAGCGTGCCCAGTTGAAGCAGCGGGTCCTCGATTTTGCCCTGGCGTACGACGAACAGCACCAAGCACACGACACCCGCGACGATCGAGCCGAGCACCACGGGGTTGCCCCAACCCATCGACGAGGCGCTCGAGAACCCGTAGAGAAGTCCGCCGAAGGCGATGGTGGAGACGACGACCGAGGGCAGGTCGAGCTTGGGGTTCTTCAGCTCGCCCACGTTTTTCAGCATGAACACGCCCAGCACCAGCACGAGAATTGCGAGGGGGACGATGGCGCCGATCATGGTGCGCCAGCCGTACGTGTCGATCACCGCACCGCCTACGACGGGGCCGACCGCGGGACCCGCCGACATGACGATGCCCGCCATGCCCATAGCCGTTCCTCGTTTCTCGACGGGGAACACCAGCATGGGAACCACCGAGACAAGCGGCATGAGCACGCCTGAGCCCGCCGCTTGCAACACGCGACCGATGATGAGGAACAGGAAATCAGGGGCTGCGGCGCACAGCAGCGTGCCCAGCGCGAACACCAGCGTCGCCCCGAAGAATAGCGCGCGGGTGCTGAACTTGTCGATAAGGAACGCCGAAACGGGGACCATGATGCCGCTCACCAGCGGGTATATGGACATGATCCACTGGGCAGTCGAGGCATCGATGGCGAAATCGGACATGATGACCGGCAGCGCAGGCGACATCACCGTTTGGTTCAGTAGCGCCAAGAAGGCACCCAGGACGACGACCGCGACGATGCGGATCTGGGTACCGGTAATGCGCCCATTGGCGGGCGCGACCGTACAATTATCAGACATAAGCTTCCTTCGTATCTATTCGATTCTTCGCCGAAGGCGCGCCGGCCCACGGGCGAAATAACATGCACGTGCTATGCGTGCATCAGATACGACAGGAAGAAAGCGGCTGCTCAGAGCGCACTTGGGGAACAACAGGAGAGGCCCCGTATACCAGGGGCCGCCGAATTGCGATGTATGCTTTGGTCAAATCCTTCATAGCGGGGAGGTATTTTAGCAGCCGTCTTCGCCCCTTTCAAGGGATGTAACCCAGACGTTGATTTTCTTCACCGAGGCGCCATCGTTGACGGGTGGCGTGCTTCTCTATCGCCACACCGCGGGGCGAGGGAACGCCGCGGCGAGCTTGTACATCGGCTATGTGTGCAGCTGCGAGCGTGTCGCCGGCGCGCGCTGGGCGCCAGTCCGATCCGGCCGACTCTTGCCGACGGTCGGTCGCCGTCCTCCTCCATCTCCGCCTGCTCTGTTTTTGCTCGGCTCCCTTGTCGTATCATGGACGGACGAGAATTGAGCGAAGGCAGTACGTATGAACATCCAGATATTCGGCACGAAGAAAAGCTTCGATACTAAGAAGGCGCAGCGCTATTTCAAGGAACGTCGTGTGAAGTTCCAGTTCATCGACTTGAAGGAAAAGGGGATGAGCAAAGGCGAGCTCGAAAGCGTGGCGCGCGCCGTCGGCGGGATCGACGCTGTGATCGATCCAAAGGCGAAAGATGCCGACACGGTTGCGCTCGTACAGTATCTTGCTGCCGACCAGAAGTTCGAAAAGGTGCTCGATAACCAGCAGATTCTTCGTGAGCCCATCGTTCGCAACGGCCGCCAGGCAACCGTTGGCTACGAGCCTGACGTGTGGAAGGGCTGGGAATAAAGCGGCTGGGAATAAAGTGAAGCGCCCACGCCCGTGGTTTTATCCACGGACGCGGGCGCTTGCGTAAGACGTCTCTTGTCGTTTGAGTGGAGCGCCCCGGCGGCGCTGAACAACGCGCCCCGGTGACGTGGCTCGGGGCTCTTTGTGCCGCACATCTATGAGAGGAGATATTTGATGCGCATGGGCGCTACTCCATGTAGCCACCCTGAATGGCGGAAACTGCATGCTCGGTAAAGAACTTGAGCGTGCCGGAGGTATAGCGATTAGCCTTGGGCTTCCAAGCGGCTCGGCGCTCGGCCAGGACGGCATCGATCTCGGCCGGCTCCATCTCCTTGCCGGCGATGCCCACAATAGACAGCGAGCGCTCGGGGATGTTGATCTGGATAAGGTCGCCCTCCTCGATCAGGGCAACCGGGCCGCCCACGGCAGCCTCGGGCGAAACGTGACCGATAGCCGGGCCCTTGGAGGCGCCGGAGAAGCGGCCATCGGTGATAAGGGCAATGCTCGCACCCAGCTCGGGATCGCTGGCGATAGCCTCGGTGGTGTAGAACATCTCGGGCATACCGGAACCCTTGGGGCCCTCATAGCGAATGATGACGGCATCGCCGGGCTTGACCTCGTGCGTCAGGACGGCGTGGATGGCGTCCTCCTCGCAATCGAACGGACGGGCCTTAAGCGTGGCCTGGAACATCTCGCGCGGAACAACCGTGTGCTTGACGACGGCGCCCTCGGGGGCAAGGTTGCCGTGGAGGATGGCGATGGAGCCGTCGGTACCAAAAGCCTGGTCAAACAAGCGAATGATGTCCTCGCGCTTGAGGTTCCATTTCTCCAAGTAGCGGCCGCACTTCTCGTAGTAGCCGTTGTTCTTAAGGTCCTCGAGGTTTTCGCCGAGAGTCTTGCCGGTGACGGTCATGACGTCGAGGTGGAGCATCGACTTGATCTCCTCCATGATGCGCGGCACGCCACCCGCATAGTAGAAGAACTGCGCCGGCCACTCACCTGCGGGACGAACGTTGAGCAGGTAGTGGGCACCACGGTGCAGACGGTCGAAGTCGTCGGCGGACATCTCGATGCCAAACTCGCGGGCGATCGCAGGGATATGCAGCAGCGAGTTGGTGGAGCCGGAAATGGCGCCGTGGACCATGATGAGGTTCTCGAAGGACTCCTTGGTCACGATGTCGCGCGGGCACAGGTTGTGTTCGGAGAGCCACACGGACTGACGGCCGGCCTCGCGCGCAAACTCACGCAGATCGGAGCTGGTTGCGGGCAGCAGGGCCGTGCCGGGGAGCATAAGGCCCAGGGCCTCGGCGGTAACCTGCATGGTCGACGCGGTGCCCATAAAGGAGCAGGCGCCGCAGCTGGGGCATGCGTTGTGCTTGGCAAACTCAAGTTCCTCGCGAGAGATCTCGCCGCGCTCGTAGCGGGCAGAAATCGCACCGAGCTGCTCCAGGGTCAACAGGTCGGGGCCTGCATCCATGACACCGCCGGTAACGACGATGGAGGGGATGTTGATGCGGCCCATGGCCATAAGGTTCGCAGGCAGGCCCTTATCGCAGCTGGCAACAAAGACGCCGGCGTCGAACGGGGTGGCCTTGGCATGAATCTCGATCATGTTGGCGATCATGTCGCGACTGGGCAGCGAGTAGTTGATGCCGTCGTGGCCCTGGGCCTCGCCGTCGCAGATATCGGTGCAGAAGTAACGGGCACCATGACCGCCAGCCTCGGCAACGCCGGCACGGACCTCCTCGACCAACTCAAACAGGCCGGCAGAACCCGGGTGCGAGTCGCCGAACGTCGACTCGATAATGACCTGCGGCTTGTCCAGATCCTCGATGGACCAGCCAGAGCCCAGACGCAGCGGGTCCATCTCGGGGCTGATGGTGCGGAACTTGCCGGAACGCGGCTGCAGCTTGGCAACCAGGTCGGCTGCCTCCTGCTGAATCTGTGCCTTGGTCTTCTCGTCCATGATGCTCTCCTCTTTTGATTTGAACGGTTGTACCAATCGTTGGTTAATGAATCAGGTGTAAATGGGTACCGAGCGATGCACTCGGCAAAAGATGCTTAGCTACGCGAACTAGGCGAAGAACGAAATCACCAGGGCGCAGGCAAGACCCGAAAGGCCGATGAGCGTCTCCATAATGGTCCAGGACTTGAGGGTTGTCTTCTCGTCAATCTCCAGGAACGAGGAGCACATCCAAAAACCGGCATCGTTGACGTGCGAGAGGGCCGTGGCACCGCCGCAGATAGCACGCATGGCGGCCGAGCACGCAACCAACGACCAGGTCATCTGTATCAAAGAGCTCTGCGACGAATCCGAGCACCTGGCCGAGGCCGGTGAGGATTACTCCGCCGCCGACACCGCGTTCCACAATGCCATTGCCGAAAGCTGCGGCAACCTCGTCGTTCCCCGCCTGATGGGCGTGCTCAAGGCATCCGTCCCCCTCTTTATCGACGTGACTGGCAAAAAGCTCGTCGAGGAAACTATCCGCACGCACCGCGATGTGGCCGACGCCATCGCCTCGCGCAATCCCACCGCCGCGCACGATGCGATGTATTTGCATCTGGTGTACAACCGCAACATGATCGCAGAGGGCACGCAGGAACAGAGCGAATAAACGTCCGCGCGGCAAGGGCGAGATCACCGTTTACCTTTTAAAAGTGAACGTTCACCTGATTTTAGGAGAATCTGATTTTTAAATCCTCCTCTTCTCCTATACTGACCTTGTATGAAAAGCAAGACTTATATAGATGAACGTTTCTTTTGAAAGGATCGCTATGTCTGATCTTATGGACAGCTTCCGTCTGGACGGCAAGGTCGCACTGGTAACCGGCGCCACCTATGGCATCGGTATGGCCATTGCCGAGGCGCTCGGAGAGGCCGGCGCCAAGATCGCCTTTAACGCACGTCACGCCGACAAGGTAGCCGAGGCCGAGAAGCACTACCGCGAGCTGGGCTTTGAGGCTCATGGTTACGTGGCAGACGTCACCGACGAGGCCGTCGTCGCCGAGCTCATCGCCAAGATCGAGGCCGACTTTGGCACCACGCCCGACATCCTGGTCAACAACGCCGGCGTTATCCAGCGCACCCCGATGCTCGACATGAGTGCCGAGGACTTCCGCCGCGTCGTCGATATTGACCTCAACGCACCGTTTATCGTGTCCAAGGCCTGCCTGCCCGGCATGATCGCCAAGGGCCACGGCAAGATCATCAACATCTGCTCGATGATGAGCGAGCTGGGTCGCGAGACCATCGCCGGCTATGCCGCCGCCAAGGGCGGACTCAAGATGCTCACCAAGAACATCTGCTCGGAGTTTGGCGAGGCCAATATCCAGTGCAACGGCATTGGACCCGGCTACATCGCCACGCCGCAGACCGCGCCGCTGCGCG
>CAJMRP010000034.1 GCA_905215765.1 uncultured bacterium
CGGCGAAGCGCTGGACCAGCTTGTAGCCGATGTTGCCTGCCTCGAGGTCGGGGAACACGAGCACGTTGGCCTTGCCGGCAACGGAGGAGCCGGGAGCCTTGAGCTGGGCGACGGTGGGGACAATAGCGGCATCGAGCTGCAGGTCGCCGTCGATGGCGAGCTCGGGAGCCTTCTCCTTGCAGAACTTCACAGCCTCCTGGACCTTCTTGGCGACCTCGCCGCCGGCGGAGCCCATGGTGGAGTAGGAGAGCATGGCCACGTGCGGCTCAACGTTGCCCATGAAGGTGGACCAGGAGTGGGCGGAGGCGATGGCGATCTCGGAGAGCTCGTCGGAGGACGGGTTGATGTTGAGGCCGCAGTCGGCGAAGATCAGCGTGCCGTCGGTGCCGAACTGCGGGGTGTCGGTGCACATCACGAAGAAGGCCGAGACCAGCTTGGTGCCCGGGGCGGTCTTGAGGATCTGAAGCGCGGGGCGCAGGGTGTCGGCGGTGGAGTGGCAGGCGCCGGAGACCAGGCCGTCGGCGTCGCCCATCTTGACCATCATGGTGCCAAAGTAGGTGGCGTCCATCACCTGGGCGCGAGCCTGCTCGATGGTAACGCCCTTCTTGGCGCGGAGCTCGGCAAACTTCTGCGCGTACTCCTCGTGCTTCTCGGCATTGCGCGGGTCGATGACGGTAGCGCCGGGAACGTTGATCTCGTCGGGGTTGCCCAGGATGACGATCTTTGCCAGGCCCTCCTCGATGATCTTGGTGGCCGCGACGATGGTGCGCGGATCCTCGCCCTCGGGCAGGACGATCGTCTTAAGGTCGGCCTTGGCGGCAGACTTCATACGGTTTAGGAAATCGCTCATGTTACTCCTTACAAGCATTTCGCTAAGCTCCAGGCGCCCGGCTGTTCACGAATAAACCCGCTGCTAGCGGGTTTACCTTTCAATTATGTTCGCCGCGGTGCTTGAGCTTTCCTTGTGTGGCAAGCTCATTATAGGACGCATTAGCGCTATAATCGCTCTGATAAATATGTCTCGAAGAATGTTCGAGAAAAGCCCAGCTAACGAGCCCGTGGCTTTTGACAAGGAGTATCGATGCAGATTACCTCAGGCCTGCCTGAAGGCTTTAACGCCGGCGCGTACGACATGATTGTCGTCGGTGCTGGATATGCCGGTGCCGTTTGCGCCCGCCGTCTTGCCGAGACCATCGGCTATCGTGTTGCCGTTTTGGAGCGCCGTAGCCACATTGCGGGCAATGCCTATGACTGCACTGACGAGGCCGGAATCTTGATCCACGAGTACGGTCCGCATATCTATCACACCTTTAACGAGCGCGTGCACAATTTCCTGTCGCGCTTTACCAAGTGGACGGATTATCAGCACAAGGTGCTCGCCAACATCAACGGTACCCTTATGCCCGTGCCCTTCAACCATGCGAGTCTCAAGCTCGCTTTTGGTGACGAGCGCGGCGAGGAGCTGTATCAGAAGCTCGTGGAGACCTTTGGCAAGGATGTCAAGGTGCCCATCATGGAGCTGCGCAAGAAGAACGACCCGGATCTTGCCGAGGTCGCCGATTACGTCTACGAGAACGTCTTTTTGCATTACACCATGAAGCAGTGGGGCCAGACGCCCGATCAGATCGATCCCTCGATCACCGGCCGCGTTCCCGTCTTTGTGGGCGATGATGACCGCTACTTCCCGCAAGCTCCCTTCCAGGGCATGCCGCAGGAGGGCTACACTGCGCTCTTTGAGCACATGCTCGACCACGACCTGATCGACGTGTTCTGCGACGTGGACGCCCGTGACCTCTTTGAAATCGACGAGACTACCGTCAAGATCGACGGCAAGGTCTATGGTGGCGAGATCGTCTACACCGGTCCGCTCGATGAGCTGTTCAATCTCGATCTGGGCGCGCTACCGTACCGCACGCTCGACATGAAGTTCGAGACGCTCGATATGGACCAGTTCCAGCCCGTGGGCACCGTCAACTACACCACGAGCGAGGACTACACGCGTATCACCGAGTTCAAGAACATGACCGGTCAGGTCCTGCCTGGCAAGACCACCATCATGAAGGAGTACTCCAAGGCCTATACGCCCGGCTCGGGCGAGACGCCGTACTACGCCATTCTTGAGCCCGAGAACCGTGAGCTCTATGAGCGCTATCTTGAGCGCGTCCAGAACCTGACGAACTTCCACCCGGTGGGTCGTCTGGCCGAGTATCGTTACTACGATATGGACGCCGTGACCAATTCCGCCCTCGATCTTTCGGATGAGATTATCGCCTGCCATGCATAAAGTCATAACATTCGGTATTCCCTCGTATAACGCCGCCAAGGACATGGACCATTGCATCACCTCTATCTTGGAGGGGAGCAATTACGCCACCGATATCGAGATTATCGTGGTGGACGACGGCTCCAAGGACGAGACGGCCGATAAGGCCGACGAGTGGGAGGCACGTTATCCCGGTATCATTCGCGCGGTACACCAGGAGAACGGCGGCCACGGTATTGCCGTTCTTTCGGGTCTGCGCGAGGCACAGGGCACCTACTACAAGGTCGTCGACTCGGACGACTGGCTCGACGCTGCGGCTCTTTCGACTATGCTGTCGATTCTGCGTGGCTTTGAAGAGCGTGACCAGCGCGTTGACCTGTTTATCTCGAACTACGTGTACGAGAAGGTTTACGAGGGCACGCATACCGCTATTGGCTACAAATTTGCCCTGCCGCGCAAAAAGATTTTTTCCTGGGATCAGATCGGTCATTTCCGCCTGGACCAGAACCTACTCATGCACAGCCTGTGCTATCGCACGGATGTGCTGCGCGAGTCCAACCTTCCCATGCCGCCGCACACGTTCTATGTGGACAACATCTACGCCTACGTGCCGCTGCCGCGTTGCAAGACCATGTACTACGCCGACATCGACCTCTACCGTTACTTTATCGGTCGCGAAGGCCAGAGCGTCAACGAGGCAACGATGGTCAAGCGTCTGGACCAGCAATTCCGTGTTACGCGTATCATGATGGATTCGTACCACCTGTACAGCGATGTTGAGTTGTCGCGCCTGCGTTCGTACATGATGGGCTACTTCACCATGATGATGGCGATCTGCTCGGTGCTCACCAAGCTTTCCGAGGAAGATTGCGCCGACGAGCGCCTAAAGACGCTGTGGAATGATTTGAAGGCCTACGACGAGCGCATGTATCGTCGTGCCCGCTACGGCGTGGTCGGGTTCTTCACCAATCTGCGCGGACGGGCCGGAGACAAAACCACACTCGGCCTATACCGTCTTGCCTCAAAGATTTTCAAATTCAACTAGCTGCCGAGTAATCGCTGCTGATAGGTTGACTGGGCCCCTTGGCCTTTAGTTTGCTACTGCGAACAGTCCTGCTCGCACGGAAAGCACATTAAGTGCTTTCCGGCTCGTGCGGAACTTGTATCAAACTAAAGGCCAAGGGGCCTCTGCTATAAGAATCGATTGTCAGGTTATTTGAATTTGAAGATCTTCGACGCGCGGTACACAGGGGCCTGGGCTGAAAAAATATTAGTTGGTAGTCGGTCGGAGGCGGGCGGGCATTACGTTTGTCGCGAGTTCCGCATGCAAAGAAGGCCACTTAATGTGGCCTTCGTCTTGCATAGGACTGTAGAGCAGCAAACGTAACGCCCGCCCGTCTCCGACCGACGGTCGAGGGGATGCTGTGGGAGGTTTTGGCGGTTTTGGCTCCGTTTACGATGGCAGTTTCCAGGGCCTTTACTGCGAGCATGCCCAGCAGGTCTAGGGGAACGGCGGCGCTTGCCTGGGCGCCCAGTTTGCCGCTGGCGAGGGTGTAGATGGTGTCGCCGTCGTTGGTGGTGTGTGTGGGGCGGATGGCGTGTGCGTAGGCGTCTGCGGCCATCTGGGAGACCTTGGTGGCTTGTGCCTTAGTGAGTTCCACGTTGGTGACGATGCAGCTGATGGTGGTGTTGGTGCGGTCGAGCGGCATCTGCATGGATCCGGCGGCGGCAAAGGCTGCGAGTTCCATGTCGACGATCTGGTCGCTATCGGCTGCGGCGCGCATGCCGGCGACCCACTCGCCGGTGAAGGGGTCGACAACGTTGCCGCAGGCGTTGACCGAGACCACGGCGCCCACCTTGATGGGGCCGAGTGCCACGGCGGCAGCTCCAAGGCCGGCCTTCATGCAGGTGGCAGGCCCCATGAGCTTACCCACGGTAGCGCCCGTGCCGGCGCCTACGTTGCCCTGTTCGAGCTTGGTGGGGGTGTGGTCGAGTGCTTCGCGCACGGCGGCGATGCCGGCCTCAATGTCGGGGCGCACGGTGGGGTTACCAAAGGCGAGGTCGAAGATACAGCTGGAGCACACGATAGGCACCTGCGTGGGGCCGACGGGAAGGCCGATGCCGCGGCTCTCAAGCTCGCGAGCGACGCCGCTTGCAGCTTCGAGGCCAAAGGCCGATCCGCCCGAAAGGCAGACGGCGTGGACCTTGTCGACGGTGTTCTCGGGTCGCAGCAGGTCGGTTTCGCGCGATGCTGGAGCACCGCCGCGAACGTCAACGCCGCCGGTGGCGCCCTCGGGTGCCACGATTACGGTGCAACCGGTGCCGGCCTCCTCGTCCGTATAGTTGCCATAGCAAAAGCCATCGACATCGCAGACGTCAATGGCCTCGAGCAGTGTATCCATGTTTAACTCCTATCGGTTTTCCGCCGCGCCTTGTGCCCGGTCGGGATCCGTACGGTACGCCAAAATTGTAGGCGCCGGGGGATACCCAGCGCCAGATGCAATTACGAGAGTTTTTGAATCGCGCGCGCGACGCGGGCGATGGGTAGGCCCACCACGTTATAGAAGTCGCCCGAAATATCGTGCACGAGCATGCGTCCTCCTGTGCCCTGAATGCCGTAGGCGCCGGCCTTGTCCATGGGCTCACCCGAGGCGACGTAGTGCTCGATCTGCTCGTCGGTGAGCTCGTAGAACGTCACGTCGGTCACATCGACAAAGGACAGGCTTTCGGCGGCATGCGGGGCGGCCGTATCGCCTGCCTTAACGATGCAGACGCCGGTTGCGACCTGGTGCGTGCGGCCCGAAAGCTCACGGAGCATAGTGCGCGCCTCGTCCTCGGTTGCCGGCTTGCCCAGAATCTTGCCGTCAAAGGTGACGATGGTGTCGGCCGCGACCGTCAGCTCATTGGGCTCGGCATACTCGGCAGCAACGGCAGCCGCCTTGGCGCGTGCCAAGCGCTCGACAAGCGTGAGCGGGGCCTCGCCATCAAAGGGCGTTTCGTCGATATCCGCGGGAATCACGCGAATGTTGTAGCCTGCCTCGCGCATCAGCTCTATGCGTCGCGGCGATTGCGAAGCCAAAATCATAGTTGGATGCCCTCGGCGACCTTCTCGACGGCCTTGTCGCCGGCGAGCGTGCGCAGCAGCTCCAATGCAAAGGGGAGGGACTGTGCCATGCCGCTGGCAGTGATGATGTTGCCGTCTTGCGTGACCTTCTCGCCGGTATAGGCGCCTTCGGGGAAGCTTTTCTCAAAGCCAGGGAAGCACGTGGCATGGCGCCCCTCGAGCAGGTCGAGCTCGCCCAGGATAAACGGGGCGGCGCAGATGGCGGCGACGTGCTTGGTTGCGGCGAACTCGCAGACCACGTCGCAGACGCGCTGATCTGCGCGCAGGTTGGTGGCACCGGGCAGGCCGCCGGGCAGCACGACGCAGTCGTACTCGTCAAAGTTGATCTCATCAAAGAGCGCATCGCAGGTCACGGGAATCTGCAGCGAGCTTACGACCTCGCGCGTGGGCATGATCGAGACGAGCGTGGCACGCACGCCGCCGCGACGCATGACATCGACCATGGTCAAGCATTCAATAGTTTCAAAGCCATCGGCGGCGAGAACGGCAACGCTGGGCATGAGGGTTCCTTTCATAGGCGGCATACAATTAGCCGTCTTATACCCCGAAGACCTCCGCTTGCCACGCTCGATTTCCCAATGATTTTCTGAGCAATGATTAAGCGGCTAGTTGCGCCTAAGGTGGACGACGGTCTCGCAGTGGAAGGTTTGTGGGAACAGGTCGACTGGCGTGATCTTTACGGGGGAGAAGGTGCCTTCTTCGACAAAGCGTTTGAGATCGCGCGCCAGGGTGGCCGGGTCGCAGCTCACGTAGGCGACATCGCGGGCACTCGTGCTGGCGATAAGGCCGATCGCCTCGGGGGCGAGGCCTGCGCGCGGCGGGTCGACCACCAAGATGTCGGCATCCTGGTCGGGGAACTCGCGCACCGCGTCTCCGCCAATGACGTCGACGTTATCAAGCTTGTTGATTTCCAGGTTACGGCGTAGATCGCGCACGGCGGGGCCGTAGGCCTCGACGGCGGCGACAAAGTCGCAGCGGCGGGCGAGCGGCAGGGTAAAGGTGCCGGCACCGCAGTACAGGTCCACGGCAAGCTCGTCTTCCTGCGGGTCGAGCGCTTCCATGACAAGATCGATCAAAATCTCGGCACCCTTGGTGTTGACCTGGAAAAAAGACGGGGCAGACAAGCGCATCTGATCCTCGGCGATATTCTCGGTCCACGAGCCCTCGCCGGCGAGCATCTCGACTTTGGAGACACGGCGGGCTTTCTTTTCGCCCTTGCTCATCACACGCACCACGCTCGTGGGATGAGCGGCGTCCGCCAGCACGCGGGAGACCTGCGAGCGCGGGAAGGAACCCGTGGGCGTCCAGAGTGCGACCTCGAGCGCCTTGGTGCGGCGCGAGGCACGAATGCCCACGCGCTCAAGGCCCAGATCGTGGCTGCCGCTCAGATAGTTGAGCGCGCCGACGACCGATTTGAGTGCCTTAGGGAAGCGTTTGTCGAACAACGGACACGAATCGACGGTCACGATTTTGCTGGGATCGACGCCGTGCATGCCAAGGCGTACGCGACCGTTGACGACGGTCGGTTCGAGCTCGATTTTATTGCGGTAGCCCCAGTCGTCCTTGGTATGGCGGATGGGCTGCACCAGCTCATCGACCTGCTCAGGAGCGAACTTGCCGATGCGCTCGAGCGTGGAACGCAGGTTTTGCTCCTTGGCGGCGAGCTGTGTCGTGCGTGAGAGATTGCCCCACGAGCAGCCGCCGCAGATGCCCACGAAGGGGCAGGGAGACTGAATGCGATCGGGGCTTGGCTCCAGAATCTCGGTGGTGCGGGCGCGCATGAACGACTTGCCGTCCTGTACGACCTCGGCCTCGACGGTGTCGCCTGCCACGGCGCCCTGCACAAAGACGGCCTTGCCGTTGTCGGCGTGCGCCAGTCCATCGGCGCCGTAGGTCATCGATTCTATAGTGAGCTTCATATCCCTGCCTGTCATTCGCGTTGTTGTCCGCACCATGGTAGCAGGGAAAAGCGCCCCGCATCCGAGGCTTTCCTCAAATGCGGGGCGCTTCTACAAACGTCTATTTCGTCTTGCCGGTAATGAGCGTCTTAAGGCCTAGGCCGATCAGGCCCAGTCCCATGCGCACGCGACCGGGGCGATGGCGCTCGATGGCCTTGGTCTTGCCGGCGGGCTTATCGCGACGGGCGCTCGTCTCGGGTGCGGGCTTGGTGACCTGCGGCTCGGGCTGAGGCGCAGGTGCAGGCTCGGGCTCAATGACGGTTGCCTGGACCTTCTGAACCTCGGGCGCTTTCTCCACGGCGGGCTCTGCGGCAGCCACGGGTTCATTCACTGGGGGAGCGGCAACTGCTTCCGGCTCGACAGTGGGCTCGACAACTGCCTCGCGCTCAACCTCGGCCTGAATAGCCTCTTCGGCCACACGTTCCTTCTCACGCGCGCGCTGCTGCGCGGCGGCCTCGGCGTTGCGATAGGCACGCTCCAGCAGGGCTTCCTGCGAGTTGAAGGGTTTCTCACCCTCTGCACGCTCCACGGGGACCCAGGTACCGTCGCTCGTGAGGCTGCGGGCCTTCACATTGTCGCGCAGCTGCATGCTCATGTACTTATGGACCAGGGCACGGCAGGTGGGGTCGAGCACGGGGAAGGCGATCTCCACGCGGTGCTCGGTGTTGCGCGTCATCATGTCGGCCGAGCTCAGATAGATCATGTCCGAGTCCACGCCAAAGGCGTAAACGCGCGCATGCTCCAAAAAGCGTCCGACGATAGAACGGACATGCACATTCTCGGTCTTGCCCGGAACGCCCGGCTTGAGGCACGAGATGCCGCGGATGATCATGTCCACGCGAACTCCTGCGCACGATGCCTCAGCGATCTTGTCGATGACCTCGCGGTCGGTGAGCGAGTTGAGCTTAAAGAACACACGGGCGGGCTCGCCAACGAGGGCGCGCTGGATCTCGCGATCCAGGCCGCGCATGATGAGCGGCTTGAGGCCGACCGGCGCCACGCCCAGGAAGCGGTAGTCGCCGCGCAGGTTGCCCAGCGACAGGTTGCGGAAGAACAGGTTGGCGTCCTCGCCGATGCCGGGATGGGCGGTCATGAGCATAAAGTCGCTGTAGAGCTTGGCCGTCTTCTCGTTAAAGTTGCCGGTGCCCAACAGTGTCAGGCGTGTAAGCGCCATGCCCTCGCGATAGGTGAGCTGGCAGATCTTGGAGTGGCACTTAAAGCCCTCGGAGCCGTAGATAACGGTGCAGCCGGCCTCTTCCAAGCGCTCGGCCCACTCGATGTTGTTCTGCTCATCGAAGCGGGCGCGGAGCTCCATGAGCACCGTGACCTCTTTGCCGTTTTCGGCGGCATCGATCAGCGACTCGCACAGGCGGCTCTGCTTGGCCACGCGGTAGAGCGTGATACGCAGCGAGATGCACTCGGGGTCGTAGGCGGCCTCGTGCACCAGATCCAGGAACGGGTTCATGGCCTCGTAAGGGTAAAAGAGCAGCTTGTCGTGCTGAAGTACCTGCTCGCGGATAGAGCGGGTCATATCGATGGTGGGGTTGGGCTGCGGCTTAAACGGCGTAAAGAGCAGCTCGTTGCGCAGGTGCTCGGGAATCTTGCCCTCAATGCCAAAGACATAGCCCAGGTTGAGCGGGATATCGCAGGTAAAGACCGAGCGACGCGAGAGCTCGAGCGCCTTGCGGATAGTCTTGAGCGTTGGCTTTTCGAGCGAGCCCGATACGGCGAGCACCACCGGCTGCAGGCGCAAGCGTTTCTTGAGGATGCGCTTCATGTGCTGGCGGTAATCCTCTTCCTCCTCGACGCCCTCGCCGTCCGGGTCGATATCGGCATTGCGGGTGACGCGGATCAGCGCGCGATCCAGCGGCTTATAGGAGCCAAAGCAGCTGTCCAGGCAGGCGAGGATGACGTCCTCGAGCAGAATGTAGGAGTAGGTGCCGGTGGGCGAGGGGATCTCGACCACGCGGTTCATCGAGGCGGGAATCTCGATCAGGCCCAGCAGGCTCTCCTCGTCGGTGACGCCGTCCAGGCCGCACGCCAGGTAGAGCGCGCCGTTGCGCAGGTTGGGGAAGGGGTGGCGCGGGTCGATCACCAGCGGTGAGATGACCGGCGATACGTAGGCCTGGAAGTAGCGGGTTACAAAGGTGCGCTCCTCGGGCGTAAGCGAATCGATGCGGGCGCGGTGAACGCCCAAGGTATCGAGCTTGCCCTCGATGTTCTTAAAGATGGACTCCCAACGGGTAAGGAGCCCGGGCAGCTCTGCCATGACAGCATCGACCTGTTCGGAGGCGGTCATATTGCTCTTGTTGTCGACAGGTTGCTTTTTGAGCTCGGCCAAGTCGGACAGGCCACCCACGCGCACCATGAGGAACTCATCGAGGTTGGACTCGAAGATCGAGACGAACTTAAGGCGCTCGAACAGCGGCACGGACTCATCAAAAGCCTCGTCGAGCACGCGGTTGTCAAAGCGTAGCCAGCTGAGCTCTCGGTTCTGCGTGTACGAGAAGTCGCGCGGCGGTTTGCGCAGCTTTGCGGCGGCTTGCTTTTTTTCGATTTTGCTCGGCATATGCATCTGTCCGTTCAGTCCCCGCAGGGGACGGTAGCCTAACCCTATTCACTATTGTCTCAATTTAGTCGACTTGTGGCACGGACGTATTGTGCGAACGGTATCTTAACCTACTTCTTACGCCGTCAAGGCATGCAACTAACTGCCCGACTCGTTTTGAAAACAATCTATATCCATACTCAATTGGTGAGGATGTATGAATAAGAATGATTGCGAGCTGAATATAATCGAATTCAAATTGAATCATGGACAGACGATATATATATGCAGAAAACCGTTTTAGCTATGCAATTCCTAAACATGAAATTATTTGTGCAATCTTGCTCAATTCCTTAGAAAAAATAACGTTTACCTTTGAAAACCTGCTTTAGAAAACTGAAGTGCATCATGGGGGAATCATATGCGATATACCGTTCATCGCACTTTGCTGACCGTTCGGGGGCGAGGTGGAATTGCGGGTGGTTTTTGGATATAACTAGAGCTGTCAGCAAGCAGCGTCCCATACGGAGGGGCGCTGATACATTCGGCCAGTAAGGCCCGAAAGAAAGGTAGGAGGCCATGACGAAAGGTCTGCACGTGCCTTCCGAGATCGGCAAGCTCAGGAAGGTCTGCCTGCACCGTCCCGGCGACGAGCTCCTCAACCTGCCGCCCGACGAGCTCGAGCGACTCCTGTTCGACGACGTCCCGTTCCTGGAGGTCGCACAGCAGGAGCACGACACCTTCGCCCAGATCCTGAGGGACCAGGGCGTGGAGGTCCTCTACCTCGAGAACCTCGTCGCCGAGGTGTTCGACCAGGTCCCCGGCGCCCGCGCCGAGTTCACCGACCAGTACATCGCCGAGGCAGGCATCCGCGGCCAGCACATGCCGCAGATCGTCCGCGAGAAGCTGGACTCCATCGAGGACAACCTCGAGTTCGTCAAGAAGACCATGGCCGGCATGACCAAGGCCGAGATCGACCTGCCCCTCACGGCGTCCACGACCCTCGACTCCCTGGTCAACTCCGAGTCCGAGTCCGACCTGATCATCGACCCGATGCCCAACCTCTACTTCACCCGCGACCCGTTCGCGGTCGTCGGCGAGGGCGTCAACCTCAACCGCATGTACTCGGTCACCCGCAACCGCGAGACCCTGTACGGCAAGTACGTCTTCAAGTACCACCCCGACTACAAGGACGTCTCCCTGTACTTCCGCCGCGACTGCCAGTTCCACACCGAGGGCGGCGACGTGCTGAACATCAACGAGAAGACCCTCGCCGTCGGCATCTCCCAGCGCACCCAGGCCGCCGCTATCGACGTCATGGCCCAGAACATCTTCTGGAACTCCGACTCCAAGGTCGAGCGCATCCTGGCCTTCGACATCCCGGTCTCGCGCGCCTTCATGCACCTCGACACGGTCTTCACCCAGATCGACGTCGATAAGTTCACGATCCACCCCGCCATCATGGGCACCCTGCGCGTCTACGAGCTGACCGCCGGCAAGAACCCGGGCGACGTGAACATCCGCCTGATCGAGGACACCCTCGAGCACGTCCTGGAGGACGCCACCGGCGTCGACCAGGTCAAGCTGATCCCCTGCGGCGGCGGCGACCCGATCGCGGCCTCCCGCGAGCAGTGGAACGACGGCTCCAACACCCTGTGCGTCGAGCCCGGCAAGATCTGCGTCTACGCCCGCAACACCGTCACCAACGACGTGCTGTACAAGGAGGGCCTGGACCTTCTCGTCGTGCCCTCCGCCGAGCTCTCCCGCGGCCGCGGCGGCCCGCGCTGCATGAGCATGCCCTTCTGGCGCGAGGACCTCTAAGGTCTTCAAGGACCCGTACAGGTCTTAATACATACATCTAGCTGCCATTAGATGTCTCCCATTGGGGCGGTGCGGATATTCGCACCGCCCCAATCTTGTATGAGGAACGTCAACACGAATGGATGACTGCTTTTGTAAGGAGCATGGCCATGGACATCAAGACGATTGGCGTTGAGGAGTGGCTTAACGTTTGGGAGAAGAGCGCCACGTGGGATATCGCCCAGTCGACGATTTCGTCGCTTACCATGGGCGAGTTGCGCGCGCTCGATGAGCAGGACGGCGCCACATTCTATGAACGCCTGGACCGCGAGAAGATGAACTACGGCTGGATCGAGGGTTCGCCCGACTTTAAGGCCGAGGTCGCCAAACTGTATCGCCGCGAGGTCAATCCCGACCACATCCTGCAGACCAACGGCTGCACGGGTGCGAACCTCAATGCCATCATGGCCGTGGTCGAGCCCGGGGACCATGTGATTGCCGAGTGGCCCACCTATGCACCGCTCTACGAGATTCCGCGCACGCTGGGCGCCGAAGTCGAGTACTGGGAGCTTCGCGAGGAACTCGGCTGGAAGCCCGATATCGAGGAGCTCAAGCGCTCGGTGCGCCCCAACACGAAGCTCATCTGCATCAATAACGCATCGTACCCCATCGGTGCGGTGCTTGATGCCGATGCACTCGGCCAGATCGCCGAGATCGCCCGTTCGGTTGGCGCCTATGTGCTGTGCGACGAGGTGTACCTGCCGCTTGAGAACACCGAGGACTTTTTGTCGATGGCCGATGTGTACGAGAGGGCCATTGTCACCAACTCGGTGTCCAAGACCTATTCGACGCCTGCGGCCCGCGTGGGCTGGGTTGTGGCAGACGAAGAGGCATCTAACCGCATTCGCACGTACCGCGACTACACCATGATTTGCGGCGGCGTGTTCAACGACGCCCTGGCGACCTATGTGCTCAAGCACAAGGACAAGATCCTCGAGCGCAACCGCAGGATCGTGTTTGGAAACCGCGATATCGCGCAGGCTTGGATTGATACGCAGCATCGCGTTTCCTGGACGGCCCCGCAGGGCGTGTCGACCTCGTTTATCAAGCTTGATATTCCCGAGGACGACGAGGAGTTCTGCAAGCGCCTGCTGGCCGAGAGGGGAGTGCTGTTGGTTCCCGGTAGCCGCTTTGAGCTTCCCTGCGGCGCACGCCTGGGCTACTGCGCGAGCGAGGACGTTCTGCGCGAGGGTCTGAGGCTTCTGGGCGAGGCGCTGGCGGAGTTCGATCGCTAGGATTCCGACGGCTCTCAAAGCCGCTCAAATCTGCCTACGATTATCGATAACAGTCCCGTTTCCCATGAGGGGAGCGGGACTGTTTTTCTATACCGAGAAGTCAAGTTGTTACAAATGAGGCCGTAAGGCGAGCCGGTATCCGCTGGGCCTTATACTGAGCTTCCGGTGAACGGTATCCAGCGTCTGGTAAACGGTAATCTGTTTGCCAAAAATGAATAGGACGAACTTCTTTCTGAATAAAAATCAAAATGGTTGAGACACAGCGAGAATTGCGAATTCTATTCATATCGTTGCACGAAATATGCAATTTGAGGGTGGTTTAACAAAGATTAGTTTCAATTGATTTTTCGGTTAATAAGGCGTTTAAGCACGTAAATACACTTTATTAAATCAAAGTGTGCCATGCGTGAAGTATATGTGTATGCCGTTCACCCCTCATATAAAACCGTTCGGGGGCGAGGTGGAAGTATGAACTGATTTTGGATATAAATATGTCGTCAGCAATAACGCCTCACACGGAGGGGCGCTAACGAATCGGCCCTGACAGGGGCCCGAAAGAAAGGTAGGAGGCCATGACGAAAGGTCTGCACGTGCCTTCCGAGATCGGCAAGCTCAGGAAGGTCTGCCTGCACCGTCCCGGCGACGAGCTCCTCAACCTGCCGCCCGACGAGCTCGAGCGACTCCTGTTCGACGACGTCCCGTTCCTGGAGGTCGCACAGCAGGAGCACGACACCTTCGCCCAGATCCTGAGGGACCAGGGCGTGGAGGTCCTCTACCTCGAGAACCTCGTCGCCGAGGTGTTCGACCAGGTCCCCGGCGCCCGCGCCGAGTTCACCGACCAGTACATCGCCGAGGCAGGCATCCGCGGCCAGCACATGCCGCAGATCGTCCGCGAGAAGCTGGACTCCATCGAGGACAACCTCGAGTTCGTCAAGAAGACCATGGCCGGCATGACCAAGGCCGAGATCGACCTGCCCCTCACGGCGTCCACGACCCTCGACTCCCTGGTCAACTCCGAGTCCGAGTCCGACCTGATCATCGACCCGATGCCCAACCTCTACTTCACCCGCGACCCGTTCGCGGTCGTCGGCGAGGGCGTCAACCTCAACCGCATGTACTCGGTCACCCGCAACCGCGAGACCCTGTACGGCAAGTACGTCTTCAAGTACCACCCCGACTACAAGGACGTCTCCCTGTACTTCCGCCGCGACTGCCAGTTCCACACCGAGGGCGGCGACGTGCTGAACATCAACGAGAAGACCCTCGCCGTCGGCATCTCCCAGCGCACCCAGGCCGCCGCTATCGACGTCATGGCCCAGAACATCTTCTGGAACTCCGACTCCAAGGTCGAGCGCATCCTGGCCTTCGACATCCCGGTCTCGCGCGCCTTCATGCACCTCGACACGGTCTTCACCCAGATCGACGTCGATAAGTTCACGATCCACCCCGCCATCATGGGCACCCTGCGCGTCTACGAGCTGACCGCCGGCAAGAACCCGGGCGACGTGAACATCCGCCTGATCGAGGACACCCTCGAGCACGTCCTGGAGGACGCCACCGGCGTCGACCAGGTCAAGCTGATCCCCTGCGGCGGCGGCGACCCGATCGCGGCCTCCCGCGAGCAGTGGAACGACGGCTCCAACACCCTGTGCGTCGAGCCCGGCAAGATCTGCGTCTACGCCCGCAACACCGTCACCAACGACGTGCTGTACAAGGAGGGCCTGGACCTTCTCGTCGTGCCCTCCGCCGAGCTCTCCCGCGGCCGCGGCGGCCCGCGCTGCATGAGCATGCCCTTCTGGCGCGAGGACCTCTAAGTCTTTCCGTTTCCGGTGCGGTCCCCCTACAACCGCACCGGTTTCGCCCGTCAAACGGGCAACACTAATACTTACGTAATTCATTTTTTCGAAAGGATACGAACCATGGGTGTTAACCTCTCCGGCCGTAGCTTCCTCAAGCTCCTCGACCTCTCCACCGAGGAGATCGAGTACTTGCTCAAGCTTTCCAAGAACTTCAAGGACATGAAGCGCGCTGGCGTTCCGCACCGCTATCTCGAGGGCAAGAACATCGTCCTGCTCTTCCAGAAGACCTCCACTCGTACCCGCTGCGCCTTCGAGGTCGGCGGCATGGATCTGGGCATGGGCGTCACCTACCTCGATCCCGGTTCGTCGCAGATGGGCAAGAAGGAGTCCATCGAGGACACCGCCCGCGTTCTCGGCCGCATGTATGACGGCATCGAGTTCCGTGGCTTTGCACAGGACGACGTCGAGGAGCTCGCTGCCAAGTCCGGCGTGCCCGTGTGGAACGGCCTGACCACCGAGTGGCACCCCACCCAGATGCTCGCCGACATCCTGACCGTCCAGGAGAACTTCAACTACGACATCAAGGGCAAGACCCTCGTCTTCATGGGCGACTGCAAGAACAATGTCGCTCGCTCCCTCATGGTTGTCTGCTCCAAGCTCGGCATGAACTTCGTGGCCTGCGGCCCCGAGGAGTGCATGCCCGCTGACGATGTCATCGAGGCCTGCAAGCCCATCGCCGAGGCTAACGGCTGCACCATCAAGCTGACCACTGACGTCAAGGACGGCGTCACCGGTGCCGACGTTATCTACACCGATGTGTGGGTCTCCATGGGCGAGCCCGACGAGGTCTGGGCCGAGCGCATCGCTCAGCTCACCCCGTATCGCGTTACCTCCGAGGTCATGGCTATGGCCAACCCGGGTGCCATCTTCCTGCACTGCCTGCCTAGCTTCCACGACACCAACACCACGATTGGCGCCGAGAAGTGCGAGCAGTTCGGCATCACCGAGCAGGAGGTCACCGACGAGGTCTTCGAGAGCCCCGCTTCCAAGGTCTTCGACGAGGCCGAGAACCGCATGCACACCATCAAGGCTGTCATGTACGCCACGCTCAAGTAAGAGCATCTAGCATCTCGCTCGGGGTGTATTGCTGCACACCCCGAGCGGCTTTGTCTGGTAAATATCTCGCGTCGGGCGGTGGGCACGGCACGGAAGATCCGCTTCGCGCGAGAAAGTTAAATGATTTATGAAGGGGGGATGAGAACCATGACTGAGACCGCTAAGAAAAAGCGCGGTATGCCTTCATC
Source organism: uncultured bacterium (assembly GCA_905215765.1). GTDB lineage: Bacteria > Actinomycetota > Coriobacteriia > Coriobacteriales > Coriobacteriaceae > Collinsella. The sequence continues at coordinate 16,092 of CAJMRP010000034.1, forward strand.
GTTCACCATTCTTCTAGCTCTGCTGGCAATTGTTGCAGTGATTACCGTTATCGTCTCCGGCACGTCCGGCGGCGCGGTTACTGCCGCCCGTCTGAGCGATTTCTGCACCGCCCCGATTAAGGGCTTCGCTGACGCTCTGCCCGTCTGCCTCTTCGTTATGATCCTGGGCGGCTTCCTCGGCATGATGACCGAGACCGGTGCCCTGGACAACGGCATCGCCGTTCTGGTGCAGAAGCTTAAGGGTAACGAGATCATGCTCATTCCCGTGCTGATGCTCATCTTCTCCCTCGGTGGTACCACCTATGGTATGTGCGAGGAGACCGTTCCCTTCTACGCCCTGCTCGCCGCTACCATGATGGCCGCTGGCTTCGACCCCATGGTCGGCGCCGCTACCGTCCTGCTCGGCGCTGGCTGCGGCTGCCTGGGCTCCACGGTTAACCCGTTCGCCGTCGGCGCTGCCGTCGACGCTCTGACCGGCGTTGGCATTGAGGTCAACCAGTCCATCATCATCGGCCTCGGTGCCGTCCTGTGGATTGTCACTACCGCTATGTCCATCGTCTTCGTGATGAACTATGCCAAGAAGGTCAAGGCTGACAAGGGTTCCACCATCCTGTCGATGCAGGAGCTCAAGGACGCCGAAGAGGCTCACGGCAAGGCTGCTTCCGAGGTCCACAAGGAGGTCAAGCTCACCGGTCGTCAGAAGGGTGTTCTGATCGCCTTCGCCTTCACCTTCGTTGTCATGATCGTCGGCTTCATTCCGCTCTCCGACCTCAACGAGGGCGTCGCTAACTTCTTCGACGCTGGCGCTGTCTACGACGCCGACGGTAACGCCATCGTCCAGGGCTGGTCTGCCCTGATCACCGGCCTGCCCATTGGCCAGTGGTACTTCGACGAGGCTTCCACCTGGTTCTTCCTCATGGCCGTCCTGATCGGTATCATCGGTGGCCTGTCCGAGAAGCAGATCGTTAACACCTTCATCACCGGCGCTGCCGACATGATGTCCGTTGTTCTCGTCATCGCCCTCGCCCGTGGTATCTCCGTCCTCATGGCTAACACCGGCCTCGACGTCTTCGTCCTCGACGCTGCCGCCAATGCCCTGGCTGGCCTGTCCGGCGTGATCTTCGCTCCCATGAGCTTCCTGGTCTACTTCGGCCTGTCCTTCCTGATCCCCTCGACCTCCGGTATGGCCACCGTCTCCATGCCCATCATGGGACCGCTGGCTGTTAAGCTCGGCTTCTCGCCCGAGGTCATGGTCATGATCTTCTCCGCCGCCATCGGTGTCGTGAACCTGTTCACCCCGACCTCCGGCGCCATCATGGGCGGTCTCGCCCTGGCCAAGATCGAGTGGACGACCTGGCTCAAGTTTGCCCTTAAGCTCATCGTCGCGCTCTCCGTCGTCTGCGCCGTCATCCTGACCGTCGCCTGCGTGTTGCTCTAAGTACCCAACGGGTACCCCACGGAAACCTTGACGATCCTGTAAAGGATCACCTGGTCATCGTCTGTCCGGTGGGGTAAACCCACCGGTAGACTCCTACCTTTAGCCCCCTCCCGTTCCGTGCGCGGGAGGGGGCGCACTTATGTTGCGCGGTTCTACGAACCGCGCAACCAGTCGACGCTGCGCGCCGCCCAGGACGACAATTTGTCATTCAAAAGGCAAGGCATGACCAAAAGGTCTATGCCTTGCCTTTTTCATGCCAACTTGTACGTCCTGGACGTCGCTCGCTGACTTATGCTCAACCTGCGACGTTTCCCTTGTTGGTGCAAAGGTGTCAGGTTACTTTGCACCATGCCCTCCTCTTTCACGTCACCTTGCTCGCTCTGGCGGGCTCTCGCTGACTTTT
>CAJMRP010000035.1 GCA_905215765.1 uncultured bacterium
CCCGCCGATGCCCAGCTCATAATCGAGGGCTTCGGCGCCGCGGTCACACGCCCGGTCACGCTGCGCGCCAACACGCTCAAGGCGACCGCCGAGGACATCGCTGCGGCGCTCGATGCAGCCGGCATCGCCCACAACCCCGTCGCCTGGTACCCAGACGCCTTTATCCTGCCCGAGGCCCAGGTTTCCGATCTGTGGGATCTCGACATCTACCGCGACGGCAAGATCTACCTGCAGAGCCTGTCATCCATGATGCCGCCGTTGGTCCTGGGCGCCCAGGCAGGCGAGGACATCCTGGACATGTGCGCAGCCCCTGGCGGCAAGACGACGCAGATCGCCGCCCTCACGCAGGGACAGGCACACCTCACCGCCTGTGAGATGAACATCCCCCGCGCCGAGAAGCTCGAATCAAACCTCCATCGCCAGGGTGCCAAAAACGTGCCCGTCATGCGCATCGACGCACGCGAGCTCGACGAGTTCTTCCGCTTCGACCGCATCCTGCTCGACGCCCCCTGCACCGGCACGGGCACCGTCATCAGCGGCAACGAGAAAAGCCTGCGCGGCCTGACCGAGCAGTTGCTCGTCAAGTGCGCCCGCTCGCAGCGCGCGCTTCTGGACCGCGCCATGGGTGCCCTCAAGCCGGGCGGCACGCTCGTCTATTCCACTTGTTCGATCATGCCGCAGGAAAACGAGGACGCCCTGCAAGAGGCCCTCGACAAGCATATGGACTGCGAGCTCATCCCCCTTGACGGCACGCCGAGCGAAAGCGAAGCACGCCGCGCCCAGGAAGCCGGCGAGGAGCCGCGCGTCGAGTCCAACGCTCTGACCGAGGCCATTGCCGCGGGTCAGGTATCGGCCATCGCCAACGGCCTGCCCGGCACGCTCACCATTCCGCCTAGCCGCGACTTTGAGGGCTTCTACATTGCCCTGATTCGAAAACGCAGCTAGCGCACGGATCCAAAACTCAACAAGCTATCTCTGTGCGCGTTTGCCCTGTTGGTCGCGATGCTGTTTAAGCATCGTGCGCTCCTTGCGTTCGGCCCTTTTGCCCTTAATGGCCGTGACCACAAAGTAGATGACCGCGGCGACAACGATTGCGCCCACACACAGGCCAATCGAGCCAAACATTGCTGTCAATTCCATACCGCGTCACCTCTCTTTTAAACGGGACTTTCAAGATAGCACCTCGATCCCCGCCACCACAGCTCCTTCACGTTCGCCGGCCCTTCGGTCTAACGGATGGCGCGGCGGGGAAAAATCAACTCGTCAAACGATTTAGCAATCGTAGCGCCGGTCGCACGCTGACGGGTGCACAACATAGAAACGGACCACCATGGATTCTCTCAACGATTTGAACGAGCGCGTCGACGCCTTCGTCGGCACCAGCTCCTTCGACACGCCTGCCGCGGCAAACGACCAAGCTCCCATCGATGTGCCCGCCGAGGTTCACGAGGACATCGTCGCCTCGGTCGACTTCTCCGAGGTTGAGCTTGCAGACGAATTTACCGAGCCCCAGGTGGCCGTAACCCCCAACGGCCTTTTGCCCATGGAGCCGCTGCCCATCGACGGACGCCTGCGCAAGGCGGCCCTCCGTATGCCCGATGAGATCGAGGAGGCCAGCGGCTTTACGCTCTTTGGCCGCCGCATCAAATCGCTCATCTACACCACCGACGTGGCGGTCATCCGCAACTCCAATGCCGACGCCGTGTTTGCCGTCTACCCCTTCACGCCGCAGCCCGCCATTACGCAGGCGCTGCTGACCGTTGCCGAGTGCCCGGTCTTTGTGGGCGTTGGCGGCGGCACCACCACCGGTAAGCGCTCCGTGCAGATGGCGGCCGTTTCCGAGATGCAAGGCGCGGCGGGCTGCGTGGTCAACTCCCCCGCTACTGCCGAAATGGTCGAGCACATCACCAACATCGCCGACATCCCCGTCATCGCCACGGTCGTTCGCTGCGACGACGATGCTCACGCCAAGGTGCGCGCCGGAGCCAAGATTCTCAACATCGCCGCCGGCAAGAACACGCCCCAGGTCCTACGCGAGCTGCGCGAGCACTATCCCAACCTGCCGCTTATCGCGCCGGGCGGCAAGACGCCCGAGAGCATTCGCGAGACCATCGCCGCCGGCGCCAACGCCATCATCTGGACACCGCCTTCGGCCCAGCAGCTACAGACCGACATGATGCAGCGTTATCGCAAGATGAAGGAAGACGCCACACCTGTCATCTCGCGCGACGACGTGCCCATTATCGACCAGGTCGCCGCCGCCGAAGTCAGCCAAGTCGAGAACATGAATCCCGATGTGCCGATTCCCGACGAAGTCATCGAGCGCGTCGCTTCAATCCACGAGCGCGTCGAGGAACATCGCGCCAACCGCGGCCTCAAGCCGTCACTGCACGGCTTTTTCTTCCGCGGAAAGAAACGCTAATCGTAACAGCAAGGCCCGCCCCACAAACGTGAGGCGGGCCGTTTTCGTTTGAGCAATCACGCAGCGATGTGATGGGGCAAATTAATCCACGCGCTTGTCGCCCATAAAGAAGAGCGCCACCGTACCAGGTCCGGTATGCGAGCCAATCAGAGTACCGATGTCATTGATCTCAATCTTGCCTTTAAGCTGCGGAACCTGTTCCTCAATCAGCGCCGCAACTGCCTCGGCATCCTCGCGGCACGCCGAGTGCGACATGATGCACTTACCCGAATAATCCACACCGTCCTGCACGTGTGCCATCATGGTCTTAGCCATCTCGGAAATCGCGCGCTTCTTAGTGCGAATCTTCTCACGTGGCGACAGCTTGCCGTCGCAATCGACCGTCATAAGCGGGCAAATCTTAAGCGCCGTGCCGATGATCGCACTCGCAGCCGAAATGCGACCGCCGCGCAGGTAGCTCGACAGATCGGTCGAGAAGAACCAGTGGTGCAGGTTGAGTTTATGCTCCTCAATCCAAGCGGCCGTCTCGTCGAGTGAAGCCCCGCTATCGCGCACGTCGGCGGCATATTCCAGCAACAGACCAAAGCCCGAAGACGCCCCCAGCGAATCGATGACGCGCACCTTGCCGCCCTGGGGATAGCGATCCGCGAGCATCTGCGCCGCGACGCAGGCCGATCCATACGTGCCCGAAATACCCGACGACAACGTCAGGTGCAGCACGTCTTTACCCTCGGCAACAAACGGCTCCCAAAACTCCTCGTACTCACCCACGCTCACCTGAGACGTCTTGGGCATGGCGCCCGCGGCAATCTGGGCAAAAAACTCGTCCGGCGTAATCGACTGATACAGATCGTCCGTATAGACAACATCGTCGATCTCGTAATGAAAACACACGACAGGGATATTGCGCGACGCAAAGAACTCACGGGTTCGATCGGCGGCGGATTCACAGGTCAGGACAAAATCACTCATATGAGGCTCCTTACTCATTGCTGCGCAAATTATCGCACAGTGAGCCTACATGCGGTACATATGTCCACTATTTACCAAATCGAACCAAAAATAGTGAACATCTTTACCACCATCGTCTCCACCGACCCGACGCATAAATATCTGAGAAAACACCCTCTGTCGTCTCCACCCAACCGACACATCTACCTTCACTAAATCGATTTACCAAACCGTTCAGCCGACATTTCAGCCGCTGGCGCAAAATCGAAACAAAAGCGGCGCATACTGATAAACGTTTGACGCTGTTTATCAGTTTTACCAGCCCCATCGGAAGGTGTTTCATGGTCGCATTCGATCGCAACCCGCAAGACTTCAAGTATCTGCGCCTGCTGTCGAGACAGTTCCCCACCGAACAATCCGCGTTTACCGAAATTATCAACCTCTCGGCCATCCTCAACCTACCCAAGGGCACCGAGCATTTTATGAGCGACGTGCATGGCGAGTACGAAGCCTTTATGCACATCCTCAACAACTGCTCGGGCGTCGTGCGCGAGCATGTCGACGAGATCTTTGGCGACACGCTCTCCTTTGACGAAAAGGGCGAGCTGTGTACGCTCATCTACTACCCGCGCGAGAAGATCGACCTGGTCCGCAGCTGGCGCGAGGACTCGCCAACCTGGTACAAGACAATGCTCGACCAGCTCATCATGGTCGCTCGCTCACTTTCAAGCCGCTACACGCGCTCCAAGGTGCGTAAGGCCATCCCGCGCGACTACGCCTACATCATCGACGAGTTATTGCACACGCACCCGGACGAGAACAACTATCGCGTGCGCTATCACGAGCGCATCGTGGAGTCCATCCTGGAGACCGCCAGCGCCGACGACTTTATCGAGTCGCTCGCCTCGCTCATCAAGCGCCTGGCCGTCGACCATCTGCACCTGGTGGGCGACATCTTCGACCGCGGCGGCGGCGCTGCCGAGATTATGGACCGCCTGCTCACCTACCATTCGCTCGACATCCAGTGGGGCAACCACGACCTGCTGTGGATGGGCGCTGCGGCCGGTGAGCCCGCCTGCATCGCCACGGTATTGCGCAACAACCTACGCTACGACAACTACGAGATCCTGGAGAACGACTACGGCATCTCGCTGCGTGAGCTTGTCGCCTTTGCCGATGCCACCTATACCGCCGGTGAGTCCATCACCCCGCTGATCAAAGCCATCAACGTGCTGCTCTTTAAGCTCGAGGGCCAGATTATCCAGCGCCACCCCGAGTTCGATATGACCGACCGCATGTTACTCGACAAGATCGAACACGACACCGGCACGGTCACGCTCGCCGACGGCAGCGTGTGGCCGCTCACGACCAACGACTTCCCCACCGTCGACCCGGCGGACCCCTATACGCTCACGCCCCAGGAGCAGCACATCATCGACAAGCTCGTGTCCGAGTTTGTCACCGCCGATCACCTGCATCGCCATATCGATTTCCTCTATTCCCACGGCTCGATGTACAAGGTCGCCAACGGCAACCTGCTCTTCCACGGCTGCGTTCCGCTCAACGAAGACGGCACCTTTAGCAGCATGAACTGTCTGGGCACCTGGCACGCTGGCCGCGATTATCTCGATTTTTGCGACCACATCGCCCGCCGCGCCTGGCGCGTGGGCGACCGCGACGCTCTCGACTGGATGTGGTACCTGTGGATTGGCTTTAACTCGCCCGCCAGCGGACGCCTGGTGCGTACCTTTGAGCGCGCCTATATCGCCGATAAGAGCACCTGGGTCGAGCCGATGGACCCGTACTTTACGCTTACCAAGTCGCCCTCGGTCTGCGACGACATCATGCGCGAGTTTGGCGTCGCGCCCATGGCATGTTCGCCGACCGGCCACATCATCAACGGCCACACGCCCGTTAAAACCACCAAGGGTGAGCAGCCCATCCGCGCCGAGGGCAAGCTACTGGTCATCGATGGCGGCTTCTGCCGCGCTTACCATCCCAAGACGGGCATCGCCGGCTATACGCTCATCTCGAGCTCGCGCGGCTGCCGCCTCAAGTCGCACCGGGCCTTTACGACGGTTGCCGAGGCACTCACGCGCAACGTGGACATCGAGAGCGAGACCAACCGTTTTGACCAAGCAGACCGTCGCCGCATGGTGAGCGACACCGATACTGGCGCCAAGATTCGCAGCCAGATCCAGGACCTGCGCCAGCTGCTCGATGCATATAGAAACGGTGCTATCGAGGAGCACGCCTAGCACCACCCGCGGGGATTGGCTAAACTTGCTGAGTTTGTCATCCCCGCGGCGCTTCGGCGCCAGCTTAAGGCAGGTACTATGCAAAAGCTCCTTGCGCAGATCATGAAATTTGGCGTCGTCGGTGTCATTGCCACGGTTATCGACTTTGGCATTATGAATCTGCTCCACTACGGTCTGGGCCTCAACATCCTAATCGCCAACACCAGCGGCTTTATCATCTCACTCATCTTTAACTACCTCGCAAGCATGAAGTACGTGTTTACGCACAAGGAAGGCATGAGCCGCCGCCGCGAGTTCATCATCTTTGTCGTGCTGTCCGTGATCGGCCTGGCTCTCAACGACGGCATCGTGCTGGCGCTCAACGCCGGCCTGGGACTCGAGGCCAATATCGCCAAGATTTGCGCCACCGCGCTTGTCATGGTCTACAACTTTGTGACCCGAAAGATCTTCCTGGAGGGCGACGAGACCAAATAGCTCGACACCCCCGCAGCATTACGGCGCCCACGGACGATGCGCACTCAGCGCAGTATCGTCCGTGGGCGCCGCTCGTTTACGGGAAGATTTGCAACGTTTGCGGATTAGCTCTTGAAAATTTGGCGAGTTCATATAGTTCTTGGCAAAGACCTTACGTTTCCCTTGTAAAAGCTCTAAAGTATCCTCTGCTCGATTCATCAACGCATTGGATGTGATTACGTGCGCAAGGCGCTGGCACAACCTCATACCAAGCAGTTCCTCAAGTTTGCCGTCGTGGGTCTTATCTCCTTTGGCATCGACTGGGGCATGCTCATTGCGCTCGTCGAGCTGTTCCACCTCGACTTTTTGATGAGCACCACGGTTTCGTTTATCACGTCCGTCGTGGTCAACTACTGGCTCAGCATGAAGTACGTGTTCGACCACCGCGAAGGCATGAGCCGCAAGCGCGAGTTCACGATCTTCACCATCCTGTCGGTGATCGGCCTGGGCCTCAACGACCTGTACATGTTTGTGGGCGTCACGTTTTTGAGCATCGGCTACCAGGCCATGAAGGCCATCGCCACGTTCTTGGTCACCTGGTACAACTACTTCAGCCGCCGCTTCTTCCTCGAGGGCGCACGGTCGTAGTCGATTCACTATTTGCTTGAATGTATAACCGGTTGGAATTCCCGTTCCAACCGGTTTTTTGTTTGCCGAGAGACCCGGCGACCCAGTCCCATTCGCATGAAAAACGGGCGGTCCGGATGTTGGTCCGAACCGCCCATCTGGCGCGCTATGTCGAGGCCTCTAGCCCGTTACGTAATACCAAACGACGTTGTCGCCATTGGAGAGAACGTAGTTACTGCAGGCCGTCATGGGCGTTGTGCCGTTGACGGAGTACATCCAGCCGCTCGTGCCGCCGTACTGTTTCTCGGCCAAACCACCAATCGCAGAAACATACGTGCCGTACGATGAGCCGTGTGCGTTGACAGAAAGGCCCAGCGCGCACAGGGCATCGTAAACGGTGGCGCCTTCGTTAAAGGTAAAGGTGCCGCCAGAGGACACGGGATTGCCCACAGTGCTCGATGTGACCGAAACCGTCACCGTAACGTAGTTGGACTCCTGTGAGCCGCTTTGGCTGCCCGAGGAGGCGTTTCCACCATTAGAGGATGAGGCTCCATCAGACGACTGGCCGCCGCCCGAAGAAGCACCGCCAGACGCATTGGAAGTATCACCGGCTCCCGTATTTTGGGCAGCGGATTTATCGCCAGACTTCTTGCCGCCCCGGTCCTCGGACTTCTTGCTATCCGAGTTTTTGTCCGATTCCTTGTTTGAAGACTCGGAATCGTCCTTGGCGTCGTTCGAACCCTTGGGCTCGTCTTTTGCATCATTCGAAGATTTGGAATCCTTGGAACTAGCCTCGCCCGAAGCGGCAGACGAGCCAGACCCCTTGGTGTCCTTGGCGACGACGCTCTCCCCCGTCACGGTCTGAACGATCCAGTCAATGGACCAGGCGCCGCTCTCGGAAGGATGGACGAAGCCCAGCGAGACGACGATCAGAATGGTGCACGCGGCAGCAAGAACGCCAAGGAACGCCTTGCGACGAGAGGCGGACGCCGCCGAAGCGGCGCCCTGTTGCTTTGCATCGTCGAACTGAATGAACGAGGAATCTGGTTGCTTGGGGTCAGCGTCCTTGGATTTATTGGACACAACCCTCACCTACCGACGTTTGGTGAACACGAACACGCCGACGATGGCGAGACCGATGACGCCGGCGGCAACGCCAACAATGGCGAGCGGGTTGGTACCAGTCTCCTGCTCGGAAGCACTAGAGGACTTCTTAGCAGTGGTCGTAGAAGCAGCACCCGTATCGGACTTGGAATCGGACTTCTTGTCGGACTTCTTGTCGGACTTGCTGTCCTTCTTGTCAGACTTCTTCTCGTCCTTCTTATCGGACTTATCGGAGTCCTTCTTGTCGGACTTGTTGTCCTTGGTCTCGGTCTTGGTCGACACCGTCGTCTTGGTCGTCGGCTTATGACCCGGGGCGACAGCGCCGCCCTTCGAGCCGGAGCCGGAACCCGTGCCAGTGCCAGCGCCAGTGCCGGAACCAGTACCGGTACCAGAACCGCCGCCGCCATTCGAGCCAGCGCCGCCATTACCGCCAGGGTTAACGGCATTCTTGGTCCACTTGGCATACAGCGTCAGATCGGCCGTCACCGGCGTGCTAAAGTCATACGCCTGCGTGCAAGCCTCATCGGTATACCAACCGCCGAAAGTGTAGCCATCGCGCGTCGGATCGGCCGGCTTGACCAGCTTGCCATCGGCCGTAGCAACAAACTTAGTGTCGCAAGCAGACCCGCCGTTGGAGTTAAAGGCAACCGTCCAAGACTCGACAGCTCCAAGTTTAAACAGCGTGCCCGAATCATTAATGTAGTAGAGATTACCAGAAGCATCGGCAATGACCGGAGAGTCACAGTACTGGTAATGGCCAGCCGCATCATAAATCTGCGTCGCCTCTGCATCGCCGAGCGTATAGCGATACACGCCACCACCAGCAGAGTAGTTGACGTAATCCTTGCTATCCGCGCTGTTAACGGTGAAGTACACATAGGTCTTGCCGCCCTGAACACTCACCAGCGGAGTAGCAGCAATACCGTTGAGGCCAGCCGACAGCGCCTTGCCGTCGGCAGCAGCGACCATCGTGGTCTTACCCGTCTTCAGGTTATAGAGAACCAGAGCAGAGCCCGTAGCCGTCTGTCCGCCGACAATCAGATTGTCACCAGACACCGCAGGGGCGCTCAGATTATTCGTAAGGCCCAGATCAACCGTCTTCTGTTCACTCAGCACGCCCTTCGCCGAAAGCGAAATCACATGGAGCTTTCCGTCGTGCGTCATCTGATAGAAGGTCGAGCCATTGGACGGATCGGCGACGCAGTCAGCGTTCGCAAGGGCGCCGAGCTTCATGGTCGAAACGACATCACCCGTTGCCTTATCAATGCACTTAAGCGTACCTGCGCTCGTGGGGACGATGGCGTACTTATCCGTCAGGGCAGCGCCAGTCCAATAATAGCCCTCAGCTGCGTCGATGTTCTGCCAAGAGACTTCGCCTGTGGCGATCTTGATGCGCGTAAAGGAACCGTTGACGTATTTCTTCCCATCAGCCGTGCCTACATAGACGTACTCGCCGTCCGAAACGACGGTGCAGGAGCTCTGCGTCAAGTCCGTCAAACCAGGCGTCAGCCACTTGCAGATCAGCTTGTCTGCAGTAATCGCCTGGACCGCACCGCCGTTGAGCGGAACGATGATAAGGCCATTGGTATAGATCGGACGAGAGGTATAGCTCACCTTGGAGGCAAGCGGCGCAGAGGCAACCTTTTTGCCCGTGGACGAATCGATCTTAATGAGCTCGTTCTCGGTCGCGATGTACACAAAGCCGTTAGCGATGACAGGCTCGCTGCAGTTGGCATACTGCTGACCAGACTCGGCCTTCCAATCGAAGGCCCACTTAAGACCGGCGGCCTGCGCAGGCGTCTTGGCATCCGTTACGGTCGAACCGTTGCCACTGTTGCCGTAGCCGGCCCACTCGGCATCCCAATCAGGAGTCGTCGCGCTCGGATCCACGACAATCTTGTCGGGATCGGGCATGGGCGAATTATCGGTGGTATAGGCAAGCGTGACCTTATCGCCGCTCTTGAGCGTAATCTGATTGGCGCAGAGTAAGGAGGGCTCTCCGTTGATATACAGATGCCAATATTTATTGGTCGCAGCATCCCAACCATACGGCTTGTGATCGAACGGCGAAGTAATGGAATTCAGGAACCAGTACTCACCACTCTGGGAGCCGTTGTACGCAACGCCCTTGGCCTTCAAAACTGCCTCAATAAGGTTCTGGGCCGTGGAGCCTTCGGGCAGAGAAACATTGCTTGCCGTGCCCCAACGCGTATTGTTCCCGTTGACATCGGGACCGATAACATCGGCGGATCCAAGCACCTGACCAGGGAGGGCATCGGCGTCAGCACCATACATAAAGGTGACGGCGTCACCCTCCTGGAGCTTGTAGGCACCGGCGCCAACGTCGGCGAACTTGCCATTTACGTAGAAGCGCCAATAGCTCTTGGTCGCAGCATCCCAGCCGTAGGACTTACCATCAAACGGCGAAGTAATGCCGTTGAGGAACCAGCCCCAAGACGATTCGCCAGCATCGAGAGTAAGGCCGGTCTGCTCAAGGAGATCCTTGGCGGTAGAGCCTGCCTTGAGACTCGTCTGGCCCGTCGAAGCCCAAATCTGCTGCTTGCCGTCCTTGTCCTTACCGAGAACCTGAACGGAAGCATGAACGGAATCAGAGGGCAGCTGGTCGCCCCAGCCACCGTAGAACCACGTGACGGTATCGCCAACATGGATGGTGACATTGTCCGCCGTATAGTCACTCGACTTGCCGTTGATGAACAGCTGCCAATAGGTCGAATAATCTTGGGGCGTACCCAGCTCAACACCGTTGTACTTAAGGCTCAGAATGAAGGAGCCCGCAGCAACGGCGTCGATGTCATTCGCCTCGAGCGCGACCTTCGTAAGGTCAAGCGCGCTCGAGCCGGACGTCACCACATACTGTGCGTTATCGACCCAAGTCTGAGTCTTGCCCTGGGCATCGCGACCAATGACGGTCACATTTGCGGCAACCTGGTCCTTAACGACAGGGGACGCGCTACCAGCCGTATAGGCAAACTCAATCTTCTGCCCCTGGGTGAGCTTAACGCTGCTCGCGCCAACCGAGGAAGACGCGCCGTCGACGAACAGCTGCCAGAAGGCATAAGTCGTCGGATCGTAGGCAAGCGTGCGACCATCACTCGGGGATGTGATGCTTTCGAGGTAGAAACCGTATGCCGTGTTCGGTTCGTACTTCGCCTTGAAGCCCGTCTTCTCCTGCAGCTTAATGAAGGCATCCGCAGCCGTCGCGCCCTCGTCGAGCTTGAGCTGCGTAGGTGCCACCCAGGTCTGAGCCTTGCCGTCAGCATCGGTGCCGATAATCGAGAACGAGACCTCGACCTGCTTCTTGGCGACATCGCCGGTTTCTGTCGGGTTCTCTGTCTGAACGGCAGCCGCGGCGGCAGATCCCGCTTGGCCAGCGGATGCCGTCGAAGACTGCTCGCTCGTGGCAGGGCTCTCCCCCGTCGCCGAGCCTTCGTCGCCAGTTGCTGCCTCTGTTGTGGCGGCACTAGCTGCAGGCGCGCCCTCGGAATCCGAAACCTCGGCGCCGCTCTGCTCAGCGGTACCGCCCGCAAGCGCTGCGTCCTCGCCCGGCGTCGCAGCCTGAGCCACAGCCTCGGCAATGCCCTCGGCGCCCTCGGCCCCCAGCTGAGCCGGCGTGGTGCCAAAGGCCATCGCGAAGGCCAGGAATGCCACCAGGCCGCGCTTGGCTACACCGCGTGCAATCGCGCCACGGCGATGCAACGAGGCGCGCTCGCGCTCGTCCTCAAACATATCCAATTGTCCCCCATTGTCTGTACTTGGAGCGTTGCCTTGAGGCTGCCCCGCGTCATCGCGCATGTTGCGCTCGAGTTCCCCCATCGGGGTCCTCCTTCCCTCCAGAGCCCTATGCACACCGGCGGCATACGCCGCGGCAACGTGCAAGATGGGAGGCGATCCGACTTAACCTTAACGGCTCAGGCGCGCCGTCCGATCTGCGACGCGAACATCCCGAGCCAAGAGGAATTACGGTTACTGGTACAGCCGGGGACTTGCACCCCGATTCTCCCAAACGCGCAGGAAAACCGCGCATTCGTGCGTCTCCGCACCACCATCTAGGCCATCGATTATTACCGTCAAAATGGTATCACGCAAAAGGGCCTCGCACGCAGGCGAAGCCCATGGTAAAAGCTATTGTTTGCGATAGGAAAATGCGGTGACGGTCGCAGACTCTAGTGCTTGCCGCCGTGGCTGTTGAGCCAGATATTGCGGCCCAGCATAAGTGCCAGCACCAGCGCGCTCACGTAGCCCATAAAGCCAATGACTGGGATACCAAACACAACCGGCTCGATGCGCGCGTAGTACACCACCGACGAACCGATAAACAGGCCGGCAATCACAATTGCCATCGACATGCGGTCGATAATTCCGCCCAGCTGTCGCAGCGCCTTATCGCTGCTCATAATCTGCGTGTTCACCTTAAGCTGGCCGCGCGTGAGCATACGCGAAGCCAAGCCCAGATACTCGGCCGCCTCGAGCGAGCCCTTCGCCGCGCGATAACTGCTCGCTGCAAAGTCGCGGCTCATCTCGCGCATGCGGGCGTAGACGCTCTTCTCGTTTTTGATGTGCGTCTGGATGATCTGGATCATGTTGACGTTGGGCATGTACTCGGTCAACAGGCCCTCGAGCGTCACCATGCCGCGGGCGAACATCGTCACCACGCTCGGCAGCTCAACGTCATTTTTGCGCGCGAGGTTTAACAGCGAGGTCAAAAACTCGCCGATATCCAGGTCTTTAAGGTCGAGCCCGGCAAAGTCGGCAACAATAAAGTCCAAGTCGGACAAAAAGGTCGAATGGTCAAGCTCGGCCGAATCGCCGCGCGTCACGGCGAAGCGCATGAGCGAATCCTTGAGCTTGGGCACGTCACCCTCGGCCACGGCGAAAATCATGTCCTTGACGATGCCACGGTCGTGGCTCGACATACGCCCGACCATGCCCAAGTCGATAAAGTAAACGATGCCGTCCTTGAGAATGATGTTTCCCGCATGCGGGTCGGCATGGAAAAAGCCGTCATCGAGCACCTGCGTCGAGTAGTCCTCGACAATCGCGGCACCGATCTTTTCCAAGTCATAACCCTCGGCCACCAAGCGTTCAGGATCGGCGATCGAAATGCCGTCGACGTAGTCCATAACCACCACGTGCTCGGTGCACAGGTCCAGATAGGATTTAGGGCACGCCACGCCATGAACGCTCTTATGGAACTCGTAGAAGTCGTTGAGGTTTTTGGCCTCGGCCAAAAAGTTGGTCTCCTCGCGAAACGAGGTCCACAGCTCCTCGACTACGCCGTGCAGGTCAACGAATTGATCGGTGTTGACGAACTTGGAAACGATACGCACCACCGAGCGGATGATATCGATGTCCTGTGCCATAACCTGCTGCGCACCGGGGCGCTGCACCTTGACGGCCACGTCCTCGCCCGTCACCAGACGAGCGCGGTGCACCTGCGCGAGCGATGCGCTACCAAGCGGATTGGGATCGATCGCATCGAACATCTCCCCCAGGCGCAGGCCGTATTCTTCCTCCAGGCAGCGAAGCACCACCTCGTACGGCACCGGCTCCACGTCGGAGCGCAGACGACGCAGCTCGTCGCAAAAGCGTTGCGGCAGAATCTCGGACCGGTTGGCCAGAATCTGCCCCATCTTGACGAACATGGGGCCGAGTTCCTCGAGCAGGCGGCGCAAACGAACCGGCGTGAGGTTATCCCACACGCGGTACTTTTTGACCAGGCGAACAATCTGCCCGATGCGTTCGCGACGACCCGCCGGCGTAAGCTGGTATTCCTCGTCCGGCGCCATCGCGTCGGGCTCCTCGGGCACCATATCGACAGCGCGCGGCTTCTTGCGAGCGCCCGAGACGGTGGCGTCGACCTCATCGACAACCGCCGCCTCGTCACCCAAGGGATCTAGATTGTTGTAATCGGTGGTGGAATCTGCCATCTGCGCTGCTACTCGGCCTCTTCGGTATCCTTCGCATCGTCGGGCTCAACGGACTCGACGGGCACCGAGGTCACGTTGTCCTCGACCGAATCGACGATGTCGCGCACATGGGCCAGGAAGGCCGTACGCTCGGGCGCAGTCATAACGCGGACGCGAGCCAGAATGAGCTCGTCGAGCACGCGTTGGGCCGCGGTCTCGCCCTGCATGCCCAGACGCTCGGTCAGGTCGGAGATGGTACCGCCGGCCTGCTCGAACATGTCGGACACACTGCGGGCGATATCGGGGGTGGCGGTGTCCTTGCGGACCTGCTCGCCTTTGGTGTTAAGGTCGTCGAGGACCTTCTTGCCGCCTTCAACAGCAACGGCGGCAGCGCCAAAGCCCACGTTAATGGCGCCGTTAACAAGCTGATCGAGTTTCATAACCATGGTTGTCTCCAATCACAAACAACTGCATTGGCGTTCTTGTACCCAAGATTGAGTGAAAGCGACAAAGCGTTTTA
Organism: uncultured bacterium; assembly: GCA_905215765.1. Classification (GTDB taxonomy): domain Bacteria; phylum Actinomycetota; class Coriobacteriia; order Coriobacteriales; family Coriobacteriaceae; genus Collinsella. The sequence continues at coordinate 14,263 of CAJMRP010000035.1, forward strand.
GCACTATTCGATCGACGGGAAATCCCTACCTCACGTTGTCGTTCATCGCGAAAGAGTTCTTCATGGCGCAGCTCGTGGTGTAGAGCACCTTGCCCAGTAGAGCATCGGTCTCCACGCGAACACGCTCGGCAAAGGCCTCGTTGGCGCGTGCAAGCTCAGCAGGTACCTCGGCCTCGGGCAGAGCGGCTACGGCAGCATCGACGTCATGGATCTGCTTGTGGCCCATGCCACCGACCTTCTCCTGATAGTCCTCCACAGCGCGGCCGCACTCATGGAAGCGGACGTCGGCCAGAGCGCCGATCAGGCGGTTGGCCCAGTAGAAGTTTTCGGACGTCACGCGAGCCTGCGTGTCGGCATAGTACTCGGGCATGGTCTCGACGTTGGCGTACAGCGGGACCAGCGCGTTAAACGAGTTGGAGCCAAAGGCCATCCACTGCACGGCGCGATAGGCCGGCTGCGCATAGGGACGCAGCTGCAACACGGCGAGCTGGCTGTTGCGGTTGATGCCGATGGGACGATATGCGCCACGCGTAGCGGGCGTGCCCTTGCTGTCGTAGCAGTCGTACTCCGTGCCCTGGTAGTGGCTGGAGAGCACGTACTTGATGTCCTCGATGGTCACCTTACGCTCGGGCACGCGGCTCCAGGGGATATCGTCGCTCTCGGGCGTGTAGTCGGCCTCGGGACCATCCCACACGTCGCTGGGGTTGAGGCAGCGCTGCATGTACCAGGCGCGCGGCGTGTTGTAGACATGGTCGCTGTCGCTGTGCGAGCCAAAGGCCTCGCGCGGGTTAAAGACCGCAGCCGGTCCGTCGCCCTCGACGCCCAGCGTCAGGTCCAGATGCCACTCGGCCATCCAGGCGCGCAGGTCGGCGGAGCACATGTGGTCGGCCTGGGCGCCCTCAGCGTCATCCAGGTCAAAGCTGTCGATACCCAGTTGGTTGGGCATGGTCACATAGGCGTCGTCGGGCACGCGCTTGGCGATCCAGTGGTGGCCGCCGATGGTCTCGAGCCACCAGATCTCGTCCACGTCGCTAAAGGCGATGCCGTTGTTCTCGTAGGTGCCGTAGCGCTCGAGCAGGTCGCCCAAGATACGCACGCCGTCGCGGGCGGACTTGGCATACGGCAGCACCAGGGTCACCATGTCCTCCTCGCCCAGGCCACCGGGCCGCGCCGGCACATAGCCGTCCTCACCCTCGTTGCCCTTGGCGGGCACGTAGCCCACAAGCGGGTCGGCACCGCGAACGCGCTCGTTGGTGGTGAGCGTCTCGGTTGCGGACATGCCCACATTGAGCTCGTTGAAACCGGCCTCGGCCCAGATGCCGTGGCCCAGGACAACATCGGGGACGCTCGTGTAGCGCATGGGGTTATCGGGCAGTTCAACGGTCAGGTGACTCAGGACGCTCGTGTAGACGCGCGGCTGCTCGTCGGGATGCACCACGCGCATACGCTTGGGCTCAAACACCCCGTTGGACGAGTCCTCGTTACGCGCGACCAGGGTCGACCCGTCGCAGCTCGCGTTCTTACCAACCAAAATCGTTGTGCACGGCATGCGCATCCTCCTTGAGCGAAGAAATCAAACGGCAACAGTGTATCGCTTCGACGCAAAAAGGGCGAAACCACGGCGCTGGCAACCCCTGTGGTCAAAAAATGCCAAATATGAGTACTGTCACTAATTTAGTAACAGCAATTTTGCTACGCATGGGTGTCGAAAGTCTACATTTGTTCAAAAATTAGATGATGTACTTCCCCATAGGTCCAATAAAATAGGCTCTCTATCGATAATAAATATCGTTAGAGAGCCAAATTAACCTAAAATTTATGTGACTATCTTGGCAACAGTACTCATATTTGGCATTTTTTGTCCACGGGGTATAGAACTAACCCCTCAAACAGCCCAAAACGCCTATTTCAATGCGCGCTCGGCCGCTTCGATCACGTGTTTGGCGAGAATCGCCGTCGTCACAGCTCCCACGCCGCCCGGCACGGGCGTGATGGCATCAACAATCGGCTCCGCAGCATCAAAATCGACGTCACCGATCAGCTTTCCGGCAGCCTCATCCCAATTAATGCCAACATCGATGATCGTCTGGCCCTGGCGAACCGCGTCCACACCAATCGTGTGCGCGCGCCCAACGGCCGCAACCACAATATCAGCCGCACGGCACTCGGCAGCAAGGTCGCGCGTATGCGTATGGCACGTCGTCACTGTGGCATTGCGCGCCGTAAGCATGACGGCAACAGGACGCCCGATCACCAGCGAGCGCCCGACCACAGCAACCTTAGCTCCATCCAGCTCAACGCCGTAATGATCCAGCAACGCTAACACTGCCTCGGCCGTGCAGGGAGCAAAACCCTCGCCGCGCCCCGAAAGCGTGGTAAGCAGCGAAGACGGCGTCATGGAGTCAACGTCCTTGGCGGGATCGAGCGCTGCGGCGACGGCATTCTCGTCAAGGCCGGCGGGCAGCGGGCGGAACATCAGGCAGCCATGAACAGCCGAATCGGTATTGATGTCCTCGATGGCCGTCAACAGCTCGTCCTGCGAAACATCGGCAGAAAGCAAAACGCGACGAGCCTCAATCCCCACTTTTTCGCAGCGCTTGAGCGCACCGCGCTCGTAGGATAGGTCGTCCTCGCGTTCACCTACACGCACGATAGCCAACGTCGGAACAACGCCCCGCTCGCGCAGGGCTGCGCAGCGAGCAGCAAGTTCCTCAGTCAAAGCGCGAGCAACGGGAGCACCCTTCAGCAGTTCAGCCATGGCTATCCTCTCTTCCTTGCAGCGTCGGAGGCGCGACGCGCCAGCGCATCGGCGCGCGGCAACCATGTGTCGAGCAACTCATCACACGCCGTCTCAAGCTCCTCAGCACGAGCGCGATCCTTCATAGACGTGGTGTTCGCAAAGAGCGTCAAACTCGCGCCCTGCATAGCAGCACGGCAGAACACGGCGCCGCACGCCACATCGGACAGCAGCTGACGCGAGCCCTTGTCGGCCATGTCCTCGAGCAGCGCCAGCGCACGCCCGCAGGCATCCATAATGCGATACGGCGGCATAGCGGCCACATGCAGCGCATCCTGAATCGCGGTCGCTCGAGCCGGATCGTCACGCGGAATACCGTACGCCGCGGACACCTGCCCGTAGGCACGAACGTCCTCGGCAACCAGACCCACAAGTTCCTGCGCCAACTCATCCGCCTGGGCAAACGCGCGCGTCAGATCGTCTGCGCGATCGGCAAACGCGGGGTTTGTCGCACCGTAGCGGGCAACCATTCCGCACAGCGAGGCGCCCAGCGCGCCCACAAAGGCGCTCGCGCTGCCACCGCCGGGAACCGGCTCCCGC
>CAJMRP010000036.1 GCA_905215765.1 uncultured bacterium
CGGACGCAAGCGTCTCGTTGGCAGCCATGCCGGCAGCGTTGCCGGTCTTTACGGCCGAGGCGGCGCGCAGGGCGTCAAGCTCACGCTTGCACTCCTGGCACATACCGACAGTACGGGCGGCCTGCTCGGCCTCTATGCCGCCGGCCTTTTGCAGCAGGCGCTTGGCGTAGTCGATCTCCTTGTGCGGGGCAAACGGCTTGCCGCAGCGCGAGCAGTGCTCGAGCGTGTAGACGCTCTTGCTAGTGAGGTCGTCCTTGCTCATGACGGCCAGCTCAAACTCCTCGGTGAGCTTGATGGCCTCCATGGGGCAGGCTTCCTCGCAACGGCCGCAGAAGATGCAGCGACCGTAGTCGATCGACCAGGTAATGGTATCGGCCGCAAGGTCGGTGTCCATGCGAATGGCATCGGCCGGGCACGCCACGCCGCAGGCACCGCAGGCGATGCAGAGCTCGGCATTGTGCTCGGGCTTGCCGCGCATGTCCTTGTTGGTGGGGAACGGCGCAAACGGGTACTTGACCGTCGCGTCGCCGGCCTTGGCGTTAACCTTCCAAAGCTTCAGCATATTAGAGCGCCTCCTCATCGAGCGGAGCGGCCATGGTGCCCTCGCCCGCAAGCGGCGACTTGTCGCGCCAGACGTTCTCGAACTGCTCCTTGTCGAGCACGTGGTCGCGCTTGGCGGCGACATCGGTCACCGTCACGCGGTCGGTGCAGGAGTAGCACGGGTCGAGCGAGCCGACGATCAGCGCCGCGTCGCCCACGGTGTTGCCGCGGAACATGTAGCGCAGGACCGGCCAGTTGCTGTACGTGGCGGCCTTGGCGCGCCAGCGGTAGCACTTCTGGTTGTTGCCGAGCATGGCCCAGTGCACGTCCTCGCCGCGCGGCGCCTCGGTGGCACCGATGGCGTACTTGTGCGGGGTGTACTCCCAATCCGTGGTGAGGATGGGGCCCGACGGGCAGTTCTCGAGCATGGTCTCGATCATGTCGATCGAATCGTAGACCTCCTGGACGCGAACGGCAGTACGGCCGAAGGCATCGCAGGTGTCGGCCGTAGCGGCGTGCATCTTTTGGACGTCCGGATCGGCGTAGCCGTCGAAGGGATGGTCAAAGCGCACGTCGCGGGCATAGCCCGAGCCACGCATGAGCGGGCCGACCGGCGAGAAGTCGCGTGCGATCTTGCGGTCCAGAATGCCGATGCCACTCGTACGCTCAATAAAGTTGGGCGTGGAGAGCAAGACGTCGACGAGCTCCTGAACATCGGAGCGCAGCTGGTGGATGGTCGTGAGCGTGGAGAGCTTCTGCTCGGCCAAAATGTCGCGACGCACGCCGCCGATCACGTTAAGGCCGTAGGTCTTGCGGTGACCGGAGAGCTTCTCGGCCAGGTCCATGGACTTCTCGCGGACGCGGAAGAACTGCTGGAAGCCGGAGTCGAAGCCCGTGTAGTGCGACGCCAGGCCAATGTTGAGCAGGTGCGAGTGCAGACGCTCGACCTCGAGCATGATGGCACGGATGTACTGGGCGCGCGGCGGGACATGGATGCCCTGGGCGCGCTCGACGGCCTCGGCGTAGGCCACCGAGTGGGCGCATCCGCAGATGCCGCAGATGCGGTCGGCGAGGAACGTCACGGCGTCATAGTTCAGGCGCGTCTCGGCGACCTTCTCCATACCGCGGTGCACGTAGAACAGACGGTAGTCGGCGTCGACGATCGTCTCGCCCTCAACGAACAGACGGAAGTGGCCGGGCTCGTCGGAGGTAATGTGCAACGGGCCCATGGGGACGAGCGTCGTCTCCTTGCCCTTGGTATCGGCCAAGAACTCGTAGTTTTCCATGTCACTCGCGGGAGCGGGACGGAAGCGGTAGTCCATGGAGTCCTTGCGCAGCGGGTACAGGCCGCTGGGCCAATCGTCGGGCAGCACCAGGCGACGACGATCGGGCAGGCCCTCGGGGATCAGGCCAAACATATCGCGCAGCTCGCGCTCGCCCCACACGCAGGCGGGGACGAACGGCGTCACGGACGGGAACGTCATCTTGGCGGGGTCGACCTCGGCACGCACGGTAACCCAGCCGGGGTCCTCCCCCTCCATGGAGATGACGTAGTACACGGCGTAACGGCCGCACAGGCTGCGCTCGTCGTTGCCGACAATCACAGGAATCCAGCCGTAGCGCTCGTAATACAGGTAGTGGACGGCCTCGGGCAGACGGTCCAGCTTGACGGTGATCGTCAGCTGGTCCTCGCACTGCCATTCGACCTTCTCGATAGCGCCCGGCACTGCAGCACGCAGGGCCTCGACGTGGCTTTCGCAGCGACGAGCGTAGTCCTTCTTTTCAGGTTCTGCCATGGTGCTAATTCACCTCACTTGTCTTGGTCTGGGAACTGAACACCATGCGGTAGAGAGGGGCCTCGTGGAGCTCTTCGACGCTCTGGTTCAAAACGACGGACGTTGCATCCTCGACGCCGCTCGTGATGGCGACCGGGGTGGCGATACCGAACCACATGACCACGATCGCGAGGGCGATCTCGGGGATGATCATGAGGGCGGGCACCTCGTTGCGCTTCATGCCCTCGGGCGCCTTGCCGAAGATGGACTTGAGCGCGATGCCGGTAAGGGCGAAGTACACGCCGGTGAGGCCGATGGCCACGAGCACGACCACCCAGATGGGACCGGACTGAACGCCGGCCACGAAGGTGAGGAACTCGGAGATGAACAGGGCGAACGGCGGGAAGGCGGCGAGCGCGAGCAGGGCGATGATGGTGAGCGCTGCCGTGACGGGAGCGATCTCGACGACGCCCTTGATCTTGTTCAGGTCGCGGGTGTGGTAGATGTGCTGGATGTTACCGGCCATGCAGAAGGCGAGCGCCTTCGTGAAGCCGTGGAAGATGCAGTGCAGCAGGCAGGCGGCGATACCGAGCGGGCCACCGATACCCAGGCACAGCGCGACCACGCCGACGTTGTCGACGGAGGAGTACGCGAAGCGGCGCTTGATATCGTCCTGCTTGAAGATGCACAGGGCAGCCACCAGGATGGACAGCGTGCCCAGGATGAGCAGGAGCGTTCGCGGATAGGTGTCGCCCACCGTGATGATGGACAGGGAGTAGAAGCGGATGATCACCAGCATGGCGCACTTGAGCAGCACGCCCGAGAGCAGCGCGGAGACCGGGCTCGGAGCCTGGGAGTGCGCGTCGGGCAGCCAGGTGTGCATGGGGAACAGGCCCGCCTTGGTGCCGAAGCCGATGACGATGAACGCGAACGCGAGGCGCACGAGCATCGGGTCGAACTGGTCGGCGTAGGGCATGATGGAGGTGAGGAAGGCGGCCTCATGCGCGTTGGGCATGATATCGGCGGCGTTCGCGTAGATGAGCAGCGTGCCGAACAGGCCGAAGGCCACACCGGCGGTGCAGACCATCGCGTACTTCCAAGACGCCTCGAGCGCCTGCTTGTTCTTGTAGATGCCCACGAGGAACACGGTCGACAGCGTAGTGGCCTCGACCGCCGCCCAGGTGAGGATGATGTTGTTGGACAGGCAGGCGAGCAGCATCGTGAAGACGAACAGGCTGAACAGCGCGTAGTACTGCTTGGTGCGCTCGGCCGGCATGGTCTTCTCCTCGATATCGATCTTGATATAGGAGATGGAGTACACGCCGGTGATGAAGCCGATGATGCCTACCAGAAGGACGAAGATCGACGAGAGCGAATCGAGATGGAGCCACAGGCCCAAAGCGTCGATATTCTGCCCGCTCGAGAGCATGGTTCCCGCGGTGACGACCGAAAGGACAAGGGTCGCCGCGACGGAGATGGTGTTGAGCCCCGCGAAGACGTTGTAGGACGTCGTCTTGGGGAGCGCAGCCATAATCAGGGAGAACACGAGAGGACAAGCGAGCAGGGCGACCGTCAGCATTGAAACATCCATGGCCTACCCCTTCAATTCGGTCAGGTCGTGGGAGTCGAGCGACTTGGTGTCGTTCCAGATCCTCACGACGACGGCGGACATGATGATGACGGCGAAGATGGCGTCGGTGGCGATGCCGATCTCGATGATCTCGGGGGCCGTGGGCGCGAGCAGAGCGAGCGTCACGTGGCTACCGTTCTCCATAAGGCAGTACCCGAAGATCTGCTTGAGGATGTTGCGCTGGGAGATGATGCACGTGAGGCCGACGAAGAAGTGCGCGAAGCTGATGGCGAGGGCCGGAGTGGCCACCTCGGCGGTGGGCAGGCTCAGGCGCGTGACCACCGCGAAGCAGACGGCCACCTCCAGACCGGTGAGGATGATGGTCCAGGCCGGCTTGATGGAGGAGGTCAGCGTGCTATCGGCAGGCGAACCCATCTTCTTGTAGGCACGGTTGAGAATGAACGGAACGAGGATCACCTTGGTGACGAAGGCCGACGCGGCCCACATGAGAAGCTCGGTGGCACCGGTGGTGAGGCCCAGGGTGAGCAGCACGCCCACCAGGACAACCGACTGGATCGCGTACCACTTGATGGCGGACGGGATGGTCTTCGAGACGACCACCATGGTGGAGGTCACGATCAGAAGACCGCCCAGGATATTGACTAACGAATAACCCATGTCCTACCTCCTAACCCATCCAACTAGAGGACAGAGGACCGGCGACGACGACCATGATCATGAGGACGACGAACACGAACGCCATGGCGCGCGGAAGGGGCTGGCCGGCGGCCACGGTCTCGCTCGGCTCACCGGGCAGGACCTTACCCATCCAACGCAGGAACCATGCGAAGGTGGCGACGGTCTCGACGACCATGACGCACACGAGGACAAAGATGACCGTGTTGGTAGCACCAACCGCGAAGCCACCGGAAATGATCTGGAACTTGGAAAAGAACGTGCTCATGGGGGGCACGCCGGCGATAGCGGTCGCGGCGACCGCAAAGCCCACGCCCGTGACCGGGTACTTCTTCATGAGGCCCTGGATCTTGGGCAGCATACGGGTTCCAAGCGTGAAGCTGAGAGAGCCAGCGATGAGGAAGAACAGGGTCTTGGTGAACGCGTGGTTGAAGATGTGCTCGACGGCGCCGTTAAACGCCATCTGGCTTCCGAACACGGAGAGGCCCAGGCCAAAGAACACGTAGGCGAGCTGCGCGATCGTCGAGAAGGCGAGCAGGCGCTTCATATCCTTCTGGGGCAGGTACATGAGGAAGCCGAAGAGCATGGTCACGACGGCGTCGATGATGGCGACCCAACCGACGATCTCGGGGATATCGCCGGCGCTCGCAAGAGCGCGGGCGAACACGCACACGCCGACCTTAACCATGGACGCGCCATGAAGGTAGGCGGAAACGGGCGTGGGGGCCTCCATTGCGGAGGGCAGCCACATGTAGAGCGGGAACTGGGCGGACTTGGCCCAAGCAGCGAACAGGATGAGCAGCAGCACGACGGTCTTCATACCGGAATCGAGCTGGGAGATCGCGCTCAGCGCGAACGTGCCGGTTCCGGCGAACAGGAAGGCCGCGCCGATGTAGAGTCCCAGAGCGCCGATATGGGTGATGATGAGCGCCTTCATACCGGCCTTCTTGGCCGTGGGCGTCATGTAGTAGCTGATGAGGCCCCAGGAGCACACACCGGTGATCTCGAAGAAAACGAGCTGGCCGACGATGGTGGAGCTGTAGGCGAGACCGGCCATGGCGCCGATGAACGTGGAGAAGTACACGTAGAAGCGACGACGGGGCGCGTCGGGATGCTCCTTATTCTTATCGCTCATGTACGGGAACGAATAGATGACGACGAGCAGGCCGATAGCGACGAACGCGGGTGCGAGCAGCGTGCTCATCCGGTCGAATATGAAGCCCATGACCAAGGTCTGGCCCATACTCGCCCAGGTTACATCGACCGCGTTCATGCCGTTTCCGGCAAACGTCGCGGCCAAGCCAACGGAAGCGACCGTGGCGATGCCGCCGGCAAAGGCGCAGATCCATTTAGCGTAGGGACGCGGCAGCATGACGATGAGCAGGGAGCCCAGCATGGGGACGGCGATCGCCACCATGGCAAAGAGGGACAAGCTCGATTCGATTGACATAGTTTCTCCCTTCTCCCTACACGCCTACGACGACGAAGACGAACGCGAGGACCGCGATGCCGACGACGGCCCAGGTCTGGTTACCGAGCACCTTGAAGCGCGAACGGGAAACGGAGTTCTCGAGCACGCCGCAGACGACGAAATCGACCAGGCACTTGACGAGGAAGACGACGGCGCCCACGAGAGCGGTGACGCCGATGGTCGCGGGCTCTCCCCAGGGGATGAAGATGGAGGTGAACCAAGCGACGACCACGACCTGCTTCATGCCCATGGCGAGCTTCATCATGGCCAGGGACGGGCCGGAGAGCTCGGCGAGCGGGCCCTCCTGGAGCTCCTGCTCGGCTTCGGCCTGATCGAACGGAAGCTTGCCGAGCTCCATGTAACAGGCGGCCGCGAAGGCGACGCCGGCGAGGATAACGGCGACGACGCTCGAGACGTTGCCCGTAACGATGTGCTGACCCATGGTCGCAATGTCCGTGGAGCCGCACACGATGGCGACGGTGAACAGCGCGATGAGCATGGACGGCTCGATGAGCACGCTCATGAGGAGCTCGCGGATACCGCCGAAGCCCGCGTAGGCGTTGGAGGAATCCACGCCGGACAGCGCGAAGAAGAAGCGGGACAGCGCGAGCGCGTACATGATGGTGATGGCGTCACCAAAGACGGGCATGGGGCTCTGGAGCGTGAACATGGGCAGGCCCATGGCGAGCATAAACGACACCGCGAGGAACAGCGGCGGCATGATGCGCAGCACGAAGCTCGAGTCGGAACTCACGGACTCGGGACGCGCCATGAGCTTCGCGAGGTCCCGGTAATCCTGAAGGATGGACGGACCGCGGCGATTGTGCATCTTCGCGCGAATCACACGGGCGAGGCCGGAGAAGAAGGGCGCGACCAGCATGACCACGAGGCCCTGCGCCATCGCAAGAACGATGTTCATAATATCCTCTCCCCTCTCTAGACCATGACCACGGCGAGCACGAGGAAGACCACGAGCGCCGCGACGATGTAGCAGATGTATACGGAGTAGTTGCCGCCCTCGATCTTGGAGGCGAGGCCGGCCAGCTTATCGGCACCCTCGCTCGGTGCATCGACCAGGAAGCGGTCGGGCAGGGGCTCAACGCCCTGGGCGACACCGGTGAGCTTCTGGAACACGTGCGCGATGGACCAGCAGATCTTGGTGCATACCTCGCGCAGGGTGTAGAGCGGGCCCATGAAGAGCTCTACGTCTGACGCGAAGCTCGTGGCGACGACGGGCATGTGCTCGTTGGGCTCGTAGCCGCACGCCCAAGGGTCGGTCTTCTTAGCGGGGGCCTTGGTGCCGAGGCAGGACCTCAACACGAACGCGAGGCCGGTGAGGACCACGAGCGCGATGGCGATCGCGGGGGTGGAGGTGGCGGCACCGGAAATCTCGTTCACCAGAGACACGCCCGAGGTGGCTGTGACGGCGGAGCCGGCAAGCACGCTCTGGGCGACGTCGCCCAGAACCGGGGCGATGACGGGAGAGCCGATTCCCAGCACCACGCAGATGGCCGCGAGGAGCATCTGCGAGAACAACATCGGAGCCGGGGACTCCTTGGCGTTCGCGGCCTCCTGGGAACGAGGGCTGCTCGCGAACGAGACGCCGTAGGCCTTCACGAAGCACGTGACGGCCAGGGCACCGGTGATGGCGAGGGCGGCCGCGGAGGCGACGGCGAACACCATGACGACCGGGTCGGAGAGCGTCGAGATGTTGAACAGGGACTGGTAGGTGAACCACTCGGAAACGAAGCCGTTGAGCGGCGGGATGGCCGAGATGGCAAGGGCACCGATGAGGAAGCAGACGGCCGTGACCGGCATACGGCGGAACAGGCCGCCCATCTTCTCCATGTTGCGCGTACCCGTGGCATAGAGCAGGGAGCCCGCGCCGAGGAACAGCTCGCCCTTGAACATGGCGTGGTTGAGCGTGTGGTAGAGGGCGGCCATGAGCGCGATCGTCGCGATGACGTCGTTGCCCAGGGCGTGCGCCGTCATGGACGCGCCGACACCGAGCAAGATGATGCCGATGTTCTCGACGGAGTGGTAGGCCAGCAGGCGCTTGATGTCGTGCTCGTGGAGGGCGTAGACGACGCCCAGGACCGACGAGATGGATCCGAAGACCAGGACCATGAGGCCCCACCAGAGCTGGACGCCCGAACCCGCGAGCAGGTCGAGACCGACCTTGAGGATTCCCAGGATGCCGATCTTGATCATGCCGCCGGACATGAGGGCGGACACGTTGGACGGCGCCTCGGGGTGCGCCTGGGGCAGCCAGGAGTGCAGCGGGATGATACCGGCCTTTGCGCCAAATCCGAAGAACGCGAGGACGAAGCACGCGGAGGAGACGGCGGGTCCAAAGTCATGCGTACGGAAATCACTGAAGCTGAAGGAACCGCCCACGCCGTTGGTCATGAGCAGGAAGCTCGCCATGATAAGGACAAAGCCCACGTGCGCGATGACGAAGTAGAGCCAACCGCCCTTGATGGAGTTCTTGTTCTCCTCGATGACGACAAGGAAGTAGCTCGTAAGCGACATGAGCTCGAAGGCGACCAGGAACCAGAACACGTTGTCGGCGGTGATGACGAGCATCATCGAGGCGACGAAGGTGTTCATGAAGAAACCGGCGCGCCCGACCTTGCCCGGGTACTCGTCGAAGTAGGACAGACCGTAGATGAAGCCCGCAAAGGCGAGAATCGAGATGAGGACCACGATCAGGCCCGCAAGGCCGTTGAGCAAGAGCTCGAGACGGGCGAACGGGAAGAAGAAGACCGTGTTGAGGGACGAAACGTCGCCAAGCACGGCCTCGAGGCCCGCGATGAACGACAGCACGGCCGCGACGGCGCCGATAAGGCAGCCGGCGGTCTTGGCGGCGTTATCGGCCTTGATCAGCAGAACCGAGGCGAGCGCACCGATGCACGAGACGGCAAGCGATGCGATAAACAGCGTCATGCTATCCATTGTTTACGCTCCCTTCTGCTTTCTCGGACAGGCCCTGGGCCACAGCGGTAACGTCGACGACCGGACCGTTTTCGATCGAGCGCAGGCGCTTGGCCTCGTCGAGCTCGCGATCGGCCGCGCCGCCCATGACGGTCAGCGCCTTGGTGGGGCACGCCGCCACACAATGCGGGCCGTCCGGATCGAAGGCACACAGGTCGCACTTGACAGCGCAGGTGTACTGGCCGGGAGCCCACGTAAGCAGGCTGCTCAGGGACTTAGGATACGAAGGCGTCGGGTCGCACATGCCTGCGACACCGGCGATAGACGTGCCATCGGGATGGATGGCTCCGAAGGGGCACGCGATGGCGCACAGCCTGCACCCGATGCACTCCTGCTCCTTGACGTGGATGCGATCGCCATCGTGCTCGATGGCATTCACCGGGCAAACCTCGGCGCAGGGGGCACCCTCGCAATGGTGGCAGGCAAGGGCGGCCGAAATACCGCCAGTCTTCACGAGCGCCAGACGCGGCGTATCCTGAAGACCCTGCATCCGGTGGGCGTCGGCACAGGCGGACTGGCATGTTCCGCAGCCGATGCACCTCTCCGGGTTGATGTCGATGAAGCGGTTCATCCCCACTTCCTTTCAAAATAACGGGCCGGGCTCCCGAACGTACGGGACGCCCGGCCCAAAAAGCCAACGAGAACGGGACTACACGATTTGATTCACGTGCGTCTCGTCGTCGAACTTGGCGGCGCCAGGCTCAACGTCCTGGGGAGCGGCGGCGTCCACCAGAGCCTGCTTGAGCTCGGTGTACTGACGCTCGACCTCGCCCTCGGCCCAGACCTGGTCGGCGATAGCGTCGACCTGGCAGGCGGAGAACTTGTCCTCGGGCGTATGCGAGACCGGGTCGACCTTGTGCATGGTCAGCTCGTTGCACTTGCCGATCCACCACTGGTAGGTCATGTAGACCGTGCCCTTGTTGATGCGATCGCTTATGTCGGCGCGGCTGTATACCTGGCCACGGCGGCTGTGAATCGAGACGATGTCGCCGTTCTTGATGCCGCGCGCCTGGGCGTCCGCGGGATTCATGCGGACAAAGCCGGGCTCGTCGGCAAGCAGCGCCAGCGTCTTGCAATTGCCGGTCATCGAGCGGCAGCTGTAGTGGCCGACCTCGCGGACGGTGCACAGGATGAGCGGGTACTCATCGTCGGGAAGCTCGGAGGGCGCCTCCCAGTCGTGCGCCATCAGGTTGGCGCGGCCGTCCTTGGTGGTGAACTTGCCACCAGCGAACATGTCGGGCGTACCGTGGTCGTTCACATCGGTGCTCTTGACCGGCCACTGGGCGTAACCGCCCTCGGGAGCCATCTTCTCGTAGGTCGCGCCCACAAAGTTGGGGCACAGGCTAATGCACTCGTTCCAGATCTGCTCGGTGTTGTCGTAGTGCATGGGGTAACCCATACGCGTAGACAGGTCCGCGAAGATCTCCCAGTCGTGACGGCACTCGCCCTTGGGCGGAACAGCCGCGTCAAAGTGCTGGAAGCTACGGTCGGATGCGGTAAAGACACCCTCGTGCTCGCCCCAAGAGGTGGCAGGCAGGATGACGTCGGCGAGCATGGTCGTCTGCGTCATAAAGATGTCCTGGCAAATGAACAGATCCAGCTCGGAGAGCGTCTTGCGCATACCGGCCGAATCGGGCTCGGTCTGCACCGGGTCCTCGCCGTAGTTGTAGAAGCAGTGCACCTTGCCCTCGTCGACCAGGTGGCCCAGGTCGGTGAGCTTGTAGCCCTCCTCGAGCGGGAGCTTTTCCTCAGGTACGCCCCAAGCCTTGGCAAACTTGGCACGCACTGCCGGGTCGGTGACCTTCTGGTAGCCAGGGTACAGGTTGGGCAGCATGTCCATATCGCAGGAGCCCTGGACGTTATTCTGGCCACGCACGGGCGCGAGACCGGAATTGGGTTTGCCGATCTGGCCGGCAACGCAGGCGATGGAGGCGATGGTGTGCACCGTCTTCAGGTTCTGCTTCTGCTGGCATACGCCCATGCCCCAGCCAATGATGGCAGAGGGCTTCGCCGTGGCGTACATCTCGGCAGCTTGGTGGATCAACGCGGGCTCGACACCCGTGATGTCCTGCACGGATTCGGGAGTGTAGTTCTTGATGGTCTCCCACCACTCGTCAAAGCCGTTCGTGTGCTCGGCGACGAATTCCTTGTCGTAGAGGCCATCGTTGACCAAGCAGTTGGCAAAGGCGTTGAGGAACGCAACGTTGCAACCGTTCTTGATCGGAAGGTAGAGATCGGCGATACGCGCAGTTTCGATATGGCGCGGGTCGGCGACGATGATCTTGCAACCCTTTTCTTTGGCTCGCACGATACGCCTTGCGACGATGGGGTGCGAATCGGCAGGGTTATAGCCGAAGAGGAAAATGCAGCCCGCATCCTCCATACCGGGGATGGAGCATGACATGCAACCTGAGCCAACCGTGTCCATCAGACCGAGGACAGTAGGGCCGTGTCAAGTACGGGCGCAGTTGTCCACGCTGTGGGTGCCGATGCACGCACGCGTAAACTTCTGCATGACGTAGTTCGCCTCATTGCCGCCGCCTCGCGAAGAGCCGGTGGTCATGACAGCGTTAGGACCATATTCGTCAATTATGGCCTGCATCTTAGATGCGGTGAAATCCAGTGCCTCGTCCCAGCTTACGCGCTCAAGATCCGCGCCCTTGGTGCGGCGGATCATCGGGTGCAGTACGCGAGGAGTCAAGATCTTGGTGTCGTTGATGAAGTCGTAGCCGCTCATGCCCTTAAGGCACAGCTCGCCCTGATTGGTGATGCCGTTGAGCGGTTCGGTACCCACAACCTGGCCGTTTTGGACCAAGAGGTTAAACTGGCAACCGGCGCCGCAGTACGGGCAGATCACTTTATGCTTCTCCATGACACCCTCCTTCCTTTCTCTGCTACCGAATACTCGGTACTTATTTGACAATCATTGGGCCTGTTTGGCCGCCCGCTTACGCCTCGTTTTCGATGGTGGCGCGGGCACGCTCAGCAGTCAGTTCTGCCAAACGTTCCTCGTCTACCAGGGTGAGGCCCTTGGTCGGGCACGCCTCGGCACACGCCGGACCGCCGGGACGGTCCACGCACAGGTCGCACTTGAGCACGAAGCTCTTGGTCTGCGAACCCACGCGAACGTCGCCCATCAAGACGGGGACCTGCGTGGTCGCCACGCTCACGGCGCCAAAGGGGCATGCCATGACGCAGCTCTTGCAGCCGATGCAGTTGTCCTCGTTGACGCCGATACGATGGTTCTTTGGATCAAAGAACAAGGCGCCCGTAGGACAGGCCTTCGCGCACGGAGCGTCCTCGCAGTGGTGACATGCCACCGGCGCGGAGATCTCGTAGGTGCGCGTTACGCGCAAGCGAGGTGCGGCGATGTTGCCGGGAATATCGTGTGCCTCGATGCACGCCGCCATACAGGTTTGGCACCCAATGCAGCGCGAAGAATCGGCTACGACTCGTTTATTGCCCATGTTGTTCACTCCCTCCTGAATCCCATGCCGGAGAGACCCTGTCGACGTTGCCCCAAGCCGCCCGTGGCCTGGCATCGGCGTATCGAGCGCATGCGGCGAAACAGGCGCTTCGATAGAGTTCCTCCAACGATATACAGGCTAAATATACGCAGTTGCAGGGGGCAAACTTGAGCATAGGCCCTGCAATACGAGTGTATTGCAGGGGTTTTGGCAGGTTGGAATTATTCTCTAAAAGCTATAAAGGTGAGTGTATTACATGCGTACGCCTCAGAGATTTTTACGCGCTCTCATTTTGGATGTACTACACTTATATTCGTGTTAATGGTTATTTACTTGAGTGAAATAAAGTAATGGTTATAAGAATCTAAGATGTCGGCATATACCGCATTTGACCGACTATATTGCACGCTAGCTAAGGGAGGGCAGTGATGTCATCGACGCAAAAAAGAGCCATCCTGTAGGTGCGCATTCGCGAGGAAGACAAGCAGCATGCCGAGCATCTCTACGACGCCATGGGCACATCGCTTGCCGAGGCCGTCCGTCTATTTGTCGCGCAGAGCATTTTGATGCGCAAGCTTCCCTTTCAGCCGGTCGCCGTGCGCTCAAAGGACGGCACCGCCGCCTATGGATCGCTCAAAGCATATGGTGACCCCAATCGCCGCGCCGAGGAGCGCAATGCCTGGATTGAATACCTTGCCACGGAAAGCGACGATTCGATTTTGGGTCCCGAGGAAGTAGATATCCATGAGTAGCACCATCATCGACGAGACCGTTATCCTACGCTACCTGCTTGACGACGACGAAGTTCTGTCCCCGCGCGCCGCCAAGGTCATCGCCACGCGCACCGCTCGCGTCTACCCCGAAATCATCACGCGTGTCGTGGTCACGCTGCGCGACGTCTATAAGGTTCCCCGCGTTGAGATTGCTACGGCCATGAGAAGGCTGCTCGATGACGTCATGATCGACGAGCCCACCGTTGTCGCCCTTGCCATCAAACTCTTTGGCAAGACCCATATGGACTTTACCGACTGTCTGCTTGCCGCCCGTACCGCCATCTACAACGATGATGTCGTGAGCTTTGGCAAGCCCATCATCCAAGGCATGATCGACTACCGCCGCCAGCGCCAAACCACAGCCGAAGCCCGCAGCCGCGCCGCCGAAGCCCGCAGCCGAAGCACCGACTCCACCATCGACAAGCTCCGCCACCGCCCCCGCAGCTAACCGACAGACAACGGCATTGCCCGCCCCTTAGCCCCATCCCCTCCTAAGTTGCGGTGAAATAGTTCCTGGATTTAGGCTTATTCGAGCCTTTCAGGAACTATTCCACCGCAACTTTCTGTAAGGGTGGTTTTTAGTGCCGCCGAGGGGCACTAATCAACCGTTTGCCGATATGTTTGGCTACGACTCATGACTCTGACCTGCCCCGTCAAGCTTTTGGTCAGTTCATGGCAAGGTCAGGCGGGCCAAATATGGGATAGCGTAGTGTCATTCACTCCCCCTCGAGACCATGGGGTCGAAAATGAGTCATGATAAACGCTGTACCAAACCGCAATTAGAGCTGTTCTTCCGGTTATTCGAGGCCCATCATGGCGGGCACCTGTTTGTAGCTACCAAAAAATGGGATGAACGCTGTGCCTACGCGCTCATGCAAAAAGAGATGATTATTCGACTCTACAACCATGTCTACGCTGATCCCGCGTATTGGAATGACCTCGGCGTCGAAGATCGCATCTTTCAATTGGCATCCGCTATTGCGGTCGTTGAACCGAATGCCGTGTTTTGTGGAGCAACGGCGGCACTGCTCTATGGCATCGGTTCTGCATATTCGCTTCTCGACAAGGTGCAAGTGCTGTTGCCGCGTTCCACCAGACGCGATATGTACGAATTCGTTGAATACCGACGCTGGCGGCCGGGCGACGTATGGCAGCTCGGTCCTTTTACGTTAACGAATCCATATCGCACGGTGGTCGACATCGCCCGAACGGGCACTTTTCGATATGCACTAGGCTATGTCGACGGGTTGGCTCGTGAGTACGGTGTCGAGCGTGAAGAATTGCGTGCATATGCACAAGCGAACTGCCGCGGACTGCACGGCATCGCGCGCGCATTTGACGTTTTTGAACACATGGATGGCAGATCGGATAACGGTGGAGAATCCGAGGCACGGGCGGCAATGATTCTGGCGGGAGTTGCCGCTCCCGAACTTCAGGTTGAAATCACTCGACCGGGAAACGCCGGCTATTATTTGGCAGATTACGGCTGGCAGATGCCAGACGGCTCTTGGATGCTGGCTGAGCTGCATGGACTAGGCAAGTTTGAGGACGATGCCCAAAATGATCCGGAACATACTGCGGCAAAAACCTATCGAGCTGCCCTCATGCGCGACGCGAACCTGCGTGCCATGGGCCACAACGTCATTCATTTCAAGCTCTCAGACACCTACGATGTCAAAGCGTTCGGCTCCATGATGCGCGGCTACGGCATACCAACCACAAAGCCCTACGCAGACCCCTGACCGGCTGCCCTCATCTTCTCGACAACAGAACCCATCATCGACCCAGCCCGCTCGGTCTCAATAAGTTGCGGTGAAATAGTTCCTGGATAACAGCTTTTGCGGCTAATCGGGAACTATTTCACCGCAACTTAGAAGGGGATGTGGGGTCCCGGCATGTATATGAAAATGGCTCTGGTCCCAAAAGGAACCAGAGCCATTCATCTATCTTATGGAGCGGGCGACGGGAATCGAACCCGCGTCATCAGCTTGGAAGGCTGGGGTTCTACCATTGAACTACGCCCGCAAGATATGGTCGGGACGACAGGATTTGAACCTGCGACATCCTGCTCCCAAAGCAGGCGCGCTACCAAACTGCGCCACGTCCCGAAGGTGTTGAGCAGCTAAGGCATAAACCTTGCGTGTCCCAAAGCGAAGGAAATTATAGGGGAGACTTCCCGCCTGTGCAAGCGACGATACCCTAGCTCCTCGAATGTGTGACAAACTGGCTATGAACCAGACCGATCACAAACGCCGCCACAGCAACCGGTGCCCACGCAGCACCGATATCTGCCAGCGGCAACGCATCGAACGGCAGCCACGCACCAGTAAAGAACGCGTCGCGGACCGAGGTGATCACGCTCTGCACCGCGACCACGCCGCCGACCCAAACCCAAACCTGCGGATGCGCGTCGCAAAAGCCGTGCATCAGGCCCATAAGCACCAGCACAATGGCAACGGGATATAAGGCATTAAGCATGGGCACCGAGAACATAAGAATCACGTCGAGGCCCACGTTGGAGAGCACGCACGAAGACGCCGCGAACACAAAGGCGAGAATCGCAAAAGGACGGCGCATGGTCTCCTCGGAAGCCTCCGCTCCCCCTTCGACCACATACGTCTCGCAGAAGTAGCGCGAGCAGCAGCTGATAAGGCCAATGCAAACGTTCATGCAGGCAAGGAAGAAGATGGCGAAGACCACGACCGTGCCGGCAAGGCCAAAGTGCATGGAGGCAGAGCGAGCAAGGATGGCAGCGCCGTTGGTGGCATCATGCATTACGGTGCCGAGCTGCATACCGGCAAGGCCCAAGCCGCAGTAGATGATGGCCATGAGCACACCGGCGATCACACCGGAACGCGAAATCTCAAAAGCCACGCGCTTGTCATCGGTAACACCCAACTCGTGGATGGTCTCGGCGATGATGATGCCGAAGGCGAGCGACGCGAGCAGGTCCATGGTCTGATAGCCAGTCAGAAAGCCCTGCACGGCAGCGCCGGCATTGTAGGGAGCCTGCGGCGCGGCAGCCGGTCCCAGCGGCGAGATCACGGCAGTGCCGACAACGAGCACGATGAGCGCAATGAGCGCGGGACCCGTAATGTGACCGAGCACGCGCGTGATGACGCCGGGGCGCAGCGTGAGCACAAACGCGACTACGAAGAACCCGATGGCAAACACCAGACGTGCCGTGCCGAGCGAAACACCCTCGGGCAGCAACGGTACCAGCATCTCAAACGCCGTGGAACTCGTACGCGGAATGGCAAGGCACGGGCCGATGGCCAGGTATACTGCCGCAACGAAGAACTCGCCGAACTTGGGGTGCACACGACCGGCAAGCTCACGCGCCGTTCCGGCGAGCGCCACAGCAATAAAACCCATCACGGGCAGGCCGATGGCGGCGATAAGGAAGCCAATCATGGCAAGCGGCGTGGCAGTTCCAGCTTGGAGCGCCAACAGCGGCGGAATGATGAGGTTACCGGCGCCAAAGAGCATCGAGAACAGGGCGATGCCGACGGTGACGACATGGTCGGGGCGCAGGCCGCGCGGGGCGGATGAAGCCATGGGACCACCTTTCGGGTCGAAACAAAAACGGGACGGGCAAAAGACCCGTCCCGCAAGTATATACGCTCTAGCAGGCTAAATCGCGCAAAGCGTCGATTGCGGTGTCGACTTCCTCGTCCGTGTTGAAATACCCAAACGAGAAGCGGACGACGCCCTGGCGCTCGGTCCCCAGCGCACGGTGCATGAGCGGAGCGCAATGGGCACCGGGGCGCGTCGCAATCCCCCACCCTTGCATGAGCGCGTCCGAGATCTCGGCAGAGTCGATATCGCCCACGTTGAGCGACACGATCGCCGAGCGCGTCAGCTGGTCAAAGGCGCCGTAGAGCTTAATACCCGGAATCTCGCGCACACCGGCAAGGAAGCGATCAGCAAGCGCGCGCTCACGAGCCGCAATCGCCTCGACCCCGCCTTGTGCCTCGATAAAGTCAAGGCCGGCAGAAAGGCCCGCGATGCCATGGCCGTTGAGCGTACCGGCCTCCAAGCGCGTGGGCCACTCAAGCGGCTGCAGCGCGTCGAAGCTGTGCACGCCCGTACCGCCCATGGCCCACGGAGCCACGTCAATGCCCTCCGCCACGGCCAGGCCGCCGGTGCCTTGGGGCCCCATGAGCCCCTTGTGGCCGGTAAAGCACACAATGTCGAGCCCCATGGCATGCATATCGATACGCGCCGTGCCGGCAGACTGAGAGGCATCGACGATCACCAGCGCACCGGCCGCATGGGCCATGGCCGCCACGCGCGCAATG